>CAYXIP010000063.1:0-9730 GCA_964465515.1 uncultured Candidatus Methanoperedens sp. | reverse complement strand
CCTCTAAGATTAGGTCAGAGGGGCACGCTCCAACGCATGCGCCGCACAGGTTGCATTTGTCCCACAGTATCTTTGCCTTATCATTTTCCACGACAATGGCTTTTTCAGGGCACATAAAGGTGCATGTCCCGCAACCCGTGCATTCTTCTGAATAGATGGCAGGCTTGAGGATTCCCATCACCCCGAGGTCGTTCTCCTGCGGTTTGGCACAGGCGTTGGGGCATCCTGTTACCGAGAATTTTATTTTTACAGGCATGTCCTCGCCGAAAAATTCCTTATCAAGAACGCCTGCCAGACCGTAGGTATCTATGATGCCGTAGTTGCATTCAAGGTTTCCGGGGCATGAGATGATATTGCGCACCCGGGGTCCGCAAGAGCCAGGAGGAGTGCCGTTATCCTCAAGTTCCTTTGTGATTGCATCGAGGTTGTGGATATCCACGTTCGGGATTTGCATACCCTGTCGCGTTGTGATGTGAATGTACCCCGTGCCGTATTTCTTTGCAATCCGGCTTATTCCTTCAAGCTGGGGGGATGTAACGTTGCCGCAGGGCATGCGCAGCCTTACGACGAAAAGGTCTTTTTGCTTCTGCTTCATGTAGCCGGATTTTTTTAGGGTGGCTACATCGAGTTTTTCAAGGGTCATTTTGCTCCTTAATAGCAAGGGTGATATTTAAACAATTCTGGGAGTCTTATAGTTCAGGCAAAAATAGACATAATGAAAGCGGCAATATTTGTCGATAAAAGCGTATATTATTTATCGGATTATTACCATTCTTATATTTCAAGGGGAAAATATGGAAAATCAGATTCTCTGGCTCAATCGGAAAGAAGTGGAATCGCTGCTGGACATGAAAGGAGCGCTCAAGGTCGTGGAACAGGCGTTCATGCAGCACGGGCTTAAGAAAGTTCAGATGCCTTCAAAGCTCTATCTCTATTTCGAAAAGCACAACGGCGACCTGAGGACAATGCCTGCGTATCTTGAAGAGCCGGATATTGCGGGGGTGAAGATAGTGAACGTTCATCCCGATAATCCAGAGAAGGGCTTGCCTACTGTTATGGCGCTTGTAATTCTCAATTCAACCGAAACCGGCGCGCCGACTGCGGTAATGGATGGCACTTATCTCACCGACATGAGAACGGGCGCAGCCGGCGGTGTGGCTGTGAAATACCTTGCGCGGAGGAATTCGAAAGTAGTGGGCTTCGTAGGCGTAGGAAATCAGGCAAGGACGCAGCTTCTGGGAATAAAGGAAGTTATTGATATCGAGCAGATAAAAGCCACAGGCACACAGGAGAAGCATACGCTTGCATTCAAAAATGAAATGGAAAAAATAATCAGTTGTGACATAGTTCCCAAGAAAAGCATCGAGGATGTATGCGACTGCGATATCCTTGTGACCACAACGCCATCAAGAGAACCGATAGTTATGAACGAGTGGATAGCCGAGGGCACGCATATCAACGCAATCGGCGCCGATGCTCCAGGGAAGGAGGAGCTTGACCCGAAGATATTGAAGCGTGCAAGAGTGGTGGTGGACGACATTCCGCAGGCTTCGCATTCGGGGGAGGTGAATGTGCCCTTGGCGAAGGGGTTGATTAAGGAAAAGGACATTTTTGGAGAACTGGGCGAGGTAATTGTGGGGAAGAAGAAAGCAAGAACGAAGGATTCAGATATTACGGTTTTTGATTCGACGGGGCTTGCGATTCAGGATGTGGCGACGGCGAATATGGTGTATCGGAAGGCGGTGAAGGCGAACGTGGGGATAAAGTTGCAGCAGTTCTAAACCAAAACCTTTAATCTGCAATAAAAACACTAACCGATTATAGGAGAAAAATCATGGCAGTAAAGAAATACGAAGCCGTCGTGACCATCGAAATAGACGAAGACAAATGTAACGGAGCAGGGGAGTGCGTCCAGGTCTGCCCTACGAATGTTTTTGATATAATAGAGGGAAAATCACATGCAACACGCGTGGAGGACTGCATCGAATGCTGCGCCTGCGTGGATGCATGCCCCACAAAGGCTATCAAGCACAGCTCGTGCTAAAAGCCAACTCTCAGCCTGAGCGCTAATTTTTCCGTATATAATCCAGGATATAGCATTTCTTGCCTACTCAAGAGCAGCAGCGCAAGGATTTAATCCGGAAGTGTCTTCCTGGCTTACAGCGATATTTTTATTTACCTTCATATCAATTTCAACAAGAAATACAGGACTGCACACTATTTTGAAATTATTTCCTGCTATGTAAAGCCGTTCAATTGTTTTTCCTGTGATACCTGCTTTTAATAATTTTACTCTCTCCTGTCGAGTCTCTAACATCGGAATACACCATTTACATTAACGCTTTTAACCCGTTTTTCCCTATGTATATAAATAAATTAACGGGTTAATAAAGATTCCGATTGATTTAAGGTTGGGGCCAAAAAAGTTATGGATAGGATAGGACTATTTACTAACCCCAACCTCAATATTGTTCTGTTTTGTCAAGGTAATAAATCTTATTGGCAACAATTTTCAAGCTTACAATAGCCAGATCCAAAAATCAGGTCTTTGTAATACGCAGGCTGATATCAAGCCAGTTTGAAGAGCGCGTCAGTGCGCCAATAGAGATAATGTCAACACCTGTTTTGGCATACCTGACAAGATTTTCAAGCGTAATGCTGCCTGAAGCTTCAAGGAGAATATTAGCCCTCAAACCTTTTTCCTTAAGAATCCTCACCGCCTTCTCAATCTCAAGATGAGACATATTATCGAACATGATTATATCCACGCCCAGCGCTGCTGCTCTAACCGCATCATCTGCATTCTCAACCTCAACCTCTATTTTCTGGGTAAAGCTTGCGATTTTTTTTGAGTTGTTTATGGCTGTTTCAAGTCCGAGCACTGCTATGTGGTTATCCTTGATAATGACAGCGTCTGAAAGGTTATACCTGTGAGGGTCGCCCCCGCCTGCGATTACCGCTTTTTTTTCAAACTTGCGAAAGCCTGGCGTGGTCTTTCTTGTGCATGCGATTCTCGGTCCGTTTGCTCTCTCAACATACTGGCGCGTCAGCGTGGCAATACCGCTCATCCTTCCCAGGAAATTAAGCGCAAGCCTCTCTGCCCTCAGGATAGACCTGGCTCCTCCTTCCAGTGCAAATATGACGTCATTTTCCTTTATAAAATCGCCATCGATAAAATCTGTCGGGGCAAATACATCAAAATATTCGAACACCTGCGTTGCTTCAGGAAGTCCTGCCACAATGCCGTTCTCATTGGTCACAACTTCTGCCTGCGCCTCGCAGTCTGGAATTATGTTGCATGAAACCTCATTATAGCCCAGATCCTCTTCGATGAAACGTTCAAGCTCTGTTAATAACATGATCAATCCCGATGATTAATAACCCTCAGATTACTTATATACTACTGTTAATGTATTAGAAAAAATTATGCTTAAAATTGGAGTAATCGGCTGCGGTGCCATAGGCACTGAAATCTGTAAGGCAGTCGACACAGAGATTATCAATGCAAAGCTTGTAGCTGTTTATGACAGGGAAAGAGAACATTGTGCCCGCCTTCTTGGAACGCTTAAAAATAAACCAGAAGTACTCTCACCAGACGAATTAATTTCCAGAGCTGATATCGTGGTCGAATGTGCCTCACAGGCAGCAGTGCGCGAACTTGGACTTTCTGTGCTGGAAAAAGGAAAAGACCTCATGGTTTTAAGTGTCGGAGCTTTAATGGATTCAAAGCTGCTGGAGGAGTTTGCTCGCGTCGCAAAAGAAAGAAACTCCATGATATACATACCATCGGGAGCCATTGCCGGACTCGATGGATTAAAATCAACATCCATTGCCTCGATATACAAAGTAGTGCTTTCCACAACAAAAAACCCTGAAAGCCTTCTGGGCGCACCCTTTGTTCTTGAGCATAACCTCGACCTTTCCTCTTTACACGGGAAGACAATGTTATTCGAAGGTTGCGCAGACGATGCTGTTCGGGCATTTCCAGAAAACGTCAATGTTGCAGCTTCCCTGAGCCTTGCAGGTATCGGTGCAAAGAAAACACTGGTGAGGGTTTTTGTTGACCCCGAAGCCACAAAAAACATACATGAGATTAATGTGGAGGGGGATTTTGGCACGTTGACCTGCCGCATTGAAAATGTCCCTTCTCCTGCTAATCCAAAAACAAGTTTTCTTGCTGCGCTCTCCGCAATAGCCACATTGAGGAAAATAACAGAGCCGCTCCAGATAGGAACCTGAAATGTCTCTTGAAGATTTTTCACTGATGCTCTCCTCATTGAGAAAAAAGCTGCTCTACATTGCATCAGTCTTCGGAATAGGCGCACTTGGTTCTTTTTACTTCATGGGGGAGGTAATTAGAAAAATAGAAACCGATATGTTCTTCCGTTTGAACCTGCCCAAGCAGGATGCTTCGGGGCAGTTAATCAATATGTCTCAAAATCTCACTTCGATATCCATGGAGGTTAATAATTCTGCCATCGCGAGTAACCTGACGAGGATATCCAATGATCTATTAAATATATCCCAGAATTTGAATTTTTATAAACCTAAAATAGTATATCTCACTCCGCTGGAAGTGATTTTGCTTGAGTTCAAGATGTCCCTTATATTCGGGGCTCTTCTGGCATCCCCGCCTGCATTGTATTATGCATATAGAGGGTTAAAAGGCAGATTGCCTGGTGCAATATACGGAAATAAATCCCTGATAATTTCTGTAATAACCGCAGCTGTACTTCTGTTTTTAACCGGCGCAGGTTATGCCTATTTTTACATGCTCCCGCTTTTCCTGAGCTATCTCTATCAGAGTGCCATGAGCCTGGGAATAAATGCAAATTTTTCGGTCTATGAGTTTATCTATTTTATCGTGATGACAACTGTAATAATAGGAGTTGCATTCGAGCTGCCTCTGATACTGAATCTTCTCGTCCACTTTGGCGTCACAACCCGAAAAACCCTTGCTTATTACAGGAGGCATGCATACATCATCCTGCTGATAGTTGGAGCAATAATTGCCCCGGGACCTGATATTTTCAGCCAGCTAATAGTGGCTGTGCCGTTTATTGTGCTGTACGAGGCAAGTCTTTTATTGATGAGAATTACCGGGAAATAACTGAAACCCATGTGCTGCGTACGGTGCAATAATCACAAATACAAACGACATAAGAATCAGTACTGCAAATAAAATTGCAATCGCGCTTGATAGCCTCTCCACCTTCTCGCCGTTTCCAATAATCTTCGACAGCGACGAGGCCATGACATCGCGGAACACATGCCCGCCGTCAAGCGGCACCGCAGGCAGGCAGTTGAAAAGCCCGGCATAGAAATTCATCCAGCCAACCCAGAGCAGGATGTTCAAAATCCAGAATATCCCAATTCCGAGCAGAGCTGCCCATCCTGTTGGCTCATAGAAACTGGTGAGTAAACCGCTAAAGCCCGGGAATCCTTCTCCTCCAAGACCGAAAACAGGTAAACTGAAAAGCAAGACCCAGCCTGTTATACCTGTCATCATTGAAGGTATGCTCTTCAACATGTTCAGGTAGTCCTTTGCACGAAATTGACCTATTCCTATACCTACGGAATAACTGATTGCCCCCTCCTCGGGAGAATAAGAAACCCCGAGGAAACCTTTATTTATGCCCTCCCCAGGATATTTCGAGAGTTCAATATTCCTGAATACTGCTGTAGATGCATTTACAGAACTGTTGCTCAGAAGGTACACATCCACCTTCTGTCCTGGCGCAGTGGAATTCATAAAATTAATGAAATCATCGAGCACTTTGATTTCTGTATTATTCACCCTGACAAGAATCGTGCCAGCCTGTATGCCTGCTTTTTCCGCTGGCGAGTCTTCTATTACCCGGGATACCATCACGCCGCCTCGTGTTTCGTTGCTTCCTGTTGCAACCATGCTTATCTCCTTTCTTACCCCGTTCTCTACCACATGAAGCGTAACATTATTTCCAGGCTGCAGATTCCTGGCATAGGACAGGAAATCATTGGCACTATTTACCTGTTTATCATTTATGCCGGTAATAATCGTATTCTGCTTTACTCCCGCAAGCTGCGCCGGGTATCCCGGAACCACGCTTGTAACCATCACATCCCCGACGGGAGAAATTGAGCCAAGCAGTGAAAAGAAGAGGATGAATGCAATCAACGCGGTGACGAAATTAGCCATCACGCCTGCCGTAAGCACCCTTATGCGCTCGCTGCGGGTTGCGAGCTTTTTAGGTTCGACTACTTCCTGCTTTTCTATCTCGCTTTTCTCTTCTTTTTTCCCGAGCAGTTGCTCTTCGTCGGGCTCGGCAAATCCTCCGATGGGGATTATAGCAAGCAATATGCCCATTGATTTTACTTTGATGCCCTCTACTTTGCACAGGATGGCGTGTGAAAACTCGTGCACTGCAAGGGTGACGATTAAAGCTATGATGCCCCAGTAAAACGGTATATACTCATTAATGCCTGGTATCAGGAAGATATTCCGGGGCTCGTTGAACCTGCTCGGCACAGGGACGGTTTGCGTCTGGAATGACCGAATCAGCGAGTAATCGATGAACAATATCAGCAGGAACATTACGAACATTCCTATGAGCATGGCAGGGAGACCTATGTTTGCAAAGAGCCTCCAGAACCTTTTATAAACTGCGAGTTTGTCAAGAAACTCCTGACCTTTCGTGGTGCGCAGCATCAGTACAGGTCCGTATGCAGTGATATTGTATCTGCTCAATATCCCGCGCCTGTCAAGGAACACGACAAGGAGCCAGTAGATTAGAATCAAAAAAATAGCAAGATAAGTATAATTCAACACGCAGTCTCCCAAAGCATTCTTAAATATCTTCGTGCATATTATGTTTTGGTGTCATAATGTTTTCAATCATATATATAACCGCTGGGGATATGGAAGAAGCAATGAGAATCGGAAGAAAACTTGTAGAGGAACGTCTTGCTGCCTGCGCGAATATCTTTCCGATTACTTCGATTTTCAGGTGGAAAAATAATATCGAAGAAGCAGGGGAATTCGGTATTATAGTCAAGACAAAATCCGAAAAAGTAAAGGAAATTGAAAAAAAGGTAAAAGAAATTCACAGCTATGAAGTGCCCTGCGTGATATCGTTCAGGATAGACGAGGGTTCGGAGGATTATATCAAATGGATAGACGAATCAGTGGAGGATTAATATGAAAATAGAATGCGACATTAGACCGAACAGGTTGTTCGCTCCCCAGCTTGTGGGACTTGTATCTTCGATAGACAGAAAAGGAAGACCAAACGTGGCTACGCTTGCCTGGATAACAAGCGTCTCGGCAGAGCCTCCTTTGATTTCCATTGCTCTGGGGCGAAGCCGATATACGCATGAATGCATAAGCAAAAGCAAGGAATTTGTCCTCAACCTTCCAACGATGAATATATTAAAGGAAGTGGCGCTTGCAGGCTCGTTGTCAGGCAGGGAAGGAAATAAATTTGAAAAGTGTGGTTTAACGCCCGTTGACTCCATTGCATTAAAAACGCCGTGCGTGAAAGAATGCGCAGCACATCTTGAGTGCAGGGTCATTGACACAAAAGAAGCGGGCGACCACACCATATTTATAGGGAAGGTCGTGGCTACGACGTGCGAGCTTGAGGCGGTAAAGGATGGTGTGATTGATATTTCAAGGATCAAGCCTGTTCTGCATCTTGGAGGGACATTTTTCACGACAACTGGTGAGGTTGTGGATTCGAGAAATCTTTAAAGTTTGATTCTCACTCCATCTAATGAAAATCTTTTTATCGCATCACTCCCTTTAACAGTTACAATGACTGCAGACATGGAAAATATGAAAATCGGGTTCATCGGCACCGGAAAAATGGGTGAAGCGCTGATTAAAGGTTTGCTCTATGCCAGACTTGTTTCTCCAGAAAACATCTTTGCCAGCGACGTGGATTCTGCAAAGCTGCAGTTGCTTGAAAAAGAGTATAGAATAAGCATCTGCAGGGACAATTGCACTGCTGTTGTGAATTCGGATGTCATAATAATTGCAGTGAAGCCTGCGATAGTTCCAGAAGTTTTAGCGGAGATTAAAAATTCCATAAAGAAACAACTTATCATATCAATAGCGGCAGGGGTAACAATTGAAACTTATGAAAATACCCTCCCGCGAGGCACAAAGGTGGTGAGGGTAATGCCGAACATTGCAGCGATTGTTAAGGAAGCCGCATCCGCCATCAGTCCTGGAAGTGCAGCATCAAAGGATGATATGGCAATTGCAACAGCGATTTTTAACGCCATCGGAAGGACGGTGACCTTGCCTGAGCATCTCATGGACGCAGTAACAGGATTATCAGGAAGCGGTCCAGCCTATATATTCACGATAATCGAGGCGCTTGCAGATGGCGGGGTGCATGAGGGGCTTGAAAGGAAGACGGCAAAATTGCTTGCAGCCCAGACCGTTCTTGGCGCTGCTAAAATGGTGCTTGAGGACGGCATCCACACAGCAGAATTAAAGGATATGGTGACCTCCCCGGGCGGTACCACCAGCAGGGGTCTTCGCGTAATGGAAGAACGGGGCGTGCGCATTGCGATGATGGATGCCGTTATTGCGGCATCCGAACGTTCAAAGGAACTTGGCAAAAAACCTGAACGATGACTGAAAAAAACATCCTTTCTGAAATCGAGAAAAAGGCAAGAAAAAATCACGCAAGAATCGGGCTTGGTATCGGAAAAATCCCAGAAAAACTTATAAGGAGTGCAGAAGCTGCGCGTGAGTATGCCGATGTTGTGCTTGTGGGTGATGAAAAGGAGATTATGGCAACAGGTACCAAACTTGAAATAATCCATTCCACCGAGCCCTCAAAAAAACTGGTTGAACTACTGGTCGCCGGGGAGATCGATGGTGCGGTAAGGGGCACTCTCAGCGCAACCAAGACTCTCCTTGAATTAAAAAACTCACTTAAAATTAAAAAATTATACCGAGTAGCATTGCTGGAAACATCGAACGGAAACCCTTTTTTCCTTGCGCCTGTTGGTATTGATGAAGGAAATTCGGTTGAGGATAAGGTTGAGCTGATAAAACGCGGCGTGGAGCATATCAGGCGTTTTGGCGTCGAGGCAAAGGTGGGAATTCTCTCAGGCGGACGTTTTGAGGATAAGGGAAGGGATGAGCGTGTTGACAGGACGCTTGAAGAGGCTCGGCTTGTAACAAAAAGAGTTCGCGATATGGGAATCGATGCGAAGAATTATTCAATCCTGATAGAAGATGCTGTCGCTGAAGCTAATTTTATCATTGCGCCTGATGGTATATCGGGAAATCTTATTTTCAGGACGCTTGTGTTCCTTGGCAATGGCTATGGCTGGGGTGCTCCTGTATTGATGGAAAAGGTGTTTGTGGATACATCTAGAGTCAAAGAGGATGTTGCAAGGGCTATCATGCTGGCAGGCGCCATTAAAGCGTGAGGGCATGTCCCTTCGTGATCTTTTAAAAAGCAAACTGCCCGAAGAGAAACTCCGCCATCTCACGAAGGGCTTTGAGGTCATAGGGGACATTGCAATAGTTAATATTCCTGCTGAGCTTAAAAAAGAAAAATATCTTATTGCAGAAACACTGGCATCCCGCAGGAAGGATATAAAAACAGTACTTAGGAAAATAAATAAGATTCAGAGCAATGCGCGCATAGGGGAGTTAGAGTTTCTGCTCGGAACCAGTCCAACCACGCTGCACAGGGAGAATAACTGCATTTTTTACGTGGATGTGCCA
>CAYXIP010000062.1:0-9782 GCA_964465515.1 uncultured Candidatus Methanoperedens sp. | reverse complement strand
CAGCCTGCACATAACCCGTAACCCTGCTCAGATGCTCCACGTTCTCGCTCTCGCAATTGGGGCACTCATCCAGCAATCCCGAAGCCACATGGAAATCATCCATGCAAACAGTCATATCCTTCGTGAAGGCAAAATACCCGACCTGAGTATTCTTAGCTATATTCATCGCAAACTCCATCAAGCCATGAGGGTCGGGCGCAGCCTCGCCAAGCCAGATATGCATTATGTTGCCGCCATCCACGATTGGGAAGAAGGTCTCCTCAAGCTTTATGCGCTGGGGCAATGAGATGTCGGCACCCGGAGGTACGTGGGTGCCGTTTGTATAATAGACAGGTAAATCCCTTGTCTCATGGATGCGCGCAAGTGCCTCGGGCACGTTCCCTTTGATGATCGGCTCCGCGCACTTCCTGTATTCCTTGTGCAAAAGGTCGGAGACCGCAAACCTCTGCGCCGTGGTCTCGGCTGGCGTCCTTGCCAGCGCTATCTCCATGCCGTGCCTCTCGCTTAATTCCTTCGCGTAGAACTTCATCTCGAACATCGCACGTATAGCAAGCCTTCTTGCATCCTCGCTCTCATAAACCTGCTTTCCTGTATGGTGCTGCACCATCTCGTTGATTCCAACGACGCCTATGGTATAGACAAGCCCTTTCGTATCAACCGCAATCTCGCCGTGGCTCAAGGTGAAAGGATCCTTGGGTCTCTGCGTCACGAAGGGCATCCTGTTATTCGCGATTACTATATCCATCCATTTCTTCTTAACCTTGAATAGCTCAACACACATCTCCATCATTTTCTTAAGCTCGGAAAAGAGAGCCTCATCGTTCTTGTTGGCAATGTATGCTGCACGCGGGCAGTTAAGCGAAACCACCTGCCAGGCTCCCATCGAGAAATGCTTGCCTTCCCTGAAGTACAGCTTGTCCTCGAATTCGGAATCCCGCTCGTGCGAGGAAGAGAAATTGTAGGCGCAGCACTGGTAGCAGCTTATACCTTTTCCAGCGCCCCTGTATTCGGGAAGCTGGTTATCAAAGTAGGGCGTTCCGAACTTAGCTGAGAGTTCAAATGCCTTGGTATAAAGCTCATGGTAGCTCAGAAACTCAGGATGCGAGCGGTTGAACTCCTCATCCTCCTGCATGAAATCAGGCTCTATGCTTATCTCTGGTTTGGGGAAATTGAAAGGCTTTCCCCAGTAGTCGCCTTTGAGCATCACGTTCATCAATGCCTCGAAAGAAAGGCGAACCTCACGCTCGAATTCTCCATATGTGCGCTTTGGAGCCTGCTCCCCATCCCATATCTTGCCTTTATAGACCACGGGCTTATCCTTCCAGAGTAAAGGCACACCGGGGGAAAGCTGGACAGAGGAGAAGACGAGCTGTCCCCCGCGTGCCACCATCATCTGAGTCATTTCATAAACAAACATCTGCATGAGCTGCTCGATTTCATTGTACTTCATACCCTCAAAATAAGGCGCCATGAAGGTCAGGAAATTATAGAATCCCTGCCCGCCTGCGAAATTGGTCTGTGCGCTGCCAAGAGCCTTGACTGCATGGAGTATTGCTACCTCTGCTTTCTTTGCAGGTCCAGCAACACTTGCTTTCGTTCCCGAGCCATCAGGCATAAGCCCGTAATAAAAGAAGTACCTAAGATCCCAATCCTGGCAGAATGCACGTGTTCCAAGATATTCGAGGTCGTGGATATGGACATCGCCGTTGAGATGCGCATCCGCTAATCTTGGAGGCAGCATGAGAAGGTACTGCTCCTTGCTCATCTTATCCGCTTTCTTCTTGTGCGAGGTTTCGGCATTTTCCTGGAGGTTTGCATTATCTCTCGCCTCAAAACCCGTTCCCATGTCGATTTTGTAGGCATCGTAAACAGGCGTACCCACGCGTGTTGAAATATTGCGCCATTCAGTATGCCCGCGTTCAAGAAGTATGATGTTGACCAGTTCTCTTACGAGGGGACCCGAGAGGAATTTTACGCCCATGCCCTTTATCCTCTTCTCGGTTTCCTTTGCTATCTCCTTAGCTTCCTCTTCTGTAATGGCTGTATTTCCGTGGAACTGCTCGCTGAGTTTTGTCTCTTTTAGAAGTTGTTTCACAATGGTGTTCCTGTCCCAGTCCATCAGGTGACCGTCTGTTGTTCTGACCTTGGGTATGGCAGAGACTAAAGAGCCACCGAGCGTTTTCTGTATTGTCTGGACTTCTTTTTTCCGGCTTTTTTGATTTGCGAATTGCGCTTTTTCTCGCAGAAAAGCCTCTAAAAGCTCCTCTTTATGTTCCTCTATAAGATTCAATATTTGAACTTCAATATATTTACCCATATTTTTCCTCCTTCTTTGTTGATAGCGCCCATTGCAGTGAGTTGTGCCCCAGATTAAAACCTGCATTGCAGGTTTATTGCACCATTACTTGACGTCACAAAGGATGGATTCCAGCGTGCTCTGGTTGATCCTGTCCTGAGTAAACAGCTCGTTATATGTATGGAATTTATTGCCTATTTGCAGCACAGGCGCAGCCATGGTAAATACTCCATTCATGCGCAGCTCAGTAAGTGCTGCCGGGGTAGCCATATCTACCTCAGTAAATGGTACATTTTTGTTTACCAGAAACTGCTTCAGTACCCTGCAATTCGGGCAGTTTCTGGTAGAATATATACGGATGCCCATTGCATCGTCTCCTTGTAAAATATGACTACATTTTCAAGGGTTATAATGTTTTTTCAAACCACATCTGGATACAATCATTACTTGTTTGTTACCATGTATTTTATCGTATCTGATAAATTTGTTACCATGTTATTTACCACTAAAAGATAACATTTACTCTTGATTAAGAAAAAATTATGTACTAAGCTTGTGTGTTACCATGCTATGTTCCTTAGATTCAAGGATGAGGTTTCATCAGTTTTATCCAATGCGGCAGCAAAGGCTGGATTTGAAACAAACGACATGGCTTTGAGCGAATCCCCCCATGCAGATATCTCTTCCTCTGTGGCGTTTAAGTTAGCCTCAAAATATAAGCGAAGCCCAAAAGAGATATGTGAAAATATATATCAGAACATCAAAATACCGCCAGATTCTTACATAGACAGGGCAGAAATGGCAGGACCTTATATAAACTTTTTTGTAAGCCGCATCTTCTTGAACGAAACCCTGCTGCATGTTTTGCTTGAAAGGGAGAATTTTGGAAATCTGAATAACAAGGGAAAAGTAATCCTCGAGCACACTTCAGCAAATCCCGACGGTCCGTTGCATATAGGTCATATAAGAAACTCGGTAATAGGAGATACCCTTGCAAGGATATTGAAGCGCGCTGGCTATGATGTCGAGACGCAGTACTACATAAATGATATGGGAAGGCAGATTGCAGTCGTTGTATGGGGACTTGCGAACTTCAAGTTCGACGAGACGAAGAAGAAAGACCATGCAATCGCAGAGGTGTATATCAATGCCAACAAGTCGCTTGTGGATGAAAAAGAGCATTCTCCAGAAGTTGATGTTATCATGAAACAACATGAGAGCGGCGACCCAACAACCGTCAAGAAATTCAAGGATGCCATAGATACGGCTATGGAAGGGATAAAAGGAACCCTGCTGCGCATGAATATTCACCATGATAAATTCATATGGGAATCGCAGTTCGTGCGCGCCGGAGATGTCAACAGGATCATAGACCTCATCAAACAAAATGAGCGTGCAGAGATAAAGGATGGAGCGCTCATGGTTGACCTGAGCGACCTTGGAATTCAAAAGCCTTTGGTAATCCGGCGCTCAGATGGCACGTCCTTATACACAACCCGTGACCTTGCATACCACGAATGGAAAGCTTCGCAATGCGACAGGATGATCGATATTCTCGGCGCAGACCACAAGCTCATCTCATCGCAATTAAAAGCAATGCTTCGAATTCTTGGCATAAAGGAGCCTGAAATCGTGATTTTTGAGTTCGTTTCCTTGCCCGAAGGCTCTATGAGTACAAGGCGCGGGGTTTTTATCTCGGCTGACGAACTTCTCGATGAGGTTGAAAAGGCTGCATACTCAGAGGTAAGTAAAAAGCGTCCTGATACCGATGATGATTTTAGAAAGAAAGTAGCGGCGTTCGTGAGCATAGGGGCAGTGAGGTATGATATTATCCGTGTCTCTCCTGAAAAAGCAACCATATTTGACTGGGATGAAGCCGTGGACTTTGAAAAGCAGGGCGCTCCCTTTATCCAGTATGCGCATGCCAGGGCATGCAGTATTCTCAAGAACGCACAGGAAGAAGGGATTGGCTATGAAAATTTCGATACCAATCTCCTGCTTGAGGAGGAGGAAATTGCGCTTATTAAAAAGCTTGCATCCTTTGAAAATGCAATCGATAGCGCAGCAAGGGAGTTAAAACCCAATCTTCTTGCCATATATGCAAGGGAGCTTGCTGATGCCTTTAACCAGTTTTACAGGTATGTACCTGTGCTGGCAGCCGAAGCCGAGTTCAGGGCTGCCAGACTTGCACTGGTTGACTGCTCAAGAATAGTGCTGGCAAATGCCCTCGATACACTTGGGATTTTTGCCCCCGAATCCATGTAGTTATGAGAATCATCTCAGTCGTGGGTTATAAAAAATCAGGAAAAACCACGTTGGTTGAGAAACTCATACGTGCTCTTAAAAAATACGGCTCAGTGGGGACGATAAAGCACCTACATGAACATACGATTAATAAACCCGATACCGACACAGGAAAGCATGCTCTTGCCGGCGCCGATGTTGTCGTGGCTGTTTCCACGAGCGAACTTGTGAAATTCTCACATGATGATAATCTTACAAGTGCATTAGATGAACTTGCAAATGCTGGGATGGATTTTGCCGTAGTTGAGGGATTCAAGGACAGCAAACTACCTAAAATAGCGCTCGGCAAGGTCGAGGTGCCCAACATTATTAAAAGATTGGATAGCCCAAGCGCTGATATTGAAGAACTGGTGGATATCGTCCTGAAGCAGCCTGAATATCACACACTGAATTCTCTCATCCATCAGCTTCGAAGAGCAAAGGATATTGAAAAAGCAGGAGCCATAGGGACATTCACAGGAATCGTGAGAGCGCTAACCGGCGAAGCACGCACCGAGTTTCTTGAATTCGAGGGCTACGATGAATTTGCGAGAAAAAAAATGGATGAAATCTGTGCGCAGCTTAAGAAAAAAAAAGAAATAATAGAGGTGCTGATGCATCACAAAACCGGCGTCATCCGCGCAGGAGAGGACATCGTGTATATCGTTGTGGCAGCAAGCCACCGGGAGCAGCTTTTCCCTGCGCTTCGGGAGGCAATTGAGCGTTTGAAGCTTGAGGTTCCGCTCTGGAAGAAGGAGCATACTCTGGAGGGCGAGTGGTGGGTGCATGATGAAAGGGGAAAATAACATGTCCCTCGAAAAACTCTTCACAGGCTCTGCAACCGCAAAAATCCTTGATGTTCTCTGGGAATACCAGGACATAGACCTCACACTCACCGATATCGCAGATGAGGCAGGCATCCATTACACCACTCTCATGAAGGCTCTGCCAGCGCTGGAAGAGCTTGGCATGGTAACAATGACGCGGCAGGTGGGGAATGCCAAGCTATACCAGATCAACAAGGATGATGTCGTTGTCAAGAGGCTCGTAAAATTCCTGAATGCGCTGAATATACGCATTGCTGAGCGCGAAATAGCCAAGCAGAGAATGCCAATTCACGAAAAAGAAATGGTTTTAGCCTGAAGTGACTCAAACAAACACAAATATCTGCTCGTTTTGAATCCTTTCATCTATCTCCTCTGCATACCGCCGTTTCAAAACCTCCAGCATCTCCTTCTGCAGTTTGCACGCAATCGGGCAGCGCTCATCCACTGCGTTTACATCAATAACCGGGTACAACTCGCATAACGTCGGACGGCATCTGTATATGCGGCAGCGCTTCTCCTTGTTCAGGAAGATGCACCGCCCCTTGATGATTTTCAATGCATAGTATATCCCATGCTCTCCTTTGGCCTGCCTGAAATACTTTCTCGGTTCTATTTCAAAAGAGTATTCATTCCTGACGCCTGCTATAAGCTTTGCAACCTCTTCCTCTGTCAGAACAGCGCAGTTGCGGCAGCACAAAGAATCGCAGAGTTCAATATCACAATCAAGAGCGGAACTTTTATTGTTCATCTGCGGTTTTTTATTCTATCACCAGTTCTCAGCCAGCACCTCATAATACGACTGGGCGTGTTTGCACGCAGGGCATACCTTTGGCGCCTCAGTACCTTCATGGATATAGCCGCAGTTCCTGCAGTGCCATTTTACGGTTCTTTCCTTCTTAAACACCGAGCCTGCTTTCACATTCTTTAAAAGTTCCCTGTATCGTCGCTCATGAAATTGTTCGACTTCGGCAATTTCTGTAAAGGATTCCGCCACTTTCGGGAATCCCTCTTCCTCTGCAATCCTCGCAAATCCGGGATAAAGAGTCCCCCATTCAAGTTTTTCCCCTTCAGCCGCTGCAAGC
The DNA here is from genome assembly GCA_964465515.1 of uncultured Candidatus Methanoperedens sp. Classification (GTDB taxonomy): domain Archaea; phylum Halobacteriota; class Methanosarcinia; order Methanosarcinales; family Methanoperedenaceae; genus Methanoperedens. The sequence continues at coordinate 3,294 of CAYXIP010000062.1, read as the reverse complement.
AGGTTACCCGTGGTCTTCCCGATAACTCCTGCAGGATACATTGCTGTTATTTCAACGTTACCGCCCTGAAGGTGCTGGAAGAATACCTTGGCATGCTCCTTTTCATTATCAGCGGTTTCAAGGAAAATACCTGAAACCTGTTCCAAACCTTCGTTTCTTGCCGCGCTTGCAAAGTACGTATAGCGGTTCCTTGCCTGGGATTCCCCGGCAAAGGCTGCAAGAAGGTTCTTTTCAGTTCTGCTTCCTTTAAAATTCATTAATGGATTCCTCACATTTCGATCTGATGTTAAATCGTACCTTCATGTTTTATAAGCTTTTGTAACATGAAAGAGACAGGCTAATAACATTTATACCTTTCCGTTGATAAAATTCCTGTCCGTTACTTTTAAATATAATGATGTTGTAACTGCTTTCGATGGGCAGGAAAATCTATTTTTAAATACACTAACCCCCACTCCCCAACCTGTCCATCATACTATCATTCCTGTTAAAAGAATTATTAAGGGATTATTGCCTTATAGCCCCGACATCTGCAAACCCTTGCCTCTGTCCTGTACCTGCCTCGCGCTGTAATTTTTCCTGATGAAACAATAGCTTGAGAACGTTCTGCGCATGCTCACGCGTGCGTTTTTCCGCAAGCCACGCAAGCTCTTTTTCATCATTCGCCTCATCCTCATGCACAAAGACCTCGATGATGTGCGTGTTTGTCAAGAGCTGTGCATAGATGATGCCCTGCGAGGCTTCGTGGGCACATATCCTGTCTATGGGCTCTTTTCCGGGCATGCCGAGAGCCATCACGATATCGCATCCATTTTCCTCGATCAATATCTTGCATGCCACAGGAAGGTCTTTCACTCCAGGAACTGTATATCGTTCTATCTGCAGCGATGCTCCTTTTTTCAGCTCGTCGATTGCAATTTTTCCCATGTCCACTCGTGAGAACGTGGTATCCGCGATTCCGACTTTGTGCATGTTTTACATACAAGCTTTTAACGTATATAAACCTCGTATTTAGATACGGGGTATTTGACAAAAAAATATACATGCAAGTTAGTTGTATTAGGCGAAAAAAATAGGAGAGCATTATGAACCTTGAAAATACCTTGCTTATGATACCCGGACCTGTGCCAGTTGCCCCCCGAATACTCCGCGCCATGTCAAAACCCATAATCGGACACCGCGGAAAGGAATTCGGCGACATGTACAATGAATGCAGATCAATTCTGCAGGAGCTTTTCGCAACAAAGAATGACTTATACATCATAAGCGGCTCAGGAACTTGCGCAATGGAGGCGGCTGTTGGGAATGTGATAGGGGAGAAGGATACGCTCTTGACCATAGAGAACGGCAAGTTTGGGGAGCGGTTCAGAGAGATTGGCGAGCGCTATGGCAATGTAAAACCTGTCAAATTTGACTGGACAAAAGGCGAATCCATCGAACTGGATAAAGTCGAAAGTGTACTGGCAGAGGGGGCAAAAGCCGTAACACTGGTGCATAATGATACATCCGTGGGCATCAAGAACCCTGCAAAGGAGGTTGGAGAGCTTGCGAAAAAATACGGTGCGCTCTTTATCATGGACGGCGTTACTACGATAGGAGGCGATGAGGTGCTGGTGGATAAATGGGGTGTGGATTTAGCAGTAGTTGGCTCGCAGAAGTGCATAGGCGCTCCTCCGGGCTTATCCGCAATCTCGGTGAGCAAGACAGCATGGGAATCAATGGTTGAGAAGCCGCCTTATTACATGGATTTGAAAGCGTACAAAAAATCCGCAGCCAAAGAGACCGCACAGACACCTTACACGCCTGCTGTTCCACTTTTTTTTGCACTGCATGAGGCTCTCAGGATTGTAAAAGAAGAAGGGCTTCCGGCGCGCATCAAAAGGCATGCCATGTATGCAGAAGCCCTGCGCGCCGCTGCGGATGCGATGAACGTCGAGATGTTCCCGCAATTGAACAGGTACAGCAAATACTCGAACACGGTCACGGCGATGAAAATACCCACGGGTATAGATGATAAGAAACTGCGTGGCGGGATAAAGGAACTTGGAATCCAGATTTCAGGCGGGCAGGGAGCCCTTGAAGGCAAGATATTCAGGATAGGGAGCATGGGGAATATAAGTAAACTGGATATTCTGAGCACAGTAGAGGCTCTGGAGATTGTGCTTCACAGGAACGACGTGGTCAGGAAGATGGGGCAGGGTGTCGAGGCTGCCAGCAATGTATTGAAATAAAAAATTACTGTTGAGGTTTGCGCTCTACAGTTTTTATATCTTCCAGCACTTTGGCAATCAGCTCTTTAGCGCTCTCAAGATGCGCAGTCCCGCTTCCTGCAAGCTGGGTAAAGTTGCTCTGGATAACAACCTCGTTCTCCTGAATCAGGTAAATGTAGTAAACAAGGATTGCCCAGTAAATGGCGCCTCCTATGAACACTGCAGCTCCGATGGCAACAAGCTGGCTGTAGATCAGATAGGTCGACAGACCCCTGGGCACCAGTGTTTGAATAGCAGTAAAGAAATTGTAGATTATTATTAAACCAAAGATTATTGGCACAATCCCAATAATCAAAAGATTATTTTTACTTAGTCTCATTCTTCCACCTGCATATACTATGCAAATTCAGTATATAAATCTGTCGAGCTTCAAAAACTTTAATATATGCAAGATTCAAATATTATCTTGCATCCGATAGAGGGTGTAATTGAAAACAGGAGGAATTAAATTATGGTTAGTGTTGGAGAAAAAGAAAAGGATTTTACTATAAGCGATCAGGACGGCAAGGATATCACCTTATCCGATTTCAAAGGCAAAAAAGTGCTGCTTTCTTTTCATCCTCTCGCCTGGACAAGTGTATGTGCAGCCCAGATGAAGTCGCTTGAGAAGAATAAAAACAGGTTTGATAAACTGAATACCGTTGCTCTTGGCATAAGCGTGGACACAGTGCCATCAAAAAAGGCATGGGCAAAAGAGCTGGGAATCAAGAAAACAAGGCTGCTTTCCGATTTCTGGCCGCATGGCGAGGTTGCAGCTCTGTACGGCATATTCAGGGAAAAGGATGGTTTTTCTGAAAGGGCAAATATAATTATCGATGAAAAAGGGCAGGTTGCATTCGTGAAGGTTTACCCGACTGCCCAGCTTCCAGATATAGAAGAGATAATAAAAGCCCTTGAGGGTTAAAAGGCAACTATTTTAAACCATGACATTATACTTAGTGGCAGCAGTACATGCTAAGGAGGAAAATAAATGAGTAAAGTTGTGCTGATGGATTTTTTTGCTGAATGGTGCGGTCCATGCAAG
>CAYXIP010000061.1:0-9860 GCA_964465515.1 uncultured Candidatus Methanoperedens sp. | reverse complement strand
TGCCTAACGCAATTTTACAGAAATTATGCGTAGTTACTTAAGTCGTCATGTATAATAAAAAGCACAACAGGTATAAAAAATTTTATAATCAGCATAAAAATGCCATGCATCCACCTTCTGCCTCCAATCTGCTTGAATATCACCTTGTCGTCAACAAACCATCCAGCAACCAAGGAGAGAACCAGTCCTGCAACAATAATTCCTATCGTTCCGAAGGCAAAATCGTAGAGATCCAGAAGAGGCGCCCCCAAAAGCGTTAATTTAAGAGCGGTATAGCTCAGTGCCGGAGGTAGCCCTATGAGCATTATAGATGCTGAGACGATAAGTGTAGCCTTTTTCCTTTCGAACCCGAAAGAATCAATCAGCGTAGCAACAGGTACTTCGAGCATTGAAACCGCAGACGTGAGCGCAGCAAAGAAAAGGAGCAAAAAGAAAACCGAGCCAAGTAAAATCCCAAAACGGATTTCATGAAAAATTGGCGGCAGAGTAACAAAAGCGAGATTCACGCCTGAAGCTGGGTCAAGTCCGAAAGAGAATACAATGGGAAATACAACGAATCCTCCAAGAATTGCAACGAACAAATCGGAGATTGTGATTATGCCTGCGCTTCTTGCAATATTTTCATCCCGCATGTAACTACCGTAGGTCAGCATTATGCCTACACCAACGCTCAGCGAAAAAAATGCCTGCCCGAATGCTGCCGTCCAGACAAAGGGATTGGACAGCTTTGATAAATCGGGGGTGAGATAGAACTCCACACCCTTTAAAGCGCCCGGCAGCGAAAGTGAAAATGCCAGCAGGATAATCAGCATTACAAACAGAAGCGGGATGAGTATCTTCGAAAGTTTTTCAATACCTTGCTTTATGCCTGCCCTTACCACAAAAAAAGATATCGATCCAGAAATCAAAAAGAAAAGCAGCGGGTAATAGGAGTCTATGAATGCAGGGAACGGAACAGAAATACCCAGAATAAAAAAGAAGGAATATGCCAGCACCCAGCTTGTTATCACAAGATAATAGCTCAGTATCACGCCCATTATAAAGACAAGGAAAAAGCCTGCAATTCTGAACCTTTTCCCTATGGCTGCGAAAGTGGGCACCACAGAGGTCTTGAAATGCCTTCCAAGGGCGAACTCAAGCATCATAAGAGGCATGCTGAAAAGAAACACCGCTATCAAATAAGGAATCAAAAACGCTCCGCCTCCGTTCGCTCCAACTATGTAAGGAAAACGCCAGATGTTGCCTATGCCAACAGCAGAGCCTATGCCGGCAAGTATGAATCCTATGCCTGACGACCACTTTTCCCGGGGCATTTAACTTATACCCAAGGTCTCACGCAGCTTATTTCCTTTTTCTTTTATCGCGCCAAGTTTTTCTTTGATTTGCGACTTTTTAAGGTATATCTCGCTTCTTTTGCCTTCTTCATCCTCGGCTTTAAGAGAAAGTTCTTCCTTCAAGGGGCTGTGCTTTTTAACCTCCTCAACGGTCGGAGCTAAAATTTCCGCAACCTTCTGCATGAGTTCAAAAACGATATTCTCCTCAAAAACATCCCTGCCACGTAAATATAAAGCCTCAAGTTTCTGTTTCTTAGAATACAAATTATTTGTTTCTTCCATTATTTTTTCTCCGAACTCACGCAGTCTTAAAGTCTTAAGTGCAGCTTTTAGTTCAGAGATTGCCTTGATGTTCTTTTCCACCCCATTTTCCTCTGCATGATATACATCAAGCAGAAATTCGTCTGTCAAGTCCATTTTTAATCTAAACCTTTCTGCTGAGGTATCAAGCCTTTTTCTGAACACAACTTCAAGTTCTCTGCCTGTTAAAACTAAATCCGTGAGAAAATAATCATCTATGACCGCAATCTCGGGTTCAAGTTCGGCCTTGAAGAAAGGCTTTCTCATCCTTGCTGGAATTTCCACCCCTCTTACAAAATCAAAGGCTTTTACGTGACCGTCCCAGAAAGGAAGTTCTGAAGAGGCAATATTAAATACGTAAGAGATATTGCCCTCGCATTCAACCTCTGTTTTTGCAGAATAGCCTTCCTCAGAGGCTTTAAGCGTGAATTTTTTATTTAATATGGGTACAGGGTCAGGAATGAAAAAAGATTCAAGAGCTTTTCTATTCTCCTCATCAGCCTGATTCACTTTTTCTTCGAACTGAGCAATTTCCTTGAAGATTTCCTCAGAGAACTTTGCCTTGCCTTCTTCTATGAAATTTTTAAGGAATTCTTTGCTTTTCTCCGCGTATTCTAAAATTGTTTCCTGCTCTTTGCTCCTCGCCACAGCCTCAGAAATTGCCCTCTCAACGGTCATGAGAAAGCTGTCCATCTCATCAAGAACAGAGTTCTTCAATCTTCTTCTGTCTTTTATATCCTCTTTCAGGCTGAAAACAGTATTCTCAAGCTCTATGGACTTTACGCTGGTATCGATGAAATTCTCCAGAAGCCCAAGAAAATCCACCTGCATTGGGAATTCTGTCGAATCTCCATATAGATATTTCATTTAAAATTCCTCCGCATTTTTATGATAGCATACGGTCGTTCCAGACATTTTCCAACTTCCCTAACTTAATATTCGCACTGCTATTACATAAAACTGCTTGCACCTAAGGATGAAAATTATATCGGAACCAGAAATTTATGCTCTAAACCCTGACAATTCAAACATACGAGTGCTTTTTAAAAGGAGCCAATCTCTTTTTTTGATTTTATTGAATGCTGCCCTTGCAACATTCCATCGCCATCCATAAACTTTCATTTCATCCGACAATTTCCTTCACACCCATCTGAGAATTATGAAAGGCGGAACAAAAATAGAAAAATAATCTGTTTAAATGATTCTTATAACTTTTTCTATCATTCATTTTGTTTAGCTCTCACGACCAGAACAGGTCTTTTTGTATTCTTGGCCACATCATAAGCCGTATCACCAGGCAATAATTCCTTAATCCAGTTGGGAGCTCATTGCTGTCAACGATGCGTCCTCGTCCCTTGCAATAGACATGAATCTATCTAAGTTTGCAACAAAAAGGTGGCAGAGGTGAATTATTTATTTAGTTGTAAACTCTATATGCTATTTAAGTTATGGCAGACCTGGCTTTTTTACAGGATTTTGTTATTATTTTAGCCGTAGCTATCGGTATTACATTTTTGTTTCATCATCTCCGTGTGGCACCTATTGTGGGTTATCTGTTAGCTGGAGTGCTGCTTGGTCCTTCCATGCTGGGTGTTGTAAAGGATATTGGGTCGATTGAGATTCTGGCTGAAGTTGGTGTTATTTTACTATTGTTTTTGATTGGGGTAGAGTTTTCGCTTGCAGAGATTATCAGGATAAACCGAGCTGTTTTTGTGGGTGGTTTTCTTCAGATTGTTTTGACCACATTAATCGTGCTAATGATAGCTCTGTCCTTTGGCTTCTCATTCGAAAAAAGTATATTTTTAGGTTTTTTAGTGGCAATGAGCAGTACTGCTATTGTACTTAAAGTGTTTTCTGATCGTGGTGAGATAGATTCTCCGAAGGGTCGCCTGTCTGCTGCAATATTGATTTTTCAGGATCTGAGCGTTGTGGCAATGGTACTGCTTCTGCCAATGCTGGGCGGAAGGTCTGTTTTATCTGCTTTTGATATAGGATTGAATATTTTCAAAGCGCTGGCGATCGTGGGTCTTGTTATATTAGTGTCACGTCTTGTTGTTCCAATGGTGCTGTATCGTGTCGTCCAGACACGAAGTCGCGAGTTATTTTTGATCAGCATTGTGTTGATTTGTTTTGGGATTGCATGGTTAATATCGCTGGTGGGTTTATCACTCGCGCTCGGTGCTTTTCTTGCTGGTCTTGTGATTTCTGAGTCAGAATATGGGCATCAGGCTTTCAGCGAGATACTGCCGCTCAAGGATATTTTCAGTATTCTTTTCTTTGTTTCTATAGGCATGCTGCTGGATGTGAATTCTGTGCTGCGCAATCCCATTATCGTGATTCTGGCAGTGCTTGCGATTCTTGTGATTAAGTTTGTTACCGGGACTTTGGTTCCCGTTATTCTGGGTTATCCGCTTCGGATTGGACTGCTTGTGGGTGTGGGACTTGCCCAGATCGGTGAGTTTTCTTTTGTGCTGTCAAAGGAGGGGCAGAATTTTGGTTTGCTTTCAGCTAATGAGTACCAGATATTTCTTGCGTCCGCGATTATCACCATGGCATTCACACCATTTATGATTCAACGAAGTGGTAAGTTTTCAGATTATGTTGAGCGCTTACCACTGCCGGGTGTGCTGAAACTTGGACGTTATACTGAGGGAAAATTTGAGAGAGAGGAAGTAATAGATCATGTGATTGTTGTGGGTTATGGCCTTAATGGCAGAAATATTTCAAAAGTGCTATCAGCATCAGAGATTTCCTTTATAGTGCTGGAGATAAATCCTGAAACTGTGAGGCGAGAGAAGAAACATGGTGTTCCAATAATCTACGGCGATGCTTCAAAGGAGGCGGTTCTTGAGCATGTAAATATTACCACAGCGCGCTCTATAGTGATTGCTATTTCTGATGCCTCTGCGACACGAAGAATCGTAGAACTGGCTCGAAATCTTAACCCATCTGTTTACATAATTGCAAGAACTCGTTATGCAAGTGAAGTTACTCCACTGTACTCACTTGGTGCAGATGAGGTGATACCTGAAGAGTTCGAAACCTCGATTGAGATTATCTCAAGGGTGTTGGACAGGTATTTTATTCCTGTGAACGAGATAGAAAAACACATCCGAGAGGTTAGAAAAGATGGTTATGAGATGTTCAGAAGTGTACAGCAAAAGTATGCGGCATTTCCAGAATTAAAACAGCAATTGCCTGATATTGAGATGGAAACGATTAGAATAGAAGCAAATTCGACCCTGGATGGAAAAACTCTGGCTGAGGTCAGGCTCAGAACGAAATATGGTGTGACGGTGCTTGCAATTCAGCGTGGCAAACAGACAATAACTAACCCTTCGGGCGATACCCAATTATTGGCTAAGGATATTGTTATACTAATTGGCACCAAGGAAAGAATTGCTGGTGTATCTCCTCTATTTTTGCCGGTCTGATATATACGAGATACAAAATCTCATTTAGCTCTCACGACCAGAACAGGTCTTTTTGTATTCTTGACCACATCATAAGCCGTATCGCCCAGCAATAATTCCTTAATCCAGCCTTTTCCGTGAGAGCTCATAACTATCAACGACGCATCCTCATCCCTTGCAACAGAGCAAATCTCTTCCGCTGGGTTTCCCACACGGACATGCGCGTTTACGTTAAAGCCCTCGCTGCCAAGTTCATCTTTGATATCATCAAGCTTCTTCTTTGCTTCCTGAATATCGGCTTCAATTTCTTCTTCCGTTTCTCCTTTTGTGACCACATGCACAAGTTCTATCTTTTCTATACTATCCAATTTCCTTAATAATGATAACGCCTTCTCAGCAGGTTCGGAGAAATCAGTAGGATAAACCACTTTTGAGAATATCCTATTGCAAAACTTTTGAAGCTTTTCCCCATCAATGCTCTCCATTAATTTATAGCGCATGAGCAGGACATCCGTCTTTGCATGGCGCAATACATCAAGAGCAACGCTTCCAAGAAACAAGCCTTTTATCAGGCTTTTTCCATGGGCATTCATCAAGATTAAGGAGGCATTCTCATCATCTGCAGTTTTCAGAATGGATTGTGAAATACTGCCCTCTGTTATCACATCCACTTTGGTTTTTATCCTAAATCCGAGATTTTCAAGATGCATTTTGTGCTCTTCAAGATGCATCCTGGCATTCTCGATATGCTGTCCGTGAATCCATCCGGTCATCGAAGGATGCGTTGCATCAACCACATGCAATAGCACAATTTCTTTTATTCCTGGAATCTCTTCAATGCATTCGAAGGTTTTCTGCGCATACACCGAAAGGTCAGTCGCGAATAACACCTTTTCAAACATAATATCCTCTATATTTTTTTAATACTTCAATTTACTGATTTTTGCTATTAAATTTTCAGCACAAACAGTATTACAAAGTAAGCAATCATCACCAATGCGCCAAGCGGGACTCCAAGCTTCGCCCATTCCTTGCTGGTTATGCGAAGCTTATTCGCTGCGATAATATTCGGAATGTTTCCAGGAATTAACATCCCGCCAGCGATGAGCAATCCCATAAGTGCGCTCTTGAGTTGCAATATCGCCATGTCCTTCGTAATCTCGGCTGAAGCAAGCGTGGCATTATCCAGTACGGCAGAGACCGTATTTACCCAGTATAGCAATTGTGGCGCAAGGGATTTGATGTACCACTCGGCGATTGGGATAAAACCGATTCCCAGAAAGACGAGCGCCATGACAAAAACATATACCTTGAATGCCCGAATCCCTACATCTTTTAATGTTTCACTTTCTTCCTGAGGGGTTAGAAGCTCTGCACTTTGCTTTTTCCCAATAAAAAACATGCTGACAATTCCAAGACCAACTATACCGGGAATTATGTATTTCCCGATCTGGTAAAATAGATACCAGAAATCCTCCTGTAGTTTAGTTCTTATCACAATTGCGGATAAGGGCTCGCCAACAGGCGTGAGCGCTGCACCAAGCCCGATAGCAAAACAGGCGATTATCACGAGGTTTATCTGAGTTTTGCGGTTTAACTTTAAAGCCATGACAATTTCTACAAGAAGCAAAGCCGCTATTATGGCAGTTATGACGCTTGATATTAATCCCAGCATAACAACCAACAAAAAGATAAACACCTTTAGTGGGACTTTATTGAGCATCATTTCTGTAAAGCTTTTAAGCCTGTCACGACCGTAATGAAAAAGAAGCCCTGCAATCAAAACAGCAAGGGTGATTTCGAGTGGATCTACTATTGCCTTCTCAATCAGTCCGAAATTCCAGTTCGGCAGGATTTCATCTGGAGCATTGGACGATACATCAAGTAATACGGTATCGACAGTAACCGCAACGATGCCCATAGAAAAAAGAAAGGCTTCGAGATTGCGTTCAATTTTTCTGACTAAAAATGGTCCAAGCAATACGATTAAGAATATGACAAACAAGCTTGTTGAGAGAACTATATCAGGCGTCTCCGGCAGTTTCATGTGAATCCTTCCTTATCCAAGCGGTCTTGGCTGCTTGTGCTCTGGCAGCACAGGCAATTGCGCTGTGCTTACGAGAATGGGCGAATCAACTTCCTTCGCCCGCTCAAGAAGAAGCTCCTTTCCTTTCTGCGTTATGGCAAACATGGGAACGGATGTTCCTGCCTGAAGAACGGGTTGCACTGCTTCCCGCACGATTCTTGAGGCACATCCTGTGATGATATCTATTTTTTTAAGAAGCGCTGCCTCACTGCACCCAATTCCTGTGAGGTGCGCACCGATCAGGATTAAACTCACATCGTATTCTTTCTCTATCTTGCGAAGTTTTCCTGCTTCTCGAAGCAATGTAATGCTGACAGCGATATTCTTATATCCCAGCTCGCATGCAGCTCTGGCACCTTCAACCTGGTCAATCCTCGCGCTTTTCTTATCAAGAACCACGCCTCCACGCGATTCTATGCCTTCGATTATCTCAGGTATAGGTTCTGTCTCAATAAGCCCTGACATCAGGGCTCCCATGCCTTGGACAAGTTCGAAATTGCTTGAAATCACACTACCTGCCCCGTCGCATACCGTGACCGTGGAATCGATTAAGCCGCGCCTCAAACCCGTCATCATAATCTCACTTGCCCCAAAATTAACAAAAATCCCGTAATCAAACCTCCTTTTCGGGGTGAACATCCCAAGCTCTCTTATTCGGTATTCCATGTTCTTTTTTGCCGCCTCGGGTGTAAGCCTTGAAACTTGGGCTACTTTGCTGAACACAGGGCACCAGTCAGCAATCGGCTCTCCGACTTCCACCACCTTTCCGTCCTTCACTACGATTCTTGTTTTCCCGAAAAGTTCCATTATATGGGGCATTTCAGTCACCAACGAATTTGTAAAGTTCAAGCAACTCTGTGGCTTTCACTGTTGAGAGCCGATTACCTACCACCTCCACCAGGGCATCTGCGTGCTCTTTTCTAAGGCAGTGAAGGCTTTCCATTCCTTCGAAAATAAGGTTTACAAGATAGTTCAATTCATCATCTGAAAGTTTCATGAGACGCTCCCTGAAATCCTCTGTCGAAGCACTGACATGCTGGCTCACAGGGGGAAGCACTGACCTGAATTCCCATCCTGCATGTGCGCATGTGGGTTCAGCAAGCTCCGGGGCAAGCTTTCTTAGAAGGTTTAAGTCTTTCTTACTGAGTTTTCGTGCCATGGCATCAGTTATGCCCGCATGCTTTATATAAAAGCTTTATTTCATCAGGTAATTATTAGAGAGCATGAATCTTGCCCTCATTGCGCCCACGCCCATTGAGTCAAAGGAACTCAGGCGCGAAATCAAACCGACTCTGCGAGATGATTTAAAAATTATTTCAGAGTCGGAATTGCACGGGAAATCCACAACTTTCACTCACTGCGGTGTTGGCAAGGTCAATGCCGCCCACTCCACGACACTTTTGCTTGAAAATTATGACACAGACTTGCTCATACTGTTCGGTCTCGGTGGAGCATATAACTCCGCCAAACCTGGCGATGTTGCTGTTGCCGAGAGTGAGAACTACGGCGAGGAGGGGGTATTGACAAAGGAAGGATGGAGTTCGATGGAAACAATAAGCCCGCTGTTGAAAAATGAGAAGGAATATTTCAATACCTTTCCATTGGATTTGAAGCTATCAAAGCTTGCAGTAAAAGTTGCAAAGGATCTGGGTTTTAACGCGACCTCAGGCAATTTCGTAACAGTATCCCAGGTCTCAGGAACCCGGGAGAGCGGGGAAATACTGAAAAACCGCTTCGATGGCGTATGTGAAAATATGGAAGGTGCCGCCGTTGCTCACATCTGTGCGCTTTACGGTGTCCCCATGGTTGAGATTCGCGGCATAAGCAATATCATCGAGGAAAGGGACATTAAGAAATGGAACATACCGCTTGCAGCCTCGCATGTAAATAGGGTAGTGAGCGAACTCGTTAAAAGGTTATGACAAAACTTTCCATAGGCTATTCCCCATGCCCCAACGACACGTTTATTTTCTATGCCTTAGCCCATAAAAAGCTTAAGAGGGATTTAGAATTCTCCGAGATATTAATGGATGTGGAGGGACTGAATAAACTTGCTTTGAAGAGGGGACTGGATGTCGCAAAAGCCTCTTTTTATGCCTTCGGTTTTTTGAGAGAGAATTACTGTCTTCTCCATAGCGGAAGCGCCCTTGGAAGGGGATGCGGACCTCTTATAGTCGCTAAAAATAAAAGGATAGAGCTTGCCCGTTCAAGGATAGCAATTCCTGGAAGGATGACCACAGCCTATCTCCTTCTGCAACTGTTTAATCCTGAGGTAAAAAGCATAGTTGAGATGCCTTTTGACCGCATTATGAGCGCAGTGAGCCTGGGAACAGTGGATGCGGGTTTGCTCATCCACGAAGGGAGATTCACGTATCCAAAATACAATCTTGTAAAGCTCATTGACCTTGGAGAATGGTGGGAGGAAGAAACTGGCTTGCCTGTACCTCTTGGCGGGATTCTTGCGAAAAGGGAATTAGGCAAGGATATGATAAGAAAAATAGATGCTATTGTTAAAAAGAGCGTTGAATATGCGTTTCAAAACCGGGCAGAGACGAAGGGATATATCAAACACAATGCCCAGGAACTGGATGACGAGGTGATAGAGCAGCACATCCGGCTTTATGTGAACGATTATACGCTTGATATCGGCGACGGGATTGTTGCAATCGAAAAACTCCTGAAAACTGCTGAGGAGCTAAACCTGATTCCGCATTCAGATAAGCCTGT
>CAYXIP010000060.1:0-9932 GCA_964465515.1 uncultured Candidatus Methanoperedens sp. | reverse complement strand
TATTCGTAACATGCTTAAAAACGAGGGAAAATTACAAGTTAATCGAAATCCTCAGTAGTTATTTTTTGCGGATAATAAGCCAGATATATATTCCCTGAAAGCATTATTAACCCCATGCCCAGCTCTCAACTAACAGATGGCGTGTCTATTCTAATAAAACACAAATGGAAAATAGTGGTTGCGGTAAGTCTATTTCTGGTTGCAGTCCTGTTCATCAACATCATATTTCCTCTCCTCGACGGAATAATCATGGGCGTGGTGCTTGCATATGTTGCGCGCCCGCTGGAAAAATTTTTCAACAGGCATGTACCGAGATTATCGCCATATCTTGCCACGATTGCCATTGTCCTTCCGATTTTCCTGATCATCGGACTGGGTGTTGTTGAATTTTTCAATACAATTATCTGGGCTATTAAAAATCAGGACTATGTGGTCGGGGTATTATTGCGCAGCCTGGAAAGACTTGACCTGCCGCAGTTCGTCCGTGGTAAGGTCATCGATATCATATCAAATTTTGCATCGTATGTTCTGCCAATAGTGAAACAGCTTCCAGTCGGTGCAATTGCAAAAGACGTTGCGATTTTCATAGTTAATATAGTGATTGCTGTAGTTCTCTGTTACTACCTGCTGGTTGACGGCGGACGTCTTGTCGACAGGATAAATGAAATAATTCCCGATGATATAAAGGATTTCTCGTTGAAATTTATGAAGCACTTCGACAGCATCCTCTCTGCGGTATTCATAGGAAATGTCTACAATGCAATAGGAGTGGGGATTTTATCAGTGATCGTTTTCTGGGCATTTGGATTTTCAAATGTGCTTATGCTCTCTGCCCTCATGCTTATTGCTTCCATCGTTCCATTTTTAGCAGGCTGGATGGTGATAGCACCACTTGTAATATACCGGTATTTTGAAATGGGAAGCCAGAGCGCGCTTATTTTCCTGGCAGTTTCCTTGCTGGTATTGATAATCCCACCTGAGATATTGATCAGACCTTATATAATCCAATCCCGCTCCAACATACACCCTATGCTGATTATCATTGCATTCTTAGGAGGCGCACTTGTAGGAGGAATCGCAGGGTTCTTCATTGCGCCGATACTGCTCGGGGCAATCATGGCTGCATACCGCGCAGACCATGAACTCAGGAAGGAAGGTTCAACGTTTTCAATTAAAGATAAATAGTAATCTCTCCAATCTTTCTATCGCTCTTGAGGAGAACCGAACTTGGAAGTTGAAGAAATACTCCGTTTATTGAACGAGGACTTTGTCAGGGAACTTGAAGCCTCAATGGTATATGTGAGGAATGCCTTCGTAATCCCAAAGTGCGACCCGAGCAGGGTCACCGAGGCCATATCCATCGACGAGATGAGGCACATGAACTGGCTTGCCGACCTTATCATGAAGCGCGGCGGGAAGCCGAGTATGGAGCACAAAGAGCTTGATTTCGGGGGGGATGACCTCGCAGGTCAATTGGAAAAGCAGATAGCGCTTGAGACCGAAGCTATCGAAAGGTACAAGAGACAGATTGAAATGATAGACGATGCTGAAGTGGTGGGCGTGCTGAAGCACATACTCGATGAGGAGAAAAGGCACAGGAAAGAGTTCAGGACAAGGCTTGAGCGGATAAAGCCTACTTTATGATAAACGGTTTTGAAGAGATTGCGGTCGATAAACAGCATTCCGAGATTAAAATACCTCTGATGCATGTGGAATTATCCCTCGGCGTCAGATATTTCATTGGTGAAGGAGTGGGCTACTGCGGGCTGTTGATTAAAGATGTTAAAGGAAATGGTTTGAGGGGAATGATAGAGGCAGCGGCTGCAAAGGCTTATATTGGAAGGACTATTTTCGTTTTCTTATCCGAACTTGCAGATGGGAAAAAGCTCATCACAGTGCCAGCTCTGTTTGAAAAGGAGCCGACGTTTGACGGAAGTGTAGATTTGAGCGAGCTTATTATAAACACGTATTATCATGCTGATTTTAAGAGGACAGCAGAGGAGGTCTACAAGGAGCATACGAATGCCTTGATGGGTAAAAATGTATGCAATGATAGGGATTGCCTTTGCTCAAGTATTCTTGAGCTTCCAGCAAAAGGGCTTGAGATATTGAGGTCGTTTAGATAATATTCCTAATCCCTAAAATACCTCCTCTTCAAAAATTCGATAGCCTCCGTAATAGGTATGTCCTTTGGGCAATACTCCGTACATCGAAATATCGTCCTGCATCGCCACACTCCACTTTCGTCCCCGACTATCTCCAGCCTCTCCTTCGCTCCCCTATCCCTTGAATCGCGGTTGAACCTGTAGACCTTCGTCAAAGCCATGGGTCCAACGTACTTTTCCCTGCTCGTCCATGATACTGGACACGAGGACTCGCACACTGCGCACAGGATGCACCTGATATGGGGCTGCATCAGGTTCACCTCCTCCTGCATCTGGATATTCTCTTTATCTGGCGTAGCTTTTGGCATAAGATAAGGTTTGATTTTCCGATAATTTTCAAAAAAAGGTTCAAGATCCACAACAAGATCTTTAATTACATCAAAACCTGGCAATGGCTCGACGGTAAGTGTACCTTTGTAATCCGATATCTGTGTCTCGCAGGCAAGCCTGCATTTGCCGTTGAGTGATACGGCGCAGGAGCCGCATATCGCCCACCTGCATGAATACCGGAATGCCAGTGTCCCGTCCTGATTATCAAGCACATCAAAAAGTGCTTGGAGGACGGTCATGCCGGGTTGTGTCTCCACGGCGTATGTCTGGTAATGGGGCTCTGGATTTTCAGGATCGAACCTGAATACCTTGAGCTTGATTTCCGTCATCAATACACCCTCCTTTCGGGTTTGAACTTTGTTATTGCCACATCCCTGTATTCGATTTTAACTCCATCAGGCGTGAGCCTGGCTATCGTATGCCTGAGAAAACTGGCATCATCACGTTCTGTATAATCTATTCTGAAATGCGAACCCCTGCTCTCCTTTCGCAACAATGCCCCTTTTGTTATTATCTCAGCAAGCGCAAGCATCGCCTCAAGGTCAAGAGCATGCAATAGTTCGAGGTTGTAAACCGTGCCCCGACTTACATGTACGTGCCTGAACCTCTCGGATAAATTACTGATTTCATCCAGAGCTTCCTCAAGCTCGTTTTCCTTCCTGAATATCCCCACTTTTTTGCTCATGACTCTGCCGAGGTCGTTGCGTATCGATGCCACTTTTTCCGTCCCATCCCTCCCTTTTATCTTTTCGCAAGCGTTTTTATATTCCTCTTCTATCGCCTCCTCATTAGTCTCCGAGCCTTCTTGCACCGCAAAAGCGGCAGCAGTTTCCCCTGTGCGTTTTCCAAACACCAGCGTCTCAAGGAGCGAATTCCCGCCCAGGCGATTGGCGCCGTGAACACTCACGCAGGCGCATTCGCCAGCCGCATACAGACCCTTAATCTCAGTCTCGCCGTTCGCATTGCAGTCTATGCCCCCCATCGTGTAGTGCTGCGCTGGCTCGACTGGGATGAGTTCATAAACCGGGTCTAATCCGATAAAACTCTTGCACAGTTTCCTGATACCAGGTAATCGCTCCTCGATTTTCTTTTCACCAAGATGGCGGAGGTCAAGATACACATATTCGTTATTTACGCCTCTTCCTTCCAGGATTTCGGTAGCAATAGCCCTTGCCACAATATCACGTGGAGCAAGCTCCATGGATTTCGGCGCACACCATGCCATGAACCTATCGCCATTCTTATTCAGGAGATATCCACCTTCCCCCCTGCACCCTTCTGTGAGCAGGATGTTGATCTGGAAAAGCGACGTGGGGTGGAACTGCATGAACTCCATGTCCTTTAAGGCAGCGCCTGCACGGAAGGCAAGATAAATGCCGTATCCGCTCATTATAAGTGAGTTGGTGGTCTCGGCATAAATCCTTCCAGCGCCTCCGGTGGCAAGTATGACGGCATGCGCAGCGTAGGCTTCCAGCTTACCTGTCAGCCTGTTAAGAGCAATTACGCCTGCAATCTTTTTATCCCTTACAACAAGCGAGACAACGAAGCGTTCTGCATATACCTTGATATCATTTTTTACCGCCTGTTCATTCATGGTATGGAGAAGAGCATGTCCTGTGGTATCCTCTGCATAGCATGTCCTGGGAAATTCCGCCCCTCCGAAAGGCCGCTGTGCAATCCTGCCCTCGGGTGTTCTTGAAAAAGGCGCACCCCAGTGTTCCATCTCATACACACGAAGAGGTGCTTCTTTTGCAAGTATTTCCACAGCATCCTGGTCTGCAAGGAAGTCAGAGCCTTTAACCGTGTCATAGGCATGCTTCTCCCATGTATCGTCCTTACCCTCTGGCGCGTTCCCGAGAGATGCGTTAATTCCACCCTGCGCAGCGCATGAATGAGAGCGGACAGGATAGACCATGGATATCACAGCTACATCGCAGTATTTTTTCGCTTCAAGCGCGGCACGCAGTCCCGCAAGCCCGCCTCCTATCACGAGAACATGATGGAAAATCGGCGCCATCATCTCCCCACCATGAAAGGATACAGCGCGTAAATACCGAAAATGACTGTGAATATTCCAATGATTAGCAAAGTAAGTGACACGGATTTGTTGTGAGGGAGTACAGACGGATAATCAAGAATGATATTCCTTATGCCGTTCAAACCGTGAAATACCACAGACACGAGGAGCATGGAATCCACGATTACAAATAAAGCATTTTGAAGCCGCAATTGCACGCCTGCAAAGGTTATGGGCGCTCCAAAGCTTGCATAATGTCCGACCCAGAAATGGATGATTAAGAGAAAAACAAGAACTGCTGCGCTTATACGCTGAAGCAGCCACGGGATGGTACTACCTCCTCTCATATTATCCCTTCCCTGAGATTAGCGAAAGCAGAAGCTCTCCTGCCAACACAGCGATTATGGCTGTCAGAATAAGAGCAAGTACAAAACTAAGTTTCTGTCTTTTTATTCCTATCCCAAGATCGAAAAAGATTATCCGAATCCCGTTGAAGGCATGAAAGGAAGCCGCTGCAAGAAGGGCAACGTCGAGGGCAAGAAATAGAGGCTGGTTAAAAATTCCAAGTTTTGCATCGAATGCGCTTTGGGAGATGGTGGAAGTAGAGATGGTCGATATATGAAGGAAAAGGTAGCCTGCCAGAATTACGCCTGTCAGGCGATGGAATAGGTATGCAAGGGTACCGGGTTCATCGCTGCTGTAAAAAGTCCGAAGAAGTATTCTTAGCTGTGAATCTTTCGATGGCATACAATTATACATTGGCGGGTGTAATTAAATAATTTTCATTGGAAGGAATGAAATGATTTTCCTTATATCAACATTCTTTTCCACAAGTGATACAATATTCCCCTGACTTCCCTCATCCACGTTTATTTTCGTATCATTGGGGACAATCCCAAGTACCGGGGCTCCGGCAAGCTTTGCTATTACTCCGGGATTTGTCTCCTCGACCTTTCCGCCGCGATAGTTGTTGATAAGCACCCCGATTACAGGTATTCCTTTTTTCCTTGCATGCTCGATGGTAAGAAAGGTATGATTTATCGCTCCAAGCCCTGCACGGGAAACGATTATCGCAGGCGTGCCAAGGTAAGCTATCAGGTCTGAAATGAGGATTTTATTCTTTAAAGGCACTGCAATTCCACCAGCACCTTCCACAACCACGATGTCATGGCATCTCTCAAGCTCAAGGTATGCATTCCTGATAAGCTCTATGTCAACCTCCTTTCCCTCTATTTCTGCAGCAACGCTCGGCGCCAGTGCCTCTCTTAAAAGTACCGGGCATACAAGCTCTAACTCATCGCGTGTGCCCAGGACTTTCATCATGAATTCAGCATCCTGGGAAAATAGCTTCCCATTTCTTTCCATGGCGCCGCTCTGTACGGGTTTCATCACCCCCACGCTGTATCCACACTTCTTTAAAGCGCCAGCAAGACCTGCGGCAATTGCTGTTTTCCCGACGCCTGTGTCTGTTCCAGTTATGAATATCCCGGTCATGAAAACCTTTCCTTTATCCCGGAAATGGCAAGAAGTGCCTCCTTTATATCCTGTTCGCTGTGAGAAGCCATTAAAGAAGTCCTGATCCTTCCCTTACCCTCAGGCACTGTCGGAGGTCGAATCCCCTGTGCGAACACCCCGAGCCTCAAAAGCTCGCTGGCTGCTTTCATGGTCTCCTGCGCACTTCCTGTCATGAGAGGAATAATCTGCGTCTCGCTCGTGATATTAATTCCCATGTCAGCAAGCCCTTTTTTATAGACAGCGATATTCTGCCAGAGTTTTTTGGCAGGATCTTCATCCTCGATAACATCTATAGCAGCCTTTGCTGCCGCAACTGCAGGTGGGGGGAGCGCAGTTGAATATATGAAAGACCTTGCTTTGTTTCTAAGGTAATCGATCAACTCACCGCTTCCTGCCACGTAGCCGCCGAGGCTTGCAAGCGCCTTGCTCAATGTCCCCATGTTTACATCCACATCCACGTTAAAATAATCAGGCGCGCCTCTTCTGTGTTTTCCGAGAACACCTGTGGCATGGGCATCGTCCACCATGACAATTGCATCGTATTTCTCCGCAAGCTCTATAAGCAGAGGTAGAGGAGCCACGTCGCCGTCCATGCTGAAGATGCCGTCCGTAACTATCAGTTTTCTTTTGTGTTGTGAATTGCGAAGCGTTTTTTCAATGAACGAAGTATCCCTGTGGGGATAGACCACCACATGAGCACGGCTCAACCTGCATCCATCGATAATGCTTGCGTGGTTTCTCTCATCGCTCAGTATAAGGTCGTTTTTTCCAAAAAGCGCAGAAATTGTCCCTATATTTGCCATGTATCCCGTGCTGAAAACAATGGCATCCTCGGTGCCTTTGAATTCCGCTATTCGCTCCTCAAGAGTATTGTAAAGCTCATGGTTGCCGCATGTGAGGCGCGAGCCTCCTGCGCCTGTGCCGTAGTGCTCCAGTGCCTCAAGGGCTGCTCGCTTTACTTTCGGGTGGGTTGTCAGTCCAAGATAGTTGTTGGAGGAGAGATGTATGAGTTCCTTCCCATCTTTTTTTATCCTTGGCGTCTGAGCACTTTCTATGGTGGAGAGGCTTCGATACAGTCCTTTCTTTTTTAGCTCCTCAAGCTCGCCTGCAATCCAATTCATAGTACGAATCTTGGCATTATCTCAGCAGAACCGAAAACACCGTATATGCCCCGCTTATGGAACTCAAGCCCTGCTTTCATCCAGCCAAGGGCAGGTCCTACCACGTTTGCAGCCATCGTAGTCTCATCTCCAAGAACGAACCTGTGGCTTGAAATTGCACCGTCGAACGTTCTTCCGGTGAGGGTCATCGTGGTGCTTACGGGCTTTCTTGGATTGCGTGTATCCACAACGCCTCCGACCTTTACTTTTTCCCGCGATACAATCCCAGCCCTCTCAAGAAGCACATCATCCGCATGCTCCATATCGCGAAGCTGGAGTATTCCCCTTCTCCTATCAAGTTCCTCCTTAATCTCCGCGCATGTCATACTTGCCGCTTTTTCAAGGTCGAATCCCTCAAGGTGCGCAATATCCTCGCGTATCGTTGCTCGATACGATTCCCAGTTCCCCACACCCACGCCGAAGTTGATGTCAACGCCTAAAACTTCCGTGAAAGAATTTGCCGCTATCGCAGCAGCGCACGTGAGCAAGCCCGGCGTTGCGCCAGCACCAGTGATGTATGTGATTCCTGCATCCTTTAACTGGCTGTCAAGGGCGAAAATCATCTCGACTGCCTGTGAGCGTTTAAGTGCGTCCACCATTACTCCGTTAAAACCGTGCTCAGCAAACCGAAGTGCAATACTGGGAATAAAATCGTTTGCAAGGTTCGGGAGGGCAATAAAAATACCGTCAAAACTGTCTGAGTTTTTTATTATTGTTCCTATCGCATCGTCTGTTCTCTCGCCGATATCCCCTGGCTTTTTGTTCTCAAGACTTCGAGGTTCTATGCCATCAAGATCGATGAGGCATCCGCTTTTATCTGCAATCGCTACGAGTTTCATCTCCTTCTTGCCTGCAATCATGTTTGCAGCTGCAGTTCCAAGGCCGCCTGCTCCCAGAACTGCGATATTTGCCTTACTTACGGCTCTATTTTTTGTTTTTAATATCTGTTGCTGTTTCATTGTTTTAGCTCCTTTATTCCGCCGAACCTGTTGACAAGGATTGGGGTTTTTTCCATTTCATTAATATAACTATTAGGGTCAATGTCATCCACGAAAAACACCCTGCCACCAATAGGATTTCCCTTAACCTTAAGATGCGGAATGCGCACATACCCCAATTTTTTTGATGCCATATAACCTGCTGTATAGGATGGGTCGTCAGACCAGCAAAGTTCTGCCATGCTTCCCTTTACAGAAGCGACTTTTGTGGCGAGCACGAGTGCCTCACTTATATAAGCGTAAAACGAAGAAAGTCCCGCTTCGTCGATGGAAAGCGCAAGCTCGGCTGCGGCTTCTTCCGTAATATCCATGCGCGATGCCCTTATGCCACGATTTTTGTCAGGTTCAAGCCTCTCGCCATGCATATTCATTATCATTGCCCCCCTCATGCTCTCCCCATCGCCAGCCCCGTTTTCAAGTAAGGTTATTGCTTTTTCTATGCAGAAAAGAGGTATCCCGATATCTAACAAAAGCTTTTTTGCAAGCGCTCTGCCTTCGGAAACATTGCTGACATTTGTTGGAATAAGGGGAAGCGAGGTTATTTTTTTGATCGGAGTTTTTAATTCTTCAAGGGATATGTTTATAAAATCAGGTTTCCCCTTTTCATGGGAAAGAGCTCTTTCTATCAGCGATTGTGCAACAAGCGAGATGTCATCGGTTATCCTCTCAGCCCCCGAGATGTGCTTTCCGTCTTTTTCCGCCCTCATCCTGACGCTATACATCAACGCCTCCAGGAACAAGCCCGAGGTCGCAAATCATACGGATATCCTCATGAGGGACTCTTCCCGGTGTTGTGAGATAGTTTCCCAGAAGCAGCCCGTTTGCGCCAGAAAGCAGGCAGAGGCACTGGAGATTTCTCAGGTTCTTTTCCCTTCCTCCTGCCACACGGATATTTTTTTGAGGATGGATAAGGCGGAAGACTGCGATTGTCTTGAGCACTTCCATGGGCGTTATCGGCGCTGCGCCGGAAAGAGGCGTGCCTTCGATGGGATTCAGGATATTGATGGGTATGGAATCGACATCAAGTTCGCGAAGCGCAAAGGCAAGCTCGACTCTGTCTCTTTCTGATTCCCCCATGCCTATTATCCCGCCGCAGCAAACCTCAAGCCCTGCATTTTTTGCAACCTCTATAGTTTTTATTTTTTCCTCGTACGAGTGCGTGGTGCAGATGTTCTTGAAAAAATTTTTTGAAGTCTCAAGGTTGTGATGTATCCTTGAGGTGCCTGCTTTTTTAAGCATGCACGCTTCCTCTTCCGTGAGCATCCCGATGGAAACGCAGACCGATAATTTAGTCTCTTTCCTTATTCTTTTTATGGCGCTCAATATGCATTCAAAATCCCCTTCCTCAGCTTCTTTCCCGCTTGTTACGATGCAGAACCTTGCAGCGCCCTCGTCCTGCATCATAAAAGCCATGTTGAGGATTTCCTCCTCGTCCATGAGGTCGTGCGGCGTCACGTCGGCATCGTTATGCGCTGACTGTGCGCAGAACTTGCAGTCCTCAGGACATAAGCCGCACTTTGCATTGACGATGGAGCAGAGGTCAACCACGTTGCCGAGCTTTGAGCGCACGGTGTTTGCTAAGGAGAAAAGCTCCATGCATTCGCTGTTGGGGAGGGAGAGGAGAGACCGGGCTTCGGAGAAGCTTATGGGGGTGCAGGATTCGAGTTTTGAGCGGATGGTTTGGAGCATGATTTTTAAGATTGTAAACCTTGATTGCATGATGGTTAACAATGGCTTAAAATTTGCG
>CAYXIP010000059.1:0-10135 GCA_964465515.1 uncultured Candidatus Methanoperedens sp. | reverse complement strand
TTTTGCAAGGTCGTTTGTGGATTTTTGTAGTAAGAAGAACTAATATCAAAAATTAAGCACAAACTACATAAGCCAGAAGAGTCAAAATAGAAATTGGATAGTAGGAAGAAAAATGGCCATAGATGAATTAATGATGGTAGAATCAATGCTCATAGTTTTTCTGCTCAACCTGCCTTTTGGATATCTGAGGAGCAACACCTCAAAGTTCTCAAGGCAGTGGATGATGGCTGTGCATGTCCCTGTCCCATTCGTGTTCTTATTGAGAATAATCTCAGGTTTGAACTGGACTGTTATACCGCTGCTTGTGTTATCAGACGTTGCAGGACAGATAGCAGGCGGAAAGCTCAGAAAACGCGACATTACCTGACAAAGAATTATATACATGCTGTGACTGCAATGAGCGGATGAAAAAAGGACATGTTATCCTCATAATCATATTATTCCTGATTTCTGTCACAGCAGCTTTCTATTTTTTTGATTTTATAGACTTTCCCTACCTTGAAAAGCTTCCATACTATGCAGCATCATCCTTTTTGCGAATGAGCATCGCTTATTTCTTTTCGCTATGCTTTGCACTATCATACGGCTATATTGCTGCAACAAATAAGAATGCACGAAGGTTCATGCTGCCTTTTCTTGATATTCTCCAATCAGTGCCAATCCTTGGGTTTTTCCCCGCAGCCGTTCTTTTTTTCATAGGTTTGCTCCCTGGGAGACCTGGGGTTGAGATTGCTGCAGTCTTCCTGATTTTCACGAGCATGGCATGGAACATGGCATTTGGCGTATACGAGTCCCTCACCACCATCCCAAAAGAACTCGTTGAGGCTGCGGATAGTTTCGGGCTTCATGGGTGGCAGCGCCTTGAGAGCCTCACCCTTCCTGTGTGCGTCCCGAAAATGGTCTATAACAGCATCGTATCCTGGTCTGTGGGATGGTTTTTCCTGGTGGCTTCCGAGATTATCTCAGCGGGATCGGAGACGTATAAGCTTCCGGGACTTGGAAGTTTCCTTATAGATACTACGTATTCCGGGAAAATTGCCCTTATGCTTGTGGGATTGTCAACCCTTATAATTATTATATTATTACTTGAATTATTTATATGGAAGCCGATGCAGTCGTGGGCTGATAAATACACCTATGAATACGCAGGCGAAAAAAAACCCGGAAAGTTCATTTTCAGCACAGGAGTTATCAAATATTCATTCAGGTTTATTTTCGAGGTTTTTTCAAAAATAACGGTCGCGATGTACATCGTGTTCCATAAACATAGATGGATTAAGATTATTTCAAAATCTCTGGGTTATGTTATCCTGATTTCAGTCCTTGCGTATATTTCCTATGTACTTATTGTTTCCATCAATAAAATACTGCTAAACCTGCCGTCTGACGCTTATTCTATTCCGCTTGCCATAGCATATTCATTCCTTCGGTTAAGCGTTGCATATGTGATTTGTATTGTATGGACTATCCCGGCAGCATATTATATAGCAAAGAGTAAAAAAGCATCATCGTACCTCATGCCCTTTATGGAAGTGGTAGCCTCCATCCCTGCGATTGCACTTTTCCCTGCACTCGTGGTAATTTTTATAAGATTCGGGAATCTGGATTTTGCAGCAATTATCCTCATACTTACGGGAATGCAGTGGTACATACTTTTTAACCTGATTGCTGGTGTAAAATCCATTCCAAAAGAGCTTGAGAATGCTGCTACTGCATTCGGAATTAAGGGAAAGCTCTACTGGAAGAAGGTTCTCATACCCACAATGTTCCCCTCGTTTGTGACAGGAAGCATAACCGCATGGGGAGGGGGATGGAACACGTTAATCGTAGCTGAATATATCGTCTATAAGGGGCAGGAATACCATCTTTTCGGAATAGGATATCTGCTCGACAAAGCCACATTCGAAACGCCTGATTCAGGCATGGTCATATTAGCGGTGCTTGGCATGTCTGTAACCATTATATTCCTGAACAGGCTTATATGGCAGCCACTGTACAGGAAGGCACTGGCTAAATATAAATTCGATTAAAGAGGCATGAATGCTTGCGGAAATAAAGAACGTATCGAAGACCTACGAAACAAACGGCAATAAGATACTTGTCCTTGACGATATCAGTTTCTCGGTTGAAGATAACGATTTTATATGCATAGTCGGCCCCTCAGGATGCGGAAAAAGCACTCTTTTGCGAATCATCGTGGGACTTGAAAACCCCACATCAGGAGAAGTGCTTTTTAAAGGTGAAGTAATTTCACCCGATAATCCCAAGGTAGCCATGGTTTTCCAGAATTTTGCACTTTTCCCCTGGCTTACAGTCAAGGAAAACATAGAGCTTGTACTTGAGTCGATGAAATTACAGAAAAAAGAACAGGAGAATAAAGCCTGCAAATATATAAAAGCCGTGGGGCTGGACGGATTTGAAAGGGTTTATCCGCGTGAACTTTCGGGAGGAATGAAGCAGAGGGTCGGATTCGCACGAGCGCTTGCGGTGGAGCCCATTCTGTTATGCATGGATGAACCGTTCTCATCCCTTGATGCGCTGACAGCCCAGAACCTGAAGGATGAACTCTTGTTGCTGTGGGCTGATAAAAACATGCCTCCCGATGCTGTAATCATGGTAACACACAATGTTGAGGAAGCAGTGTACCTTGCAAATCGCATAATCATCCTTTCACGGCGCCCTGGAAAAGTTATAGCTGATCTGAGAATCGAACTGGAAAGACCCCGCAACAGGAAAGACCCTGAGTTCTATCGATGGGTTGATAAGGTGTATTCACTAATAGTATAACCTATGACTATCCCGAAAGCAACCATCAGCGAAATTATAGGACTGCTTGAGGCAGTCAACGATGCGGGCGGGGTAGAGGATGCCGCACGCCTTGCCGCAGATTTTGATCTTGAGCTTGATGAGATACTCCCTTCTATCGATGGTGCTGAGCTGCTCGGTTTCGTTAAAGTTACGAACGGCAATATCGAACTCACGGCAGACGCCCAGAAACTTCTTGATACGGGCATAAGGGAAAGAAAAAAAATCATAAGGGAGAAAGTTGCAGGCGTGGAAATAATAAAAGAACTCAGGAATAAACTCATGGAATCGAGTGAATGCAAAATGAGTAAAGAGGAGACTCTAAAAATTATCCGGAAAAGTATTCCCACTGCCGATATTGTGAGTTACCTGAAGATAATTATCAACTGGACAAGACATGCAGGATTGATAGGCTATAACAGCGATTCCGAGGAGATATTCCTCATGTCCAGAGAATAAAGGTGTTTGCAGGGAAAAGATTTAAATACCGATGCGGTAAACAGTATATTCATGTTTAGTGCGCAGGATTTGATATTGATTCTGGTTGTAGCCCTTTTCTTATTCGGTCCCAGCAAACTTCCCGAAATGGCTCGTTCCCTTGGTAAGGCTATGGGGGAATTTAAGAAAGCGCAGGTGGAATACGAACATGAGCTAAAACGATTGGATAAACCACTGGATGATAAGGACATAAAAATCCATAATTTAGCGATAGAAATGGGCATAGATGTGCAGAATAAGACTTCAGAGAAGCTTATCGAAGAAATACGCTCTAAGATGAAATTGAAAGAAAGTTTACCTGCGAAAGCGGCAAAATAGCATGTTTTCACAGGAACCTAAGTGGAGGAATAAATATGGTGTTAGGCGCACAGGATTTAGTGCTGATTTTGGTTGTAGCCATGCTCTTATTCGGCTCGAGCAAGATTCCTGAACTTGCACGTTCGCTCGGCAAGGCAACTGGTGAGTTCAAAAAAGCACAGAAAGAGACCGAACTCGAATTAAAGGATTTTGAGAAATCAGTCAAGGAAGTTAAATTGCAGGATGAAAAATCCTCTAAGATAAAACAGATGGCTTTTGACCTCGGTATAACTACGGAAGGAAAAAGCGACGAGCAATTGCTGGATGAAATACAGAAAAAAATGCCAAGAGTAACGTAAACCCTTATCTCTTCTTTGACTTCTCCTTTAAGAGGAATTTTAACAAATCCTTGCTGAGACGCGTCTCCCTTCCAAGTCTATCCAGAACCTCAGACTCGGATAAGCCTTCCATTTTGAGTTCATCCATCCTATCGAACACAGCAGGTTTAACCTCAGAGTATTCATTAATGTCTTTTCTATGCCCCCACACATCCCCTTCCAGTAATGCTACGCCCTGCATATCAAGAAACATTCGTGTTGAGTCCGATATCGTCTTGATATACGAGCTTGGTATATGTATGGCTTTTGCATTGGGGCATGCTTGCATTAGTGCGAAGATGTCTTTGTTTGATGGTCGAAATGCAAGATGAATTATCTTTTCACCTGTTCCAAGGGAATTGATTTCCTCTTTAGAGCTTACTACTCGAATCCTCATATTATTTTACCTCTTTTAAGTATAAAAATTGATCCAAACACTCAAGAAACTCTATGCAATTTCACCATATAAATAATCTTCGCTTTTTTAATGATATTTGAAACAAGTTAAGTCTTATGCTTTTTGAGCCCTGTGTTTTGCAGCAAGATTCGCTATCCGTGCTGCATAAGCTCCTGCTACAAAACCCGCATCTATATTCACCACAGCAAGAACAGAACAGGACTGAAGCATGGAGAGAAGCGCGGCTTCGCCCCTGCCTCCTGCACCATAGCCGGTTGAAACAGGAACCCCGATTACCGGAACATCCACCAGTCCTGCCAC
This sequence comes from uncultured Candidatus Methanoperedens sp., assembly GCA_964465515.1. GTDB lineage: Archaea > Halobacteriota > Methanosarcinia > Methanosarcinales > Methanoperedenaceae > Methanoperedens. The sequence continues at coordinate 5,440 of CAYXIP010000059.1, read as the reverse complement.
AATTGCAGGAAGCGTGCCTTCACGTCCTGCCGCTACCACAATCGCATCCACGCCAGCCTCAACAAGCCTGATTAATTCAGGAAACAGCCTGTGAATTCCCGCAACGCCCACATCGTATATAGCGGTAACAGAACATCCCATCTCCTCTGCTATAACCTTTGCTTCCTCCCCGACCGGAATGTCAGCAGTGCCTGCTGAAATAACGCCAACTCTGCCGCCTGTTCTTGCAATTGGAGCGCCCATAACAACAATTTTTGCGCGCCCGAACCATCTGACTTCCGACCCCATCTCTTCTGCCAGTGATTTCAGCGCTGCGTAATTCTCATCGCAAGCCCGGGTTATAATAGCTCTCCCTTCGTTCTTCAAATGGATACGTGCTATAGAGACTACTTCCTCGCAGGTCTTGCAATCGGCCATAACAGCTTCGGGGATGCCCACCCTCTTTGCACGATGGGTATCAACTCTTGCAATATCTGATAACAATTCATAGTTGGTTATCCGAAGCTGCCTTTCCGCATCTTCAAGGTTAATCTCATTATTTTTTATTTTTTTTAGTATATGAGATAGCTCCATGCACTGAAATACGCTTGCATATAGATTATTCTTATGCATCAAAACGCTGCGAATGTATTACCGGGCATAGTTTTTTGTAAATCTTTATATATGGTTCCGGACATAGATAAGTCATTAGATAAGGTCTCAAGGTTATTAACACTAGGCTGTGTGATGATTATCGTCTGCGAAAGGATTTTACCTGAATTCCCAGCTTATTCGATTAAACGGTTTGAGAAAAAAGTTGAAGCGAGCATTATCGGCAGGGCGGATCCAACTGGAAATTATCTTTACGAGGACGGGAATACCGGCGTGCGATCTAAAACGCAAGCCTTGCTTACAGATTCCAATTGCTGGATTATTCGGTGTACCCAGCGAATAGCATATGGAAAGCAGGAAACCATTTCGGCATAAAAACTAAAGGTTAAATGGGTTCAGGATATTTTATAGGCTAAATTTATGCAGATAAACGATCAATCCATCTTCGGTGGCATTTATCGCAACAAAAAAGTGCTTGTTACAGGAAATACCGGTTTCAAAGGCTCATGGCTGAGTATATGGTTATTGAAGCTTGGAGCAGAGGTTTACGGCCTATCCAACGGCATTCCGACTAAGACTTCCCTTTTTGAAGATGCTAGGTTGAAAGATAAAATCAAATATTTTGAAAAAGATATCCGCCATTTGCAGGATATAAAAAAGACCATATCCGGGATTAAGCCGGATTTTGTTTTTCACTTGGCAGCACAGCCTCTTGTTCGCTTATCATATAGCGACCCAGCACTTACGATTGAAACGAACGTCATCGGGACGATGAACATCCTAGAGGCATTGAGGCAGGTCAACTGCCCTTGTAGGGTCGTGATGATTACCAGCGATAAATGTTACGATAATGTGGAATGGATATGGGGCTACAGGGAAACAGATGCCCTTGGCGGCAAAGATCCCTACAGTGCATCAAAAGGAGCAGCTGAACTTGTGATCAAGACCTATGCCAATTCATTTTTCAACAGGGAAGAAAGCAATGTAAAAGTCGCATCTGTCAGGGCTGGCAATGTCATAGGAGGAGGTGATTGGGCGCAGAACCGCATCGTGCCCGACTGCATGAGGGCATGGTCGGAAGGAAAGCCTGTGCAGGTTCGTACTCTCAAAGCCACACGACCGTGGCAGCATGTGCTTGAACCTTTGAGTGGCTATCTTCTCGTGGGGAAAAAACTTCATGAAGAGCCGAAATTAAACGGCGAGCCATTCAATTTCGGTCCCCAGGCGGACCAGAATTATACAGTCGAAGAGCTGATAGCTGAGATGCAGAAAACCTGGAGCGGTGCAGGAGTTGAGCCGGTGAATAATAAAGGCCAAGGTGAAAAGGAAGCCACTCTCCTGAAGCTCTGCTGCGACAAGGCACTGCACCTCCTAGGCTGGAAGGCGAACCTTAACTTTAGTGAAGCCGTGAGGTTCACGATGGACTGGTATCGAAAATATTATGAGCAAAAAGAGGATGTTTTTAACATAACCAGAAGTCAAATCGAGGAATATATGAAACTGGCAGCAGCAAGATATATGATTTGGGTGAACAACGATGATTGAAGGTGTTATTCTGACCCAGCTTAAGATTATTCGAGGCGATTCAGGCGATGTCCTGCACGCAATAAAAAGAACCGAGGCTTCGTTCTGTGGATTTGGAGAAGCCTATTTTTCAACTGTCAATAAAGGCGCTGTAAAGGCGTGGAAGCGCCATCACGAAATGATACTGAATCTTGTCGTCCCGCGCGGAGAGATAAAATTTGTGCTGTACGATGAAAGACCAGGCTCACCATCATTCGGTGAGACCTCAGAAATAACCCTTTCCAGTAGTAATTATCAGCGATTGACAGTGCCGCCCATGGTCTGGATGGGATTCAAGGGAGTAGGTGAAGAGAACATGCTCCTAAATATAGCGAGTATCCCGCACGACCCTGATGAAGTCGACCGCATGGATGCATATAAGAATCATATACATTATGACTGGGAGCTTGCATGAGAACGATCATTTTAGCCGGCGGGTTCGGCACACGCCTCTCGGAATACACAGACACCAGGCCAAAACCCATGGTAGAGATAGGTGGACAGCCGATACTCTGGCATATCATGAACATCTATGCCCACTATGGATACAATGACTTCTTGATTGCACTGGGCTACAAAGGAGAGGTTATCAAGGACTATTTCCTGAATTATTACTCGCTGAAATCTGACTTTACGATCGACCTTGCGAACGGAAAGGCAGACTACCTCCAAAAAAAGACCGTCGACTGGAAGGTCACACTTATAGATACAGGCTTGAATTCAATGACTGGCGGTAGGGTCAAGCACCTTGAAAAATACATAGATGATGAGACCTTCATGCTGACCTATGGCGACGGTGTCGCAAACATAGATATAGGGAAGCTAGTGGAATTCCATAAAAGCCATGGTAAGATGGCTACAATTACAGCTGTTCGCCCTGCAGCCAGATTTGGTGAGCTTGTGGTCTCAAAAGACCAGAATGTACTTTCATTCAAGGAAAAACCGCAGACTACGGAGGGCTGGATCAATGGAGGCTTTTTTGTTCTCGAACCTGAATTCCTGGATTTAATCGAAGGAGACTCCACCGTCCTTGAAGAGGAACCACTTGAGCGTGCTGCCGAGGCTGGTGAACTTAAAGCTTATCTTCATGATGGCTTCTGGCAGTGCATGGACACTATAAGGGACAGGAACGTGCTTGAAGATCTCTGGCAAGGCGGAAAGGCGCAGTGGAAATTGTGGGACTAATGGCTGATGTTATCCGTCTCTCCAAATCGGTCATAGGCGAAGCCGAGAAGCGGGCTGTGATGGGCGTGCTTGATCGCGAATATCTTGGGATGGGTAAAGAAGTTCTGGAGTTTGAAAATTTGCTTAGCCAGTTTTTTAGCAGGCAAGCAGTGTGCGTTAATACAGGAACGTCTGCTCTACATCTGGCATTGCAGGCACTTGGGTTGGGTCCAGGAGACGAGGTCTTAGTACAATCTATTACCTATGTAGCTTCATTCCAAGCGATTTCAGCAACAGGCGCAAGACCAATTCCATGCGAGGTTGATCCAGATACCATTACAATTGATGTTGAGGATGCTGAAAAGCGATTGACTGAGAGAACAAAGGTTATCATGCCTGTTCATTATGCTGGTGGGATGGGTGCACTAGATGAAATTTATAAACTCGCAAGGAAGAATGGTCTGCGCGTGGTGGAAGACGCCTGCCATGCTTTTGGCAGTTATTACAAAGGGGAAAAAGTCGGTAGCTTTGGCGATATATCCTGTTTCAGTTTTGATGGAATTAAAAATATCACAGCAGGAGAAGGAGGAGCGGTTGTTACAGATGACAAGGTAGTTCTTAAAAAGGTTAGCGATGCACGCCTTCTGGGAGTGGAAAACGATACGGAAAAACGGTACAAGGGGGAGAGAAGCTGGAATTTTGATGTCAGATATCAGGGATGGCGCTACCACATGAGCAATATAATGGCAGCCATCGGGATTGAACAGCTTAAAAGATTTCCTGAATTTGCTACAAGACGCCAGCAACTGGCGAAACAATACTGCAGAAATCTTGAATCAATAGATTCAATAGAGTTGCTTAAACTTGACTTTGATTCTATTATTCCTCATATCTTTGTTATTAAATTGAAATCTGCAAATCGTGATGAAATTAGAAAGAAATTGCTTGAACATGGCATTCAAACAGGAGTGCACTATCAACCGAACCATTTTTTATCCTTTTACAGCGCTTCTAAAGATGTATCTCTTCCCATAACAAAAGAGATATACACCAGATTATTAAGCCTGCCACTACATCCGGATCTGAAAGAATCGGATGTTGATTTTATTTGCGAGAAACTTGTTGATTTGTTGTAATTTATGAATACGTCCATAAATCCGCGAGTAAGTATTATCATGAACTGCCATAACTGCGGCAGGTATTTACATAAGGCGCTGGATAGCATTTACCAGCAAACTTTTAAAGATTATGAGGTCATCTTTTGGGATAATAAGTCGACAGACAATAGCGCTGATATTGCCTTAAGTTATGGAAAGCCTCTCCGATATTTCCAGGGAGAGGACTTCTTGCCCCTCGGGGCTGCGCGCAACTTGGCCATCGAAAATGCAAGAGGTGAATATATTGCTTTTCTTGATTGTGATGACGAATGGTTGCCAGAAAAGTTAGAAAAACAAGTTCATTTTCTGGATTCGAATAAGGAAATTGCGTTGGTATATTCTGATAGTTATTTTATTGATGAAAAAGGCAGGGTAAGAAAAAAAACTTTTTTTAATTTTTTAAAACCTTTTAAAGGATATGTTTTTAATAAGTTAATCCTGGATAATTTCATCCCTCTTTTAACAGTTATAATAAGAAAGGATGTACTTAATAAAGTTGGCATATTTAACCCAATATATAATATCAATGAAGAACACGATTTATGGCTAAAGGTTGCTGAGAATTATTCTATAGATTTTATCAATCAGCCTCTTGCTAAATATAGAAGTCATGATGGAAATATTAGTAAAAATCTTGAATTGTGGGTCGATGAAACCTTTCAAATCATGAGATATTGGCTGAACAAAAAACCTAAGCTGAAGGAAGAGTTGAAAACTGAAATCAAACTAAAAAACATACGTCTGTATTCTCGCCTGGCAATATATTATTTTAATAAACATAAGTATGAAAAAACTGCTAGGTCGTTCATAAACTCTATAAAATCTCCTTTTGTGTGATTTATTTTTTATTATCTCAAATGGCACAATCTTAAAATCCAGTGATTTTTTACTTTTTCGCACTGATGAAACAAGATTATCTGGTAACAATATTTTTCCAATAAACTCCAATAGCCAAAAAAGTTATC
>CAYXIP010000058.1:0-10481 GCA_964465515.1 uncultured Candidatus Methanoperedens sp. | reverse complement strand
CAGTTCCGAAAATTCCAATCGGGATATTTATGTAAAAAATAGACTGCCATCCTACGTTCTCGATTAAAAAACCGCCTGCGACAGGTCCTGCCATCGAGCCTATCGCTACAACAGTCCCGATCAGTCCCATTGCTTTGCCCCTTTCCCTTGGAGGAAACGCATGTGTCACAATCGCAACCCCTGTTGCCATAAGCATGGCTGCACCTATGCCCTGTACCACGCGATAAAGTATCAACTGGCCTTCACTTGCCGAAACCGCGCTCAGGAATGAGCCGATAGTGAAAATTGCAAGTCCCCCGGCGAATATCGGTTTCCTGCCAAACATATCAGAAATTCTTCCAAGGCTCAGCAGAAGGCTTGTTATGGTGAGAAGATATGCCATCACCACCCATTCGATTGTCGTGATATCAGTCTTAAAGTATGCCGTAAGCGTGGGAAGAGCCACGTTCACGATGCTTGCGTCAAGCGTAGCCATAAAGACGCCTATCCAGACTGTGAACATCACCTTCCACTTGTATTCCATCTACAGACCCTTCACATGCTTGATGATATGCCCCATCTCAGGAAGTATTAGCTCAAGCGCAAGCCTGACGGCATTTGGCGAACCGGGAAGGCAGAAGAGCGCTTTCTGGCGCGCTACGCCTGCGATTGCGCGTGTAAGCATTGCCGCATTCCCGATTTGTTCAAAACTTTTATGCCTGAACAGTTCCCCGAAACCCGGCATCTCTTTTTCAATGTAAGGCGCCACCGCTTCTATGGTGACATCAGAAGGTGAAAGCCCCGTCCCGCCTGAGGATATTATCACATCAGCCTCGGAATACAGGCATCTCTTGAAGGCTTCCCGTATCATTTCCGTGTTATCTGGGATTAATTCATAATGAACCACCTTGCTGTCCTGCACCTGCACCATTCCCCAGATGAGTTTCCCTGAAGCATCCTCTGCGCGCTCAGGACGGTCTATTTTCCCGTATTTTTCGTATCGAGATGTGCTTATCGTGAGTATGGCGCATTTGTAGGAGACGGGCGCATTTTCCTTGTGGAGCAGCGATGTGTCCATGATGCTTAATATGTTGAAAGATATATGAAGAATTCTGTCGTACTGACTTTGAGTTCGTACGAGTTCGTGGAGTTTCGTTGTTTAATACTTAGAGAGCAGGAATGAAGTATTGCGGCGTCTCTGACCAACAAAACAGAGCATCAATTCAAATTTCAATCTCCGCAAACCTGTCAATATCGGTGCGGTGACCCCATATATCCCCTGTCATAAGTTTTATATTTTTCATTTTTAAAAGCAATTTCGTAGTATTTGAAATGGTTTTGTGATACGAAGAAGGTAACTGTATTCTCTTCAGTTTCGGGTTTTTTGTTACCAGTTCAAAAATGTTTTTCTCAGATGGCCTGAAGCAGAAATGCACGTTTTCTTCTTTTCCCTCAATATCCTTGAGGTCTTCTTCTGATCCAATGATTCTGAAAACTGCTTTCATAATGCATTATCTTGTATTCCTACTATTTATATTTTTTACTTTTGTAATCATAACATTTATACATGATAAAACCAATTCGCACGCATGGTCACAGTGATGGAGCTTTACCAGCTCTTGCCCAGAACCAACTGCAAGCTGTGCGGGGAAGCCACATGCATGGCTTTTGCTGTTGGAGTGCTCTCAAGGAAAAAAAACATCTCCGAGTGCACGCCAATTCTTGACGAGGCATTTAAAAAACAAAAAGAGAAACTCGAATCCCTGCTTTTACCTTCTGCCGGTGCAGGGGAAACAGGCATGATTGTACATACAGAGCTGTGCACAGGCTGCAGTAACTGCGTTGTTGCATGCCCTGTGGATGTGGCAAACGACCCGCATGGAGCAGGCATCGGGCTCGCCCCTACCAGCGAAAAGGTAATATTCAAAGTTGTGGAGGGCAAAGTGGTGGCTTCAAATATCAAGGAGTGCAGGCGCTTTGGAAAGAACAGGGTGCTGTGCTATGCCTGTATAGACCCCTGCCCTACGGGTGCGATCGAGTTTGTCTAAGGTGACTATGGTTACGTGCACAGGATGCGCACTGTTATGCGATGACATTGAAGTTATTGTTGAAAACGGCAGGATAAAAGAGACGCAAAACGCATGCAGGCGCGGGGCTGCAAAGATAAGGGGCTGCATAAACAGGTTGGCTCCTTCTATCTCTCAGAGACCGGCTGATATCGAAAGTTCCATAAAGAAAGCAGTCGAGGTACTTCGAAGCGCAAAATTTCCCATGCTTTTTGGCTGGAGCAACTCGACATGTGAAGCTCAGTTAAGAGGGATTTTGCTTGCAAAAAAATTAAATGCGGTAATCGATGATACCTCTTCATTCTGCCAGGGCATTCTGATTGAAAAGGTACTGCAGAAAAAGTTCAGGACATGCCTCCTTGAGGATATAAGAAACAAAGCGGATGTGCTTGTATACTGGGGTTCTGACGCACAGGACTCTGAACCAAGGCATCTCTCGCGGTTCTCGTATTTTCCCCGCGGCGAAGCCCGACAGCGCGGATACGAAGAAGACAGAATCGCCATAGCGATAGACGTGCGTGAATCCAATACAGCGAAGATATGCAAAGGGCACTTTTACAGGATACCTCTAAGAGGCGACAGGGAATTTATTCTTGCCCTGATGGGCGCGCTCTCTGGCAAAGTTCCTTCGTATGATTCAAAAAAAATGCTCGAACTTGCAGGCATAATGAAAAAAGCGGAGTTCGGGGCGATTTTCGTGGGCATCGGTCTTACATATTCGATAAAAGACGACTTTGATATTCTTGTAAGGCTGGCTGACATGCTTCCCAATTTCAATATCATGCCCATGATAGGCCATTACAATATGCGCGGCTTCAATGAGGTTTTGTTCAAAGAGACTGGTTTTGTGAACCGCGTCAAGTTTGACGGCAAAGCGATACACAATGATAGGTATTCAATCGTTGAAGCGCTTCGGAATAAAAGCATAGATGCGCTTCTTGTTATAGGCTCAGACCCGCTGTCAAGCCTTCCGCGTTCTGTAATTCCCCACCTTGCAAATATACCGATTATATGCATAGACCCATGCGTTACCCTGACATCGAAGATAGCGAGCGTAACAATCCCGTGCGCAGTCTCAGGAGTGGAACACGGCGGGTGTGCTGTGAGGATGGATGGAAAGGGGGTTGAATTAACAAAAATTCTCACGACAGGTTATCCCAGCGACGAGGAGCTTCTTTCAAGATTTTTGGAGGCACTCTGATGGCAATTGATGTTGGGAAGTTTCTGAAATCCCCTGAATACGAACTCAAAATCACCACGTATCGGGACATCTTTCAGGTTGAGGCACTTGAACATGACAGGTTTGGCGAGGAGTACAGGAAACTCTCAGCATGCCTTATGATGAGCAAGAACGACCTTGGGAAAATGGGCTTGAAAGCCGGGGACAGGGTTAGGGTTTCCAACAATTACGGCAGTATCGTCGTTGAGGTGAAGGAAACAAAAAGAGAGGAACCTGGAGGAATAGCGTTCATGGCGAACAGCCCCTGGTCAAATGCCCTTGTTTCGGATGATACAGGAGGAAAGGGAATTCCCCAGTTTAAGAATATCAGCGCAAAGGTTTCACTTGTAAAAGACGAGGTTACAGCGCTTGAAAGCTTGATTGAGGCTTTCAGAAAATAAGCATTATCTAAACCTTATCGGCGAAAATCCGATCTTCTCATCGAACACCCTTTCAGCCTCTATATCCATCTCAACTACGAAAACCTCAACAACCATGAACGCTTCCGCTTTTTTCCTGAAACAGCCCGTAACAATCCCACTGCTGCTGCCTGCAGCCCCGTGAAGATGAATTTTTGGCTTGCCTTTTTCAAGGAAAATGTTGCCTGTGCCAATAATCTCACGAACGTCATTGAATTTCGACCAGACAGTTACAGGTGGCATCACTTTTTCTTTTGGACCTGTCACCAGCTCTGCATTCCCTACTGCCCCGATCATAATAAAAAAAGCTGAGCTTATTTCTTCTTTAATGGCAAGCCCGGCGAGTTCGTCAATCACATCCTCGCCGTGGTCAACCCTGACGGCAAATATCCGTTTTACCGAGCCTTTCCTGTAATCCATGAACACGATATATCCACGATGATTTTAAAACTTGTGATTCTATCAACCGTTACTTTTTTAAGTTCAGGGCATATTAAAGGTGAAAAAAGGAGGCAACATATGTCAAAAAAAATTGTATTGATTCCATTATTACTTATTGCAGCAGCTCTTATATCTGGATGCACTTTTAATCAGGGCAAAGGAACAAATACCACTGTTAGCTCGGATTTAATCCCCACAACCAATTTACCGGATGGCTTCACTTACATGGGAAGCCATGAAATTCCTGTAGACATAGGCGGCTCTTCAATAAATGCTACCGAAGGCATTTACAGGAACAAGGGCGATGACGTTTATATTCAGGTGATTGAAAACGACAACCCTCAGGCTCTCTTAGCCCAGTACAAGTTACAGAAGCAAAAGGAATTTAAATCCGGGTTCAACCCCTTCACGCCAATCACTTTAAACGGGCATAATGCAACGCAGGTTACCGACTTTTCCACAGAAAACGGACAGCAAAGACAAAATTATGCAGTAGTCTGGGCGACTGAAAAAGCTATGATTTTAGTTGCTTCGCCAACGGCTGAACTCCAGACAGTGATTGCCCTTGCAAAGGCAACAGGGTCCTAAAGTAATCCCATCATTTTGTGCGTTTGCGGTATAGCGCGCACATCCTTTAATTTTTTTCCTGCAAAATCCATAAGTGCAAGTAAGAGCTTGGAAGACACCTGCTGTCTTTGAGTAACAGGCTGGAGTATAAATGGAATATGTGCGTCTATGGAGGCAACACCGTCGACAGCAGATGATAGGGATTGTGTGGTGGTTTCAGGCAGGATTACTACTTTCACAAACGTCCTTGATGTTTCGTAAAATATTGAGATTGTCTCAAGCTCGTTCTTCAGCAACTCAGCATAATGGTCTGTGGAATCGTGTTCGGGCAATTTGATGTCGCACGATGCTATCGCAGTAATATCCTTTAATTCCCGCGCTTTCTCCGGGAATCCTGCATTGGTCTGGAGGTATATAGGATATTCAGTGTTCAGCGCCTTGATAAAATCTGCATGAATCAGGGGCTCTCCACCTGTCAGGCTTATGTGTCGTGTAGAAGGCGACCACAGTTTGCGGATTAATTCCTTCACATGCTCCTTATCCAGGGGATTTTCAATATTATAGAAATCCCTTTTTCCCGGGGTTTTCTCTACCCTGCAGTACCGGGAAACATTGCGCGATTGCGGAGTATCGCAGTATGCGCAGTGCAGTTGACACTTCTCGAACCGCACGAATACCTGGCGTGTGCCTACGTATAACCCTTCGCCCTGGATTGAATTAAAAATCTCGCTTATATGGGCATTACTTGACAAAATCAATCCCGTATTTTGCAGTGGATATGTTACCCGCAGTTCCCTTACCAAGTATCTGCGGCGACTTGACACCTGTTACAACTATCATTGTCCTTACAATATTCTCAAGGTCGGGGTCTATCACAGCGCCCCATATCAACCGCGCCTTGGGATCAACACGGGTATAAAGTTCATTCACCACGCTTTCCGCTTCTGCTATAGTCATATCAGGTCCGCCCACAACATTAACAAGAGCACCTGTGGCACCCGAAACATCCACATCCAGAAGCGGGCTCCGAAGCGCCTTCTGCACAGACTCCACCGCCTTGTTTTCCCCCTCTGCTTCCCCCAGACCTATCATAGCCACGCCGCTCTTCTGCATTATCACCCTGACATCGGCAAAATCAAGATTAACGAGCCCCGGTTTTGTTATAAGTTCGGTTATCCCTTTGACAGAGCGCATTAAAATTTCATCGCATACCTTAAAAGCCGTCTGCAAGGGAAGATGAGGTACAACTTCGAGCAATTTATCATTTGGAACCACGATAACAGTATCCACAATATCACGCAGCCTCTCAAGCCCTGCTTCTGCATTATCCATGCGTATCGAGCCTTCAACCGAGAAGGGAAGCGTGACCACCGCTATGGTCAGAGCCCCGGCATCCCGGGCAATTTCAGCTACTATCGGTGCAGCCCCGGTACCTGTTCCCCCGCCAAGACCGCAGGTCACAAAAACCATATCCGCATTGTCCACAGCTTTCTCTATATCAGCCTTGGATTCCTGGGCAGCATCCTGACCTATCTGCGGAAGACTTCCTGCGCCAAGCCCCTTGGTTCTGTTTCTACCGATGAGGATTTTCTTCGGGACTTTGACATGGAGGAGGTGCTGGGCATCGGTATTTATGGCATACAATTCTGCCCCTACTATTCCCTCCTCAGACATTCTCTGGATTGTATTCGAGCCCGAGCCGCCGCACCCTACCACCACAATATTCGTCTTTAATTCCTGTAAAATTTTTACAAGTTCATCGTCCGTGTTGCCAAGAACAGGCATTTTGGATTCTCCTGCTCTTGAAATCGCCTCTTTTATAATAGATTCCATGCTTTTTCCTCAGTCCATCTTAACCCAATTTAATGGTTTTTTTATTTATTTCATATACCATCTCTGGATTTATAGTTTTTCCATCCACAATCACAGATTCGCCCCTTGCAAGCCGTCCGAAGAGTGGCCCTTCCTCTATGCCGAGGGATTTGGCACGCTCCACGTTGAACTTTTTTTCTGTTATCTGCAGTGTTCCCTTATCCATGCTGATTTCATAATTTTTTTTGAGGATTTCTATACACTCATCTGTCAATTCCTCGGCTGCCAGCCTTGCGCAGCGATCGTTCAATCCAATTACGATATGAGCCAACCTGCCGTCCTCGTATTCGATATAGGCGATGTTGTGCTTGGAGAGGAATTCCTTCAGCCTGCTTCTGTCGAGTTTTTCTGCCTCTGATAGAAGAGCAGGGTTTACCCGTGCGATCTTCACCTTCGGGCATAAACAGGTTGAGCAGGAAATTTCGCATCTTATGCCTTCTGTTATCATGGGCTTGCCCATCGGGCATATTTCCTTCACACGTCTGCGCAGCGCCGTGCAGAACTCCCATGGTATCCCGTCCATGTCCTTTATATCGCTCTCTTTGAGTACCTCGTATCCAGTATTTTCTACAAGGATGCGCAGCTTTTCTCGCTGCTCTCCTTTCATCGATTTACGATCAAAGTAAGCAAAGTCAGCCCTCGATTTCAAAAAAGCCTGGCGTACCATGAACTCATCCAGATCATCAAGCACATGAGAGGGGAATATATGCCCGAAAGTGATGCCCGTAGAGAGAATGAGCGCAGTTTGTCTCGGTGCATAGTGCGTGCCGCCAAAACCAATCGCAACGGGAGAATCTCCTTCTTTGTGCATCAGTATTGCACTTGCAACAATCCTCCCTGCGACCTCATCCACCCACTGTGCTTCGCTTGAACCGATTTCGATGAAAAGAGATGGTATATCTATGTCGCTTGGTCCATGATGCGTGCACTCAAGAGTTACCTCATATTCCTCATTCTCGGCGAGCATCTTGAGTGAATGAAGCAGCGAACGCACAGCCTGCGGTGCAGCAGTTGCAAGTTTCCTCTCGCTTCCCCCGAATTTTGCTTCCTTAACATTGCCTGTAGAGTGGACTGTAAGAATGGCACGTCCGTCTTTGCTTCTGTGCTTGGATGCAAAGATTACAAGACCTGTTGGGAAACCCCACAAGAGCAATTTCCGATCGATTCCATCCTGATGGATGAGCGGCTCTCTTATCTCAACAAGCCTGAAATCCTTGTATTCAAAAGCCGAATAACCTCTACCCTGAACGGGCACCCATTTTCTGACATTTAAAAGACTGTTTTTGATATTCTGGCTTGCCTGATCCAGAGTTGAACAAACTATTGTAACCTTGCTCACGAACTAATCCATATCACTGCCTGTAATAAGTTTTTTATCCACTATGGTGTAATCCTTTGCAGCTCTTACTGCTCCGAACGGGATCATAACATAACCACTCTGGGTCTGGAATTTTGAAGTATCTACATTGGGTGCTGGCTTCACCACCAGATATACCAGATCTCCAGTATGGGTATCCATAACCACGTTGCTGGCAAATCCCAGTTCCGAGCCATCAGTAAGCATTACCCTCTTATTAGCTAAATTTTTTGCAAGTATTTTTGCCATGAAAATCCCATTCTTTTCTTATCTATAACCTATATAAGACTTCTGTTCCTGCTTTGCCCCGCCCTTAAACTGCTCCTGCAGCTTCTCATAATATTCCAGCATATCCTCGGCAAGAGCAGGTCTCACTTTCTTCAATGCATCCTTGAAATGCCTCATTTCCACTCTCTCACTGTCGAAATTCTCCCGTAGCGCAAGCATCACAGCTTCCCTGCACAAAGATTCCATATCAGACCCCACATAATTATCAGTAAGATCCGCTAATTGCTCCACGTTCACATCATCGGAAAGCGGGGTATTCTTCAGGTGAATCTTGAATATCTCAATCCTCCCTTCCCTGGACGGAGGTCCTACAAAAACCAGCCTGTCGAACCTGCCAGAACGGATAAGAGCAGGGTCGATTATCTCAGGTCGATTTGTTGCTGCAATCACCACAACGTTCTTCAATACCTCTATACCGTCAAGCTCTGTGAGCAGCTGGTTGATCACGCGCTCCGAGGTCTTCGAGCCGAACTCTGTACCACGAACAGGAGCGATTGCATCAAGCTCATCCAGGAAAATTATGGACGGTGCTACCTGACGGGCTTTCTTGAATATCTCGCGTATTGCCTTTTCAGATTCCCCAACCCATTTGGAGAGGAGCTGCGGACCGCGAACGCTTATGAAATTCGCTGAACTCTCGTTTGCCACAGCCTTGGCAAGCAGCGTTTTTCCAGTACCGGGAGGACCGTATAGCAATATTCCTTTCGGCGGGCGGATGCTCATCTTTTCAAATTTAGCAGGATAGTTGAGTGGCCATTCCACAGCTTCTTTTATCTCCTGCTTTACCTCATCAAGACCTCCAACATCATCCCATTTAATTCTTGGAATTTCAACCATCACCTCCCTCATAGCCGAGGGTTCAACCTCCTTAAGCGCCTCTTCAAAATCGCCGCCTGTGACCTGCATGCTCTCAAGTATTTCGTGCGGAACAGCCTCCTCAAGTTTTATCTGTGGAAGGTATCGACGAAGCGCCTTCATGGCTGCCTCTTTAGTAAGTGCCGAGATGTCAGCACCCACAAACCCGTGCGTTCTGTCTGAGATGTATTCAAGCCTGACATCCTCGGAAAGCGGCATTCCACGGGTATGGATCTGAAAAATTTCAATCCTTTCAAGCCTGTCGGGTACGCCTATTTCTATCTCGCGGTCAAACCTGCCCGGGCGGCGAAGCGCGGGGTCGATCGCATCGATGCGGTTCGTAGCGCCGATCACCACCACCTGCCCTCTTTCTTCCAGCCCGTCCATCATTGTAAGAAGCTGCGCCACTACTCTGCGCTCCACTTCGCCTGTCACTTCTTCCCTTTTCGGGGCTATGGAGTCAAGTTCGTCTATGAAAATAATGGACGGAGCATCCTTGTTTGCCTCTTCGAATATCTCGCGCAACCGCTGCTCGCTCTCTCCGTAATACTTGCTCATGATCTCAGGACCTGCAATGGAGAAGAAATTTGCACCTGATTCATTTGCAACAGCCTTGGCTATCAGGGTTTTCCCCGTTCCGGGAGGCCCGTACATCAGCACACCCTTTGGCGGCTCTATACCCAGCCGTTCAAATACCTCAGGGTGCTTCATGGGCAGCTCGATCATCTCACGCAGGCGCTGGATTTCATCACTCAAGCCCCCTATGTCCTCATAGGTTATCCCCGTGCCTGTGACATCCAGCACCACAGGTTTTTCCCTTAGTTCTATTTCTGTCTTTTCTGTAATCAGTATGATGCCCTCGGGTTCGGCTTCTATTGCGATCAGGGGTATCGCCTGCCCTGTTGGCACACGTCCGAAGAAGGGATGAGCCATGGTGCTCATTACAGGTATAATATCGCCCTTGCTGATCGGACGTTTCATGACCTGGCGTTTTACATTATCCTCGATATCCCCTTTGAACTCAATCGGTGAGCCTTCAGGCGGTGCGAGAACCACTTTTTCTGCAGGTCTGACATCTGCTTTCCTTATCTTTATGGTATCCCCTATTCCGACGCCGGCATTCTGTCTTATAAAACCGTCAATACGAATTATATTCTGTTCCCAATCGTTTCTATCAGCACGCCAGACTTTTGCAGACGTGCTTTTTTTTCCCTCGATTTCAATGATGTCGCCGGGTATAAGCTGTAAGACCATCAATATATGCGGGTCAAGGCGTGCTATTCCTCTACCAGCATCGTTCGGGTATGCCTTTGCAACGGTGAGCTGCTTTCCTTCCATTTCATCCATTATTATATCCCCTCAGATGTTTTATGCATTTTATTATGCTATCTAAATGTATCCCTTGGATAAAAATATAT
>CAYXIP010000057.1:0-10532 GCA_964465515.1 uncultured Candidatus Methanoperedens sp. | reverse complement strand
AATACCTTGCAAGAAACGGCATATCGCCAAACGATGTACAGCTTGTTCAGATACCTATTACCCAGCATGAGCAGGTATTGCGGAATGGACAGGTGGATGCAGTGGCTCCTCTCGGTGTAGTGGTGGACAAGATCGAAGCTGGCAAAGGAGTAAGGGTGTTGTTCTCTGACTACGATGTTATAGGCAATCAAACACACTGCGCTCTCTTTGCATCCGAGAAATTTCTGAACGAGCATCCTGATGCTGTCAAGCAACTGGTGGCGGGGATAGCAAAGGCGACGGACTGGGCAAAGGACCATCCTAAGGAAGCCAAGGCACTTGCTGCCAAGATACTCAAGGACAAGGGCGGAAATCCTGATCTTGCGAAGTACTGGCATGGGTTCGGGGTAAGGGATCA
Organism: uncultured Candidatus Methanoperedens sp.; assembly: GCA_964465515.1. Lineage (GTDB taxonomy): Archaea > Halobacteriota > Methanosarcinia > Methanosarcinales > Methanoperedenaceae > Methanoperedens. The sequence continues at coordinate 10,135 of CAYXIP010000057.1, read as the reverse complement.
TGCACTTTTAGCAGATAGCGATGCCCAGTTCTGGATAGACTGGCTTGTGAAGGACGGGAAGATTAAGGAAGGGCGGTTCAAGCCGTATGATATCTACACTAACCAGTTCAATCCTTATTATAAGAAATAAGGTACGGTAATCAGGGAAACATAGAAGCCAGAGTCCAGATTCGAACTGGAATAAAATCGCTCTGCAGGCGATTGCGTAGCCGCTCTGCCACCCTGGCAAAAAAATAGGAGGTTAAAATTAGCTATACTATTGGTACCTCCTTGACTTCTACATTCAGCCCATACAGGCTCTGGCGCGCATCCTGGAAATAGAAGCGTTCCTGCAGTACATTTTCTTCTCTCAATCTGTTCAGGGCGTATCTCACTGTTCGAGTAGGAAGATAGGTCTGCCTCACAATATCCTTTTGTGTCAAAAAGCCGCTATCGTGCAGCACCTTGAAAACAAGTTTTGCTGAGGGTGGTAGGTGATCTATCTTCGCATTAGTTTCTTGCCCACTGTTTGCAAAGACGATTCCTCATTGGTTCATCACCAGCCTTAATAACAGCTTTACCTTATAAATTTACTTATTCTGGCAATTATTGACAATTTTCTTCTCATTTTTTATAAAGTAAAAACGGATAGGAGGTGAAATGCGACTCCCTGGCACATTCCACATTTGCCGTGATTGGCAGATACTAAGAATCACACATATGTATTTAAACTTTCTAAATCGGCTAATTTATCCAGAAGTCTTCTTATCTTGGAACTATGAAGGAAAAAATTGCCAGTAATTTTCTATTTTCATAACAACTGCGCCAATATTTGCTGATTTCTATAGCGATAAATATGATGCCTTCCACGTAGAAATGATGGCAAAAATCTTTGTCGGTATCGACCTTGGCTCAACCACAGTAAAAGCAGTTGCTCTTAATGGGAAGATCATATCAAGTGCGATCAAGCCGACAGGCGCAAATCCCAGAAAGACGGGAGAAGCGGTTCTCGAGCAGGTGCTTGCAAAAAGTAAAGGAGACGTTCAAAAAATTGTTGCCACTGGATACGGAAGGGTATCCTTCAGCGCAGATGATGTCATAAGCGAGATAACTGCCAATGCAAGAGGTAGTTATTCGTTATTTTCTGAGGCAAGGACGATTATAGATATCGGCGGGCAGGATTCCAAGATAACGAGAATCAACGAGCAGGGAATGGTGGTGGATTTTTCAATGAACGACAAATGCGCAGCAGGCACAGGGAGATTCATAGAAAATACCGCAAAGGCTCTGGAGGTCTCGCTTGAGGAATTCTCTATGAAAAGCCTTACCTCGAAAACGCCTGCAAAAATTAACAGCATGTGCACTGTGTTTGCCGAGAGCGAGGTTATCTCATTGCTGGCGCAGGGCGCTTCACTGGAGGATGTCTCAGCAGGCGTGCATGCCTCTGTTGCCCAGCGCATCAAAGCGATGGCTGAGCGTGTCGTTATCGCAAAAGAGGTGATTTTCACAGGTGGTGCAGCGAAAAGCCTTGCGATGAAAAAGGCGCTTGAAGACCGTTTAAAAATAAAGCTCACTGTCCCGGAGGAGCCCCAGATTGTGGGAGCCCTGGGAGCAGCGATAGTTGCAAAAATAATTGCAAAAGAGGGTTTATAAGGAGAATCAAAATGAGTGGAAAAAATATAGATACAACCGAAATCAGTAACGAAGAGTTCTGGAGAGATCTTGGAATCGATATAGAGAAACATGATGAACTTATGAAGGTGCTGCCTGTCGTCTATCAGGATGTGTACCTTACGCAGAAGAATAGACCGAAGGGCATAGCATATTTTGATAATTTCATTGGCGATATACACGGTGCAAGACCAAAGGAGGTCTTTGAAAGAAAGAAGCAGGGCGATAAAGTGATAGGTGCCTTCTGTGCTTATTTCCCTGAAGAGGTTGTACTTGCTGCGAATGCCGTGCCTCTGATCCTCTGCGGTGGAGCGGATTTCCCAGTGGCGGATGCCGAGAAGATTCTGCCGAGGAATACCTGTCCATTGATAAAATCCTCCTTTGGCTTTCGTACGTCGAAAATATGCCCGTACTTCTTATCGGCAGACCTTCTTGTTGGAGAGACCACATGCGGCGGAAAGAAGAAGATGTACGAGCTCTTGAACGAGTACACGTCCACTTATACTATTCACCTTCCTCATAAGAAAGATGAAGAAGCAAGGAAGTTGTGGCTTAACGAGGTGAAGATTTTCAAAAATAGAATCGAGGAAATAACCGGGAATAAAATCACCTATGATAAGCTAAAAGATGCTATAGTGAAAGTCAATAAGAAGCGAGAGATCCTCCAGAAGCTCTATAACACAAGAAAGGCAAATCCTCCTCCTATAAGCGGCAAGGATGTTCTTCTTATCATGCAGCTTGCGTTCTTCGATGACGTGGAGAGATTCGTTCAAAAAACAGGAGAGCTTGTGAACGAGCTTGAAGGAAGAATAAAAAGAGGCGAAGGTGTGGTGACTAAAGATACTCCCCGAATATTGATCTCAGGCACGCCTATGACCGTTCCCAACTGGAAGCTTCACCATATCATTGAGACAAGTGGTGCAATAGTAGTGGGTGAGGAGTCCTGCACAGGCACAAGGTATTTCTCAGAGCTTGTGGAAGCAGATAGTGGCTCTGTTAATACTCAATTAAAGAACCTTGCAGAGAGATACCTGCATATCAACTGCGCATGCTTCACTCCCAATGTCGAAAGACCAGAGGACGTTGTCAGGCTTGCAAAGGAGTACAGGGCTGACGGCGTGGTATATTATGTGCTCCAGTTCTGCCACGAATTCAATGTGGAGTTCACGAAGGTAGAGCGTGCATTGAAGGAAGAAGGCATACCTGTGATAAAGATCGAGACGGATTACAGCCAGTCTGATATCGGGCAGTTGAAGACAAGGCTGGAGACCTTCATCGAGATACTGAAATCTGGAAAGAAAACTGCCAAAAAAGTGTCTATCGCTGCATAGGTGAAGTGAGTATGCCCGACCCTGTTAGCGTACACAGTGCGACCAATCAGCTTGCAGAGAAGGCTTTTCAAAATGGGCATAAAACAGCCTTTGAGAGGTATGAGAAGCAGGTTCCGCAGTGCAGCTTTGGTTTGAATGGCTCTTGCTGTTATTCCTGCAATTCAGGTCCGTGCAGAGTTGGAAACGGGAATAAAGGAGTTTGCGGCGCAGATGAAGACCTTATTGCAGCAAGGAGTTTTGTCAGGATGGTTGCTGCAGGGCAGGCTGCACAGCTTACACATGCATGGAGGTTTTCGAAGGTATTGCTTGATACAGCGCATGGCAATACCTCCTATAATCTGAAAGGCAGCAAACAAAATGTAATTAAAATTGCCAGTAGGTTAGGAATAAAAACAAACGGTAAACAAAAAGAGAAGCTTGTAAAGCAGATTGCCTCAATTTTTATAGAGGATCTCAGCAGAACAAATGGTGATTCTCAGCATGTTTTGAACGCGTTTTTGCCCGATAGCCTGATAAATAAATGGAAAGAGCTGAAGCTATTACCCAGCAGTTCAACCTTTGAGCTGGCTCAAAGCGTCTCTCGCTCTTCTTTTGGCGTAGAAGCAGACCCGTTTGAACTTCTTTTGCAGGCGGTCAGGCTTTCTTTGACTGATGGAAATGATATATTTATCTGCGCCCTTGCTCACGACATATTACAGGGTGAATTCAGACCTTCGATTGCCAGCGCTGGTCTTGGGGTATTGAATAAAAACGCAGTAAACATCGCTGTTCACGGGCACGTTCCCTTAATGCCAGCAGTCGTTTCGGAACTTGCAGGCTTGGAAGAACTTCAGACAAAAGCGAAAGAGGCAGGAGCCTCGGAAGGATTAAATGTAATCGGTATATGCTGCACAGGGCACGAGATGCTTGGCAGATATGGAATACCCCTTGCAGCGAGTGTGATGCAGCAGGAACTCGTTATCACCACCGGTGCACTTGATGCTTATGTTGTGGATCAGCAGTGTGTGTTCCCATCGCTCTCTGACCTTGCACAGTGCTTCCACACTGCCCTTATCACCAGCGATCCTTACGCCCATTTACCAGGTGCTATTAGAATAGAAATGGACGACAAAAATGCATACGAGCAGGGTAAGAAAATTATCGAACGCGCCATTGAAGCCTTCAAGAAGCGCAACCAGGAGAAGATATTCATACCAGAGGAAAGAACACGGGCAATGGGAATTTTCACAACGAGTGCAATACTTAATGCGCTGGGAGGAACTGTAAAACCACTGGTGGATGCTGTAGCTGCTGGAAAGATCAGGGGAATAGCGGTGGTAGGAACCTGCAATAATCCCAAGGTAAAAAATGACCTGAACAACGTCACAATTTTACGGGAATTGATCAAAAACAACGTTCTTACGATAAGTACTGGCTGCGCTGCACATGCTGCAGCCAAGGCCGGATTGCTCGACCCTGAAGAAGGACCTAAGTTTGCAGGAAATGGGCTTTCTGAAGTTGTTAGAAGCTTAGGAGTTCCGCCGGTCTTGCACGCAGGCGCATGCATATATAATTCCCAACTTTTGAGCCTTGCGGGAGAGATTGCAGAGTACTTAAAAGTGCAGATCAGCGACCTTCCCTTGGCAGTATCAGCTCCTGAATGGGTAAGTTTCAAGGCTGTCAGTCAGGGGACATTTCTGGTCGCCTCTGGAGTCCTGGTGCATGTAGGAGTTGTGCCACCTGTCACAGGCAGTAAGAAGGTTGTCCAGATACTAACATCTGATATTTCTAAAATACTTGGCGGCAGGCTCTATGTCGAACCTGACCCGTTGAAAGCTGTGGAAGGGATACTTTCGCATATCGATGAAAAAAGAAAAAATCTGGGAATTTGAAATTATTTCTTTGCTATCTAAATCAACAGCCTGCACTCTAAACCCGCTTGTACCAAGATCTAAAGCAATGCCTGTGCTCACTTTGCCCCGAATCCTCCTCGAAGGAAGCGTTGAAGGTCTTCGTCATCTCCTTTCAACAATGCTTCTTCTATCGCAAATGCATCCCTGCCGCAGCCCATGCACGAAACAAAGGCAATTCCCTTGATGAAGTCTGAGTTTGTTACCGGTATTTTATGTTTGCAGTTGGGGCATCTGTATTGTTTTACGACTATCGTACCATCACCTTAACATCAGCCTTTTGAACCGGCTCGTCTATGATTTTGACCTGTGCCGAAGTTCCACTTTCAGTAGCCTCTGCAGCCTGCTCTGCAAGTAAGAGGTCTGGTGTGGCTACCGCGAAACTCCTCAGTATATTCAGTTTTGAAACAAGCCCCTTGAGATGTTCGTTCAAAAGACCTGTTTCAGCAGGCTCTTCATTGTTTAAGAGTGGTCTGCCTTTCAGTATAAAATACGCATCCTTGCTAAATACTGCGCTCTTGTGTTCTACACTTGGGACAAAGTAAACCACTTCTTATTTCTTCCCTCGTCATTTCAATCACCTGAAATTCAATCGCTTTCATAGATATTCAAATTATGCAAATAAGCAATGTTTGGCTAAGCTGTGCGTTTTTCAGAAATGCTGAGGCAATAATTACCTGAATTTTTCAGCATTAATCTGATACAGGCACTGCCTGGCGTCCTGGAAATATTCACGCTCCTCCAAAATATCTTCATCTTTTAACCTGTTTAAGGCATAGCGCACTGTTCTTGAGGGGAGATGCGTTTCTTTTGCTATTTCTTTCTGCGTCAGAGGTCCGTGATTTTCAAGTATGTTGAGAACAAGTTTCATCGAAGGTGAAAAACCATCAATTCTTGCCTTTGCTGTATTATTGTTACCCTTTAAATCGATTGTTGCTGAACTACCTCTCAAGGTTATCACCGAGACTAAATGAAAAAGATTATTCAAATGTTTAACCCATAAGGCAATTATTGGCGTCATTGTTCCGATTTTGTATTAAATAGCGACAAAATCTGCCTGTATATTCAGGGATATATATCCTGTTCGCACTGTCAGATATGGTGAAAACCAATGTTAAATAAAAGAAGGGATTATTTTTGCCATCCATAATAGATGGGACGGTATAGAATCGATAGACGAGGGTACTGAGGAAAAACTCTCCGCGTATGAGAACTATGCAAAGGAAAAGCTAAGAGCGCCTGAATACCAGCGCATGCGAATAAGCCTTGAGAGATTGTCTCGCACAATCGCATTAATAGAGGGAAGCTGGCAGCGCACAAGCAGGCATCATGCGCTCATGGAGCTTGAGAATGTGTTAGTTCGGCAGCATGAGGTCGAGAGGGATGCGGAGAATATCGAAGATGTATTCCTGCGCGGATATGTCTATGAACAGCTCGATATGATTGCCTTTTCAAGGCGGTCTTTGGTCGAAGAAGTGAGATGGGATATCGAATCCAGCAAGAAAAGCCAGGTATACTATGAATGAGGGGGATGTTTTTGTTCGAAAATCTGCCAATTACCGGATATGGATAGATGAGGAGGGAGTTGGGCGCATCCGTATTCTGAAAAGAATAAACTTCAAGACTTTCGTTAACCTTTTTGAAGAACTACACGGTGAGATAAAAAAGAGAATCAAAGGCAATCCCGGAAAGGTTCACATCGTTTTTTATATTTCGAAATCCCTGTACGATGAAATGTCAGTCAACGCAAAGGAATTCCTGGGATTCTGCCAATCCTGCATGGGCATTAAGTTTGAGCTTGTTTTGATTGAGATATGAGATTCGAACTATTATGGCAATTATTTCCTCATCCTCTCTTTTTTCAGAACCAATATACCAAAAACAGCCTCTTTACACAGATTGAATACCCTTGTAGTTGTTGTAGTATCTGGTGATTCAAAATGAATCCATACACAACACACAGAAGGGATCGACTTTGTCGATGGTATAGTTGAAGAAAAAACCGCAAAAATGGGGGTCTTAAAATGGCAAGAGAAATAAGCGCGCCGAATATACTTGACGGCGTTGTCACGGAAATCGGGCGCTCAGGAAACGTTGCCAACATCGCAGTTGATGTGGGAAATGGGAACTATTTCTATTCCTATATCAACCGCGACGCATTCGGAAGGCTTGACCTGAAAAAGGATGACCATGTAAAGGTGATCTTCCCGAGCACCAATGTGGTGCTTGTGCCAGCAGAGCCGAAATATACGTTCAGCTCCCCCAACTTCCTTGAGGGCAGGGTCGAGGAGGTCAAGGAGAATATCGTGACCCTCAACATCGGGAGCAACAAGATCGTTGCAAACCTTGCGCCCTGGAAGGCAGAATGGAAGAAAGGGGATGAGGTGCGGGCTATCGTGAAGCCTGACGACGTCATCCTTGCAAGGGAAAAGCCGGAGCACAGATAAAAGATGCCCAGCCATGGTAGAAGCCATTTTACGGCGAGGGCAACCATCGGCATTGGTGGAGAGAGAACTATCTCTCCCCGTGTCGAAATCTTTTTTCCAGATGTATCCATAAATATCTCAGAATCTAAAGAAAATTAAACACTCAAAGATTGGGCAGGTTGGAGAATGGGTTAGTATATAGGAATATCAAAGAGAAGGAAATTGAAATGTTTTTATCAATTTCGAATAACCGTGTCAATCTCTGCCTGTTTATGCAACTATATATATTCGAGGTACCATCTTTCTATTGTGACCGATACGATTGAAAAAATGTATAGCACCCAGATACAGAGCCATTGCCGAGAGAAATACGAAAATAAAAACGATATTGATTTTCAAAAGATTGTTAAATTCCTGAATGCCCAGAAAGCAGCGCTTGACTATGCTGGTCTGAATTGACATTTTTTGCCGCAATTGTTCGGTTTTTGTAATTATCTTCGCAATTTCCGCCTTCTTCTCTGCATATTTATAGATACCTATCCATCTTGTTTCGCTTATCAATAAGCAGGTGAAATAATGATAAAAGGAAAGCTAAGTACGATTTTAAAAATTCGAGGTGAAATTAATGAAAGGAAAATCTATTAAGATCATTTTAATTACAGTTCTAATCGGTGCATTGTTGGCAGGATGCGTCAGTAATCCAAAGACAGAAACCCAGCCAGCACCTACTGTTGTTGCCACTTCAACCTCTGTTACACCTTCGCAGACCTCTGTAAACTCGCAGGAACTTTCAGGCACTATAACGCTCTCAGGTGCATTCGCTTTATATCCCATGGCTGTACGCTGGGGCGAGGAATTCAAGAAATTGCATCCCAACGTTAAAATTGATATCTCGGCAGGAGGCGCGGGCAAGGGAATGTCTGATGTTCTTGGAGGTCTTGTTGATATCGGCATGATTTCAAGGGATGTTGACCCCTCTGAGATACAGAAAGGCGCATATCCGATAGGCGTGACCAAGGATGCCGTTGTAGCCACGGTAAATGCTAAGAACCCTGCGCTCAATGATATTCTGAGCAAAGGCATCGAAAAAGAGACCTTCGCGGCTATCTATCTGAACGGAACCGTGAATACATGGGGCGATGTGGTGGGAAACCCCGAGATAAGACAGGAAATACATGTATATACAAGAAGCGATGCATCGGGTGCCTCTGATATATGGGCAAAGTACCTCGGAGGTAAACAGGAGAGGCTCAGGGGTACGGGCGTTTACGGAGACCCGGGACTTCTTGCCGCAGTGCAGAAAGACCCTCTGGGCATAGGGTATAACAACTACAATTATGCCTTTGATATGAACACCGGGCTGCCTGTATCTGGCATCCAGATAGTCCCGTTTGTCGTGAATGGAAGCGTAGTTGACATAAGCACCAAGGAAAAGACGATTGCAGCCATTAAAAGCGGCGTGTTCCCGAGTCCGCCTGCGAGAGTGGAATTATTCGTGACAAAAGGAAAGCCCACGGGAATTACCTCGGAATTCATAAGGTGGGTTCTTACGGACGGACAGAAATACGTGGACGAGACGGGCTACATACAGTTATCCAATGATGCACTTGCTATTGAGTTGAAAAAGCTTGATTGAACAGGTTAAGATTTGCCTTAACCTTATATTTTTTATTTTAGTAAATCGTGTATAGCTCATGAATGTTAGAAGATTGAAGGATGCTTTTGCCAGCAGGTTCATGCTGGCTGCGGCTGTTTTCTCAAGCGTTCTTGTATTTATAATAGCTCTTATCCTCTTCCTTCGTTCAGAGCCGATTCTTGAAGTAAAATCCCTTGGAGAGCTTCTACTCGGCAGCACATGGGTACCCTCTGAGGGCGAATTCGGGTTCTATCCATTTATCATAGGCACTGTCTATGTAACCGCGCTGGCAATGCTCTTTGCTATACCTCTTTCCATCCTGAGTGCGGTATATCTTGCAGAGTATGCCAATGAGAGACTGAGATCAATAATCTTGCCGCTGATAGATTTGCTTGCAGGCATACCTCCTGTAGTATTCGGAGTTTTCGGGGTGCTGGCAATCGTGCCTCTTGTAGCAGGTATCGCGCCAATATTTGAAAATTCAGGAATACCATTGTTGAGCGGCGGGGGCTACTCCACAGGTTACAGCATACTCGCCGGCGGCATCGTGCTTGCCATAATGGTTTTTCCTATTGTTATTTCAATCTCATACGAGGTGTTCAAGGCAGTGCCGTTCGAGGTAAGGGAAGCCTCGCTTTCGCTCGGTGCCACGCGGTGGCAGACGATAAAGCATGCTGTAGTAAGAGCTGCCTTACCCGGTATAGCAGCAGCAGTTATTCTTGGCTTCTCCCGCGCATTCGGTGAAACACTGGCAGTTCTCATGGTGGTGGGGAATGTTCCCATCATTCCATCGGTTATATTTGGACCCGGCTATCCTCTGCCTGCACTCATTGCCAATAATTACGGAGAAATGATGTCCATTCCTCTTTATGATTCAGCCCTGCTGCTTGCTGCTCTTATACTGATGCTGATAATTTTGGTTTTCACTCTTGGCGCAAGGCTGATATTGATCCGTATCGAAAGGAGGATGCATGGATAAACTTTTCGAGGAAAAGCTTTTCAAGGCTTTCATGCTCCTGTCGCTGGCTGTCGTTGTTGGCAGCCTTTTCATAGTGGTGGCCGTGATAATCTGGAATGGTGCGCCTGCTCTTTCTTTATCCATGATTACACAGACTCCAAAAGGAGGATACTATCTTGGAAAAGAGGGAGGAATCCTGAATGCCATAGTCGGCTCTCTTTACCTTGCTTTTGGCAGCCTGATTC
>CAYXIP010000056.1:0-10748 GCA_964465515.1 uncultured Candidatus Methanoperedens sp. | reverse complement strand
ATGATTCTCCTCACCGGCGCCACAGGCTTCATAGGCGAACGAGTCCTGCGGGCATTATCGGAAAAAAACGTGCAGGTAAGATGTCTCGTCAGGAGACCCGTGCATTCTGGGAACCCAAACATCTCCTATGTGATTGGCGATGTCCTTGATTATGATTCGCTTATCAGAGCCGCAGAAGGCGTTGACACCGTATATTACTTCATCCACATGATGGGAAGCCAGCCCAGAGGCGCGCAGAGAAGGTTCGATGTACTCGATCGGCTTGCAATAACCAACATGGTAATGGCGTGCAGGGCTAATGGCGTCAGAAGGATTATCCACCTGACGGGAATAAGAGAGCAGCAGGAGAAGCTTTCCACGCATCTTGAGAGCAGGAAGGAAGTGGAGGAGATAATCAAGAAAAGCGGCATCGATTACACGGTTTTCAGGGCTTCTGTCATAATCGGCAGGGGCGGTGCGGCTTTTGAGATTCTGGATGCCGCTGTCAGGAAATTACCGATAATCCCTGTTTTTAACTGGGAGAACAAAAAGGCACAGCCCATCTATATCGGCGATGTGATACGATATCTTGTTGATTGTCTGGATAAAAAGGAGACCATAAACAAATGCTACGACATAGGCTGCTCACAGATATTTACATACAGAGAACTGATGCAGCAGTATGCAAAGGAATTGGGATTAAAAAGGTTTTTTTTGTCCATTCCGGGTTCGTGGAACCGGCTTTCCTCGGTAATTCTGGGAAAACTCGCACCTGTGAATCCAAACGTGATTTACTGGCTTATAGAATCGCTGCAAAATAACATGGTCTGCGAACTGAATGACCTTAAAACTATATTCGGGTTTGAACCTGTTTCATTCAAGGAAAGCATAAGAAAAATCGTGGATATGGGCAAATGATGAGTATTTAGAATATCTTGAATCCTGAGGCAATCAAAAAGAGAACAAGGAGAGGCTGGTGGACTAAGTAAACGGTCAGAGAATTTTTACCCAGGAACATAAATGGTGTGGCAAGCCTGCTTTCAAATTTTATCTCGGCTATTCTTCGGACAATATATTTTCCCGAATATATACCGAGCATAAGAACCCCAAACCACGGTATAAGGGGAAAATAATCGAAGGTATAGAAGTTCCTTGGCATAAAGCCCAACCAGAATAGGTAGGGGAAATTGAATTGAGTTAGCTGCAGGTAAAAGCCTGATAAAGTAATCAATAAACCTCCGACCAGATTAAGGTTGTCATATTTAATGAAAAAAGGCAAAAGGAAGGAGGTGACAGAAAAGAAATGCAGGATGCCGAAAAATACTGTCCCCTGCGGTACAAATATGTAGGTGAACAGGGTTATAAAACCTGCAAAAACTAAAAGTTTTACTCCTCTTTTAAAATATTTTTTGCTGAAATTTTCTTTATTTTTTTCAAAGCTAATAAAAGCTGCAACCCCGGATATGAAAATAAAAATCAAGGCTATGGCTCTGGGAAAGACAAACCAGTAAAGAAAGTCGGACGGCATGTTGACCAGCCTAAAATAACTCAAAGTGACAGAATAGTTAAACAGAATCATAAGTACGATGTCAACACCCCTTATGAGATCAATTGCCTGAATCCTCCCCTCTCTTGGATTAAATTTTACCATCAATAGCACTAACTTCAGGGGAGATATTTATAATATACTTTAGCTATTATAGGAAGAATCGTATGATTACCCTGCCGAAGGATGAGGAGATTCGCGCAATATTTGAAGATTGCTGCGAAAAGTTAGGAATAGACAGCTCAAGGAAGAATATGGAGGGGCTGGTCATCTATGATATGACAGACGGAACAAGAACCTCCACAGCTCTTGAAGGGTCGGATGCATATTTTGATGGCGGGCTTTTTGTTATGAGATTCATTCATTTCCTGAAGGTGCTGGGTGCGAAGAACAGCTATATCAATGTCATACATGAGGGGCACAAGCAGAGGGTGAATTACAATGACATATACGAAGGCATGCGCAGGCATGTGGAGATGTACAGGGAATATTCCAGAAAAAACAACGTGAGGCTGAGGTTTGTAGGTAAATACGACACAGGCATTAACCCCAAGGATACGGATTACGATCTGAGAGCCGACCTGAAAGAACTCGAAGATGCTGCTGCAATCAACCCTGAGCATACGGTGCATTTCATGATCAACTTCTCTACGAGATGGGCGGCTGAAGAAGGAAAGGAGTTTTTCAGGACATTGCCCGAGGCAAATGTGATTCTCAGGCATGCCAAGGGCTATGTGAACGGCGATATGTGGCTTTTCGGGAAACTGGATAACAATAGCTTTGTCTATGCCCAGAATGGTTCGTCCAACATCAACTGGAGCCACAGGCAGATAATTATGCTTATTGCCTTATGCTTAAGAAGCATGCTTCTCAATAAAGGAACGCATCTCTCCAAGAAATACGAGGGGGATGAAAAGGATGTGGTTAGGCAAAAGAGAGAAATCGAGCTTTCGTTCATCCATGAATCCTTTTACGATACGTCTGTGGAAACAAAATTCCAGAAGAGGGCTGTTATTTTCAGCTCATACGGACCTGAAATCTACGAGTTTTAGGTCATCACCTAAAAATGCTCCCGACTATAAAAGCCACTATAGCAACCAGCATTGCAAACTTAAGCATCCTTCTTGCCAGCCTTGCATCCTTGAAAATCAGTGTCAGTGAGCCTATAAACAGGATGTCGGCAATAGAAACAACCAATAAATACTCCCACCCGAATTGACCAAGTGTGTAAGGCAGCGGGCTTATTAAAACAGCCAGAATAATGAGCAATGCTGCAACAATGCCTGCATTTCTCACTCCGAGCTTCATAGGCAGGGTAATCCTGTCCTTATCTCCTTTGACATCCTCGATATCCTTTATTATCTCGCGCCCAACGATGGATAGGAATACCGCAACCGCTATTATCCCCGTAATCAAGGTATTCCCCTTAACAATAACCTCGCCAAATACGAATGCAAGCGCGGTCTGGGTGCCTATTATCATATTTCCTATGAGCTTTTCATGTTTAAATCTCAACTCATAGGCAAGCTGGGATGCAAGCGCGATAACAACTATAGCAAAAACCAGCGGCGATTTTGTTATGAAACTCAGGTAAAGAGCGAGCAGAAAGGATATAGCGAAAAAGACCAACGAAAAAAGAAGAGCATGCACGGGTTTCAGTTTACCAGAAGGAATGGGTCGGTCAGGATGGTTTATTCTGTCTGTCTCGCGATCCAGATAATCGTTTATCGCATTCCCCGCAATGCCGAATAGGAATGCGACCAAAAAGCCAAGAACAACGGGCTTGGCGTATTCTTTTTCTTGTATATGACTTCCGGCTCCTATCAATGCCGATGCAAATACAGCCAGCCCTATCATCAGGGAAGTCAGGGGTCGGCTAATGGAAATATACGGGTGAATATTACGTTCCCTTCAATTCCTTTGATTTCATTCTAAGACCGGTATATCCGCATTTCCTGCACCGGGTTGCGCGTACTGAATTGCGTGCGTTGCATTTCATGCATATTTTCATGTGCAGAAGAACTTTTTCCGCTTCTGGAAATCTTGCCATGGTTCACCTCTGGGTCTGACTATAATGTTATCTGATTTAACACTTTGCTATTCGCACATGAGCTCCTTTTCCCTGACCTCGCCGCCGGGTTCGATTTCCTCGAATATCTGTCCTTCAAAGGAATATACCTCGGCGCCGTTGAGCCAGGCATCAGGCATGAGTCCCGCCTTCATGCATGTCTGGCAAAGGAATTCCGTGCAGTCAAAGCCGTGCTCCACCGCAACCTGGGGCAGCAGCAATCCCGAGCACATGTTCGTGGCAACTATCAGCCCGTCCCTTCCTATTACTATCCTGCCCGGAAGGTCTTTTGGCTTTGCATTAATGCGCTTCGGAACTGTGAGCACTGTAACCTCGATGGTCAGCCTTTCTATCTCCTGCGGCTTTACAGGGGAAAAGCGCGGGTCATCCCGTGCGGCATTGATTGCAGATGCTATTATCGCTTCCCCGAGGGGCAGAATTGGATAAGGTCTGCCAATGCATCCCCGCAGTTGCTTCTCCGTATTTAATGTAACAAAAACTCCACGTTTTTCGGCAAAAACCCTGGGCAGGTTATCGGGCTTGATTTTTATTTCATTTTTAAGGCATTCTTCAATGGCTCCTCGTGCAAGGCGAACAGCCAGTTCTCCTTCCGGTTTTGTGAGCGTATTCATGATATCGCGAGCATCTGCCCGTAAGGGCTTTCATAATAATAGCTAGTAATTCGGGAAATATTCGACTCATCTCCGCCGAACAGCAACTGTGAAAGCGAAGGCTTGTTGGCATACGTGACCTCAGGTCTGCCCACTATTCCTCCAAGCAAAGCTGCAACATTTATTGCATCATCAAGGTTTCCAAGATCATCCACCAGTCCAAGTTCCTTGGCTTTGGCACCCGTATATACCCTGCCGTCTGCGACATCCTTGACTTTGCTCAAAGATAGGTTCCTGCCCTCAGCAACTTCCTTTACAAACCTGCTGTACGCCTCGGCTATTGTCTGGTCTGCATAACGCTTCTCTTCATCTGTCAGTCCCCGCCAGTCTGCACCCATATCCTTGAACGCACCTGATTTTGAGATGTAGAATGAGGTTCCGTCTTTTGTATAGAACGCCGATCTGTTCTGGAATTCCCATATCACGCCTATGCTGCCTGTAATTGTATCAGGGTTTGCGATTATCCTCGTCGCAGGCACGCTGATATAATAGGCGCCGCTTGCTGCCACATCGCCCATGGAAACCACGATGGGTTTTTTAATTTTTTTCATCTCCGATATTATCTCTTCTGATGCTGCAGGAGAACCTCCGGGGCTGTTTATCCTCATCACTATGGCTTTGACCCTGTCATCATCTGCTGCTTCCTTCAAGCTTTGCGTGATATCCTCCGACGTTGCAATTCCAAGACCTGCCGGCAGACTGCCTGTTAGCAATTCCCCTTGCACATAGATTACCTCGACCCTGTTATTTGAAATTCCCAGGTTCTTACCACCAAAGATCAAATAGAAGCTCCCGCCTATTATGAGGAGCAAAATGAAAACCGATGCGATATAAATAAGTATTTTTTTTGTGCCTGTCATTCTTGTGAAAATTGTGTTACGTTGGCAAATAGTTATCCGTGAATCTGCATTTATCTGCGTTCATCTGCGGTTAAGGTGTCATCTTCAAGGCAGGTATAAAGGTATCTTGCCTCGCTGGCTTTTATGAACTCATTGCAAACTTCCTTCGGATTCCCATCCAAAACAATATGCCCTTTATCTATCAATATCGCCCTCTCTGCAACTTCTTTTATGAAATCTACGTGATGGCTTATGAATATAATGGTGGTATTGAATTTCTTGTTTATATTCTTGAGAGAATTCGCGACATCACGAAGCGTTATGGGGTCAAGGTCGCCGAAGGGTTCATCCAGCAAAAGAATGGAAGGTTTTGAAGCAAGAGCAAGTGCCAGAGCCGCTCTCACGTTCTCGCCCCCGCTTATCTGATACGGCTTGGCATCAAGAACTTCCAGGGGCAAATCCACAGCCTCAAAGATGGGTTTTGCATAATTCAGCACCTCTGTAAGTGGATAGCTTGGAAAAAGTACTCCGAGGACGGCAGGTGTAAAACCCATTCTTGCAAGCATCTCTTTAGTATTTTCCTCGGGCACGTCGGTCATCTTATACAGTTCATCCAGGTCTCTATCAGATATGCCAAGCTCTTTAGCGCGCTTTCTTGATTCCTCTATGACGTGCTGCCCTTTTACACCCAATCTATACGCAAGCTGCTGTTTTATCGTGGAGTGTGGGGAAAGGGCGAACTCCTGGTACATGATACTGGTAATCCTCCTGACCTCCATTCTCTTTGGCGAATAGGTGGACATTTCAATCCAGTCATTATCAACAAGGAACTCTATCTCACCATCATCAGGATACACGAGTCCGTCCATGGCATGGAGAAGCGTGGTTTTCCCGGCACCGCTTGGGCCTATGAGCGCCACAATCTCACCCTCCTTGAAATCAAGATTAATATTTTCCAGGTCAAGCACTTCACCCTGCCTGATAAGCCAATATCTTTTAGAGACATTGCTGACCTTGATTAATGTCTTATCTGATTTATGCTGCGGCAGGGGAACAACCGGTTTCATTTTTCCAAGGAATTTCTTTACTATGGCTTCTGGTTCTCCTTCCTCTATTATTCTGCCATTTTCAAGCCAGAGCACGCGGTGTGCAAGGTAGTTGTGGACTTCAGGCAGGTGTGAGACTACAAGCGTCTTGAGTTTTAATTTCTCATTAACGTTCTTTATTGTATCAAGAACTCCCTGCTTTGTCGCAGGGCATGTCATGGTCGCAGGCTCATCAAGAAGGAGAAGGTGAGGATTTGCAGCGAGCTGCCTTGCAATCAGCAATCTCTGCTTCTCCCCCCCACTAAGAACTGCTGAGGAATGCTCCGCCTTTTTATCGAGATTTACAAGTTTCAAATACTCCATGCTTTCCTCGTACAGCTCATCGTAATAAGGCGCATCTTTTTCGGGCAGTATTTCATATCCAAATCTCTCGGCATAGAGCCTTCGAAGTACGTTTTCATAAGCAGCCCCTGGCCACAGCCCGAAATTGCGCTGGAGGTGGATGGCTGTCATTTTCTGCAGTTTCTTAATATCCTCATGCGAAGCGTCGGGTCTGACAGTGAATCCATCAAGCTCAAAGCTTCCCTCGGCAAAAGGCTCAATGCCCCGTAATACCTTCAGTATCGTTGATTTCCCCCCTCCGCTTCTCCCGATGATACCGAGGATTTCCCCCTCTTTTATATCGAAGCTTACTCCGTTCAGTACTCTGACCTTATCGGAATCGATTACATAGTCTTTAACCAGATTATTCACTTTCAGCATCGAAAAAGCCTCACAATGATGCGATTTCGTAATGTTTGAACGTCTATATATTCCTGTTGGTTGTCAGGTGTAGAAAGATTTATACTTTCAAAAATAGTCTCTGTACCAAACGATTATGGAAGAGAGGCTGAGGTAATATACATGAAAATAAGTCTTTTTAAAAAAAAGGATTTGATGCAGGAAGCAGAGGATTACAAACATTCAGGCAAATACGATCGTGCCCTTGAAGCATACGGGAAAATACTGGAACTTGACCCAGCGAACCTGAAAGCATGGTATGACAAGGCATCCATACACCTTACGCTTGAACAATACCTACCGGCTCTTGAAGCCTATGAGAAAATACTGGAACTTGACCCCTTGAATGTAAAAGCTTGGTATGAAAAAGGTTTCATACTGCTGAATCTCGGGAGATTGGATGAAGCACTTGAGGCTTATGATAAAGTGCTGGAATATGAACCCGAGAATACAAAATTACTGAATGAAAAGGCTATGATATTAAGGGAATTGAAAAAGAATGAGCAGGTTCTCAAGGTATACGAAACGTTACTATCGATAGAACCGAATAACTCAAAAATATGGTTTGAGAAAGGAGTGATACTTTCAGAGCTTGGTAAAGATGCAAATGCAGTATTCGAGAAAGTGCTTGAACTCGATCCTAATCATGCAGGTGCACTTGCACGTAAAGGATTAAACATAGGTATGAAGAGGCAGTATGCTGAAGGTTTTGATATGCTTGACAAGGCAATCAGAATCGATCCTCTAAACTGGAATGCATGGTTTGGAAAGGGAAAGGTCTGGGGTCTCAAAGGTTCTGACCTTTCAGCTCTTGATAGGCATTACGATTCTATGAAAGCGTATGATGCAGCGCTGAAGGCTTATGAAAAAGCCATCGAGTTAAATCCGAAAATTTCAATATTATGGTTCGAAAAGGGTGTCATTCTCAAGGAACTTGACAGGAAAAATGAGGCAATGAAGGCGTTTGATAAGTCCATTGAGATCAGCCCCAATAATACAAAGGCATGGTATGAAAAAGGATTGACGCTCAAGGAACTTGGAAGGGAAGAAGAAGCCACGAGCCATTTTAAGAAGGTCCTTGAATTAGAACCCACGCATACCCTTGCGCGCCACAAGCTAAAACAATTGTAATACCAGAAAAGTCACTGCGGCATGGAACAAATCCTAAAAGGGACTATAATATACGGGGACGAATTTGAGCCTGTTGATGGTTATATCACAATAGATAAAGGCATAATTAAAAACGTTGAAGAAAGCAGTGTTCGCACCGATACCATAATCGCCCCCTGTTTTGTGAATGCACACACCCACATAGGCGATGCTGTGATTAAGGACCCTCCACACCTGCCGCTTTCAGAACTTGTGCAGCCTCCGCATGGCTTGAAACACAGGATTTTAAAAAAGACTTCGTCGAGCGACCTCCTAATATCAATGAAGGCGAGTATTGCAGATATGATGAAAACAGGCACATGCGCTTTTGCAGACTTTCGTGAAGAGGGGCTTGCAGGAGTGAGAGTACTCAATGAAGCTTTAAAGACCCCGCATTTAAATGCGGGGTTTAACAAAATCGAGGCAAGGATTTTCGGAAGACCTGTGAACGAGGATATGAGCTATCTTGAGATTTGCGATGGCTCAGGGTTGAGCAGTACTAATGATTTAGAAATTGGAACAGTCAAGTATATCGTTCAACAGACAAAAGAAAAAAGGAAAAAATTTGCCATTCATGCAGGCGAGAGAGACTCATCCGACATAACTCCGGCAATTGAGCTTATGCCGGATTTCCTGATTCATCTCACTCATGCCGGGAATAGAGAATTGAAGGCAATCTCAGAAGCCAATATTCCCGTGGTTGTGTGCATTCGTTCAAATCTCATTACGGGGTCAGGTCTCCCGCCTGTTAAAAAAATGCTGGATGGAGGTATTCTTGTTGCTGCAGGAACAGATAACGTTATGCTGAATTCCTTGAATATGTTCTCTGAGATGGAATTTCTCGCAAAGATAGCTCTTTTTGATGATAGACAAGTATTTAAGCTGTGCACGCTAAATGGGGCAAAAGTGCTAGGAATAGATAAAGAATTAGGCTCCATAAAAAAGGGAAAAAAAGCAAGATTGATGATCCTGACAAAAAAGTCCAATAATATGCAGGGTGTAATAAACCCTTTGAGCAGTTTAGTTCGCCGGGCTAGACCGGATGATATTATCGCAATAATATAGGAGGGAATGTATGCCAAGCAGATTGTATAAAAAAATATTGATTGCCACAGACGGTTCGGAATATACAAAAAACTCGGTTGATTACGGAATAGATCTGGCAAAAAATACAGGAGCAAAACTGCATGCCATTTATGTGATTGATACCGCGGCTTTTGCCTCGATCCCGATGGATGCCGCATGGGAAAGCATGTACGAGCTTTTAAGGCAGGAAGGTGATGAAGCCACAAAGTACGTGGCTGATAAGGCGGAAGCCGAGGGTCTTGATGTGGAAAGAAATACGGTTGAAGGGCATCCTGCTGATGAGATAATAAAATATGCCGAGAAGAACTCAATTTCCCTTATAGTAATGGGAACATTGGGAAAAAGCGGGCTTGACAGATTCCTTCTGGGCAGCGTGGCTGAAAAAGTGGTTCGCACATCGAAAATACCCGTACTTGTGGTGCGCGGCAAAAAATAAAAACTTCAAAAAAAGGAGAAAAAATGGCTCAAACTCCAGAAAGCATCTCAGTCGAGGAAGTAATGGTCAGGGACGTTGCTTCGGCTGAATTACCTGGATCAAGAGATGAAGTCCTTGAGATATTAAAAACCAAACATATTTCAGGAGTCCCGATTGTAAAAAACAGCGAGCTGGTCGGGATTGTAACCCGGACAGACCTGTTGAAGAACCCTGAAGAAGAACAAATAGCGATGCTGATGACCAGAAATCCTATCACGATCACGCCTGATAGCTCTATCGTTGAAGCTGCGCGTTTGATTTTAGAAAACAATATCAGACGCCTGCCAGTGGTTGAGGATCATTCTCTTGTAGGTATTATAACAATAGCTGATATAGTGGGAGCTATAGCGAGGTTGAACATCAAGACCCCCATCAGTGAATACATTGGAAATAATGTGGTTTCTGTATGGAGTGAAACCCCTCTATCAGTCGTTGGCGCGCTAATGGAATTAGCCGATGTGAAAGCTGTTCCCATTTTAGATGCGACTCTCACGCTGGTTGGTGTTGCGGCTGATAAGGATCTCATCAGTGCGAGCATAATCGAGGACAAGACCGAGATGACTGATATGTCTGCAGGCTCGGATGATGATGCATGGACATGGGAATCCCTGCGCGATACGATGAGCCTGTACTACAGCGTCTCTAAAATCCAGTTGCCTGATTCGCCTGTAAAGGATATTATAAAGCTCACAGGCGAGCCCGAAACAGCAGCGTTAAGCTCGCAGGTCAGCGACTGTGCCAGGAAGATGAGGCGCAACAAGATCGACCAGCTGCCCGTAATAAACAGCACAAGGAAACTTCTTGGCTTGTTGCGCGATAAGGACTTGCTGAAGGCTATTGTGTAGGATTGCTAAGCACTGCCGCATAAAACAGGCAAAAGTATAAAAGGGAGTCCACCATTATCAACGGCTGATAACTCTTAAGGGGTAAATTAATCTAAACTTTTTTAAAAGTTGGGCTTATAGCTCTTAATTGTTTTAAAAATATAAATTAAACGAGGTTAATAAGAAACAGAATTACGCTTTTTCAAGAAAATTATGGAAAGTTTTAAGAATCTGGGCATCAGCGAGCCCGTTTTGAAATCAATAAACGACTCGAAGTTTGAAAGA
>CAYXIP010000055.1:0-10784 GCA_964465515.1 uncultured Candidatus Methanoperedens sp. | reverse complement strand
TTAAAAGAAGCTCTTTATCAATTCGTCCTTTGACTTTTTGTTACTATTGCTATTGCTGCCATCATTTATCTTGATTATTTTCTGGGCTTTCCTTTTCGCCTGAGGGCAGCCCGAGCATTCATAGATGAAATGGATGAAACCGGTTTCAGGGTTCTCGACTGTATTGGTATGGACGTACTCTGTGTTGCATTCAGGACATGTTCCGACCTTGGGAACGACTTCATTGCAGTGCCCGCACTTGCACACCACGACATCTACAATCTCGTTCTTCGTGTTTATGGCAGATAATATGTACTCGTCGCTCTTCAATTCAGGCATATTCCATTTTACTCAATGATTAAAGGGTATATTAAACCTTATTTATCTGCCCACATCTTTCCAGAATCTCGCCACCAAAAGCTTTATTCTTTTTTAAGTTGTACTTATTAAGGAGGTGAAATGTTGACCGAATATAAAATTGATTATTCACGTGCCCTTGAAACTGCGTGTTTAAAATGCGGCGACAAACACCGACCTGATTGCCCCGTGGGGATGGCAAAAGCGCAGATCAACTGCACGAACGACTTATTAATTGAATTTTATAAACACGAATAAACCAAAACCTATTATATTCCTGAAGGCGTAAGTGCCCTCCGTGACCAATATAGCAGTGCTTGCTTCGGGAAGAGGTTCAAACCTTCAGGCAATTATTGACAGCATTGGAAACGGCTATCTGAAGGCAAAAATCACGGTTGTAATCAGCGACATCGGCAGCGCATATGCACTTGAGCGCGCAAGAAAGCATGGAATAGAAGCTGTTTTTATTGATCCGAAAAGATTTACATCAAGGGAATTATACGAGAAAGAGGTTCTGAGATTTTTAAGAAAACATGACGCTGATATTGTGCTTCTCGCCGGATACATGAGAGTTGTCGGGCGAACATTGCTCGATGCATATAAAAACCGCATGCTCAACATTCATCCTGCGCTTCTCCCTGCTTTCCCAGGTCTTCATGCGCAGAAACAGGCTTTTGACCACGGCGTGAAGGTTGCTGGTTGCACGGTTCATTTTGTGGACGATACGCTGGACGGCGGTCCTATAATCCTGCAACGATGCGTGGAAGTGAGGGAGGACGACACCGCAGAAGCTCTTGCAGACAGGATACTTGAAGAGGAGCACAAGATTTATCCCGAAGCCGTGAAATTGGTTGTCGAAAAAAGACTTCGTATAGAAGGACGTAAAGTGAAAATCATATAAAAAAAGGAATTATTATGCCATTGCGAACCACAGACCCTGAAATTTACGAAATAATCAGACACGAGACAGAAAGACAGAGAAATAAATTGAACCTTATAGCATCGGAGAACTACGCGAGCAAGGCAGTGCTTGCTGCTCAGGGCTCGGTGATGACAAATAAGTATGCCGAGGGCTATCCCGGAAAGAGGTATTACGGCGGATGCGAATTCGTGGATGAGGCTGAGAAACTTGCAATCGAGAGGGCAAAAAAGCTTTTCAGGGCAGAACATGTAAACGTTCAGCCGCATTCAGGCTCACAGGCTAACATGGCTGTATATCTGGCTTTTTTAAAGCCCGGGGATACTATTATGAGCATGGATTTATCACACGGTGGGCACCTCTCGCACGGAAGCCCTGTGAATTTTTCGGGAAAATTGTTCAATATCGTGCCTTATGGCGTTTCAAGGGAAACAAAAACCATAGACTACGATGCCCTCTCAACGCTTGCTAAAAAGCATAAGCCGAAGCTCATCATCTCAGGCGCAAGTGCATATCCGCGCGAGCTTGACTTTAAGCGCTTTCGGGAAATTGCAGACGAGGCAGGAGCCTTTTTACTTGCAGACATAGCCCACATTGCAGGACTCGTAGTTGCTGGCATACACTCCGACCCTGTGCCGTATGCTGATTTCGTCACCTCAACCACGCATAAGACACTCAGAGGTCCGAGGGGGGGTATGATAATGTGCAGAACTGAATATGCCAAGGAGATTGATAAGACCGTTTTCCCGGGCATGCAGGGAGGCCCCCTCATGCATGTGATTGCGGCAAAGGCTGTTGCATTCAAAGAAGCGATGAACAGAGATTTTATTGATTACCAGAAGCAGATAGTGGCGAATGCAAAGAAGATTGCCTCTGAACTTGCTTCTCTCGGGTTCGAAATGATATCAGGCGGCACGGACAACCACCTGATGCTCGTTGACCTCACACCTCTTGGTATCACGGGCAAGGATGGAGAGGCGAGGCTTGGCGAGGCTGGAATAATATTGAATAAGAACACCATACCTTTTGAAACAAGAAGTCCATTCATCACAAGCGGGATCCGCATAGGCACGCCTGCGGCTACAACACGGGGAATGAAGGAAAAAGAAATGGCGATTATTGCACAGGCAATCGATGAAACCCTTCACAACATGAATGACCCGGAAACGGTAACCAGGATAAAGAGAACCATTCTTGAGCTCTGCAAGCAATTCCCCATACCTTATGACGAGGCTTATTGATGCAAGAGCTTCCTGAGGTTACCGACCCCCGAATTATAGACGGCAGGAAAATAGCGCAGGGCATAGAGGAAAAGGTCAAGAAAGAGGTGATAACATTCATTCAAGAACACGGTATCAAACCCGCTCTTGCAACCATACTTGTGGGAGAACATCCACCTTCAAAACTGTACGTCAAGCTCAAGCACTGGGCATGCAAACGCGTGGGTATCGTATCAGAAGACCACAAGTTTCCTGAGAATGCAACACAGGATGAAGTAATCGAGTTAATTGAAAACCTGAACAGGCGACCTGAGATACACGGGATATTAGTGCAGCTTCCCCTGCCGAAGCATATCGATGAACGTGAGGTGATGATGCATATTTCACCTGAGAAGGATGTGGACGGCTTCAATCCCATCAACATGGGAAAGATGTTTATAGGAAAGGAGGGTTTCGTGCCATGTACACCCAAGGGTATTGTGATGGCACTCACAGAGTTCGATATAGACCCTCAGGGCAAGGAAGTGGTGGTGGTAGGGCACAGCAACATTGTAGGAAAGCCCGCCGCGATAATGCTGCTCAACCGCAATGCCACGGTCAAGGTCTGCCATGTCTATACCAGAGACCTGAAAAGCCACACAAAGGAAGCGGATATTCTCATTGTGGCTACAGGCGTGCGCGGTCTCATTAAAGCTGATATGGTAAAGCAGGGTGCAATCGTGTTCGACGTGGGCATAACGTGGAAGGATGAAAGAGTATATGGTGACGTTGATTTTGATGATGTCCTTCCAAAGGTGAAATTGCTCTCGCCTGTACCCGGGGGCGTGGGTCCAATGACTATAGCTATTCTTATGGAGCATACGCTCATGGCAGCGAAGAATTCCCGCATGTTTATTCATGGAAATTAGTTTTATGAACGGGTAGCGTGTATTCAAGTGGTGCAGCACAAGGCTGCAAAGGAGATGATGAACATGGCAGAAACCAAGAATTTTGTTTTAAGAAGCAAGGATGGAACTGAGAGCAGTGTTTTCACTGGGCGCCAGGCGCGGCAGGCTGCCCTTAAGGCAGCTAACCGCATCGGGGGAACAAAAAATAACCCGGTCGAGATCAGGCTTCGTGAAAGGGGAACAAAAAAGGTACATATATTCCGTGGCTGGAAGGAGATGGTGAACGCACCAAGCAATAAGCCAGCATGGATGCCTGATAGGATTAATAAGCCGTTTGTCAAGAAGGTTGGAGTTGAGAAACTGGATTAAGTTACCAGACATTTTTATTTTTTTATCCCCAATTATTCAAGTAAAAAAGTGCAGAGCAATAAAAATAAAGCTCTAAAATTAAAAATTGTTTTAATAAATATTATCTGAAAATATTATTTAATATCTCTTCGGTTTATGATTCTGGTAGCATTCCCTGCAGTACACAGGCCTGTTGCCTGAGGGTACAAAGGGTACTTCAGTTTCCTGACCACAGTCTGCACATGTTGCTTTATGCATTTCTCTTGGTGCACCGAAGCCTCTTCCGCGGAAGCCGCCTCTTCTTTCGTTATCCATTTATATTTCTTTCCTTTATTTTTTATAACCAATTAACCTAAAAAAACAGCTTTAGAGGAAACTCTAAAGGTTGCCAAAATAAGCCAACCGATTGAATGCATCAATGTTGTTTACAGCATATATACCTTTGCTTGGCATCGCCCAATTGCAAGATTTGAAAGAAAAATATATTAGTCCTGAGGTTATTATTAATCTGAGAATGAGAAGGTACTTAGCAGTTATAATAATTCTTCTCTCTGCAAATCTTGCAGCGAGTTTCGCTCCCGGCGATATAGAATGGGCTGCTGGTGTGTCAGGCACACTTACTAAAGGCGGCACCCTGATCAATGGAGAGTATTCAGTCAAGGCAGTGCAATTCCCATCGCCAGTGCCGGGAGTAAAAGATATAAATGGAAATGTAGTCCCCGAGAGTGATGTTCCGCCGTCGGTTTTAGTTGAGATTTACAAAAACGGGGTACTTCTCAATACGCAGGTCATGACCCCGGGGAGCGACCCATATTACGATCCGGATTATGAAGTAAGGATAACAGCCACAGGATTCCCTGCAAGTAATGCACAGCTGTGGATATATGAGTACTACAGCCCCTGGGCTACAATATCCATCCAGAAAAGGGGATTGCCTAAACTTGATGTCAGTGTTACAACGGATAAAGGTTCATATACGTCCTACGACGACATGACAATTACTGCAACGGCTACAGTAACAAATAATGGTGATGCGAGAGCACAAAATGTCGATCTCAATCTTAATATCGGTAGTTTGCAACTAAGGGGAGGCTCCACAAGCCAGCTTGACCAGCATTATCATACGATAGAGCGTGGGGCAAGCCAGAGTTTTCCGGTCATACTTGAAGTTCCGCAACTCCTTGATCAAAAATCATATACCTTGAGTGCGAATGCAACGGGCCTTGATGTCAAAGACCTAAAATACAGTGGAACAAACACAGCTTACATAACTGTTTCGCCGAAAGCTGTGGAGACACAGGTCACTATAAGCAAAGCTGTGAAAGACCGTATCTATCTTCAGGATCCTGCATACGTGAGCATTTCTGTGGGCAACGGTGGAATATACGAACTAAAAAATATCACGGTTACAGATAGCCTGAATAAAAATTTTGAACTAAAATCCAACACTTCGCTTCTATGGGTCATCCCGGATCTCAAGCCTGGACAGGAATGGGGTACGACATATTCCATCAAAGCTCTTGAGGCAAGCTTTAGCGGTCTTCCCATCCCGGCTGCGAATGCAACGTTCACGTTCAATAATAAACCATATACCATCTATTCCCAATCAACCACTATGGTGGTCTATGGGCCAAAAATTGTCATGAACAAGACCGTGGACAAGCCCGTCGTAAACATAGGCGAGAATGTAACCGTGACTGTGATTATCAATAATGTGGGGAATATAGTCACAAGCGCTGCAGTGAATGATTCATTACCGGATGGGGTAAGCCTTGTAAACGGTACCACATCTCTTGCCCTCAAATCTTTTGATTTGAATACTCCAGTGACTTTCAGCTATACCATAAGGATGAACAAGGAGGGAGAAATTGAATTACCATCTGCTGTGGCAAATTACACAGGTTTTGCGTACAGTGGAACGACACGTTCGGTATTAAGCTCGGAGAGACCTGTAATAACCGTGATCAATCCAGGCAAAATTACACCCACTCCTACCGATACTCCACCTCGAATAACTCCGTGGGAGACTGCCGCAACCCCATCACCAAATACACCCGAACCTACCCCTGTAACCCCTGGTTTTAATATCGTTTTTGCATTCATTGTTTTGATTATCGCAGCGCTTTACAGGCATAAATAATAAGAATGAAAAATCCTGGTAAAAAAGAGATAATATTCGTGGGACGCTCCAATGTAGGCAAGTCCACTCTTATAAGGGAGCTCACAGGTAAGAAACTCAAAGTTGGCAAGCGCCCAGGTGTAACTCGGAAACCGCTGCGCATTCCATACCGGAGTTACGAGATTACTGACATGCCGGGGTTCGGGTTCATGAGCTTACCTCGTGAAAGCCAGGAGGCTATCAAGGACAGTATTGTTCATTATATAGAGGATAATGCTTCGAATATCGTTCTTGCCGTGCTGGTGGTAAATGCAGGCTCTTTCGCTGAAATAGTGGACAGGTGGGCTGGAAGAAATGAAATACCACTGGAAATTGAACTCTATGAGTTTTTGCATGAACTAAACATCGATGTGATAGTGGCTGCAAACAAGATAGATAAAGTCGAAGATGCGGATAAAACACTTGATGGAATAGCACAGCGCCTTGGAATGATGCCTCCCTGGAGGCAGTGGCTTGATAAGATAGTGCCAGTGAGCGCGAAGAAGGGAAACATCGGAGGTTTGAAAGAGCTCATCCAGAATAAACTGGACAGGATAAATAAATATTAATTAATTTTTTCTTCCAGATATTATAAAAAATCCTTTCCTTCTTAGCAACCATTTCAGCTGAGAAAAAAAAGCTTGAAGTTTCCCTTTGCCTGTATGCGGATGGCAGCCCATGTATGCAATGCCATTCTTATTGAACCAGTCCATTATTTCGTTAAGTGAATGATAGCTCTCGTATGGATTGGCGTATTTGTCCCCAGCATAAGCCTGCTCATGTGTATCCTTAAGTTTTCTCCTGTATATCGATTTTTCAATAAAAGACATCCTCTTCTCAATGTCATCGCCTGCATTCAGTGTTATCCACATCCTCCTCACCCTGTGCGTAAATCTTCCATATCGGTTATAAAGCCCGATGGTCACCGTACCTCCGGGTTTGCAGAGTGATGCAAGCACACGGAAGTGCTCATAGGGGTTGCTGGTATGATGCAGTACTCCGAGGCAGAAAACGTGGTCAAACTTTTTTTCGGTCTTGAAATCTGCAATATCACACTGCCTGAAATCTACATGCAATTTGAATTTTTTTGCAAGTTCCCTTCCTTTCGCAAGCGATGAGCCGCAGAGGTCAATCGCGGTCACCTCGGCACCGTAATACGAGAAGTAGCACGATTTTTCTCCTGTGCCGCAGCCTGCATCAAGCACTTCTTTTCCTGAAAGTGAGCGGGGCTCCAGTCCTGCTGTTTCAAGGATTTTTGACATGACATTGGCATGGAGTTTACCTACAAGGTCGCGTTCATTGCTGATTGGAAGAGAGGGATACGGATATTTCTCGTACAATAAATTTACAGAGCGGGCAATCTCGTCCATCTTATTGAACCTCGTATATCTCCACATCGGGGTTCTTAAAAACCAGTTTGAATTTTTCCTTTTCCTTTTCAAAAACCTGTGTTATTTTATAGCGGTCACGCTCGACCGGTCCTATGTATATGTAAGTGATATTATATTTGTCTATAATGCTTTTAATTTTTTCGTAATCAGGCGAAGTATAGGCTGTTTCCACAGCATTCTTGCGCCTGTTTATTTCTGTGAGATTCATTCTCCATTGATACTCATGCCATTCCCATCCAAGAATAGTGGGCAATCCTGTAAAGGCGCTCACATACGAATTCCATGCATACGAATAACCTGTTGCCTGAAGCACAACAGAGGTTTCGTTTTTATTCCTGAGATACCCAATCGCCTGATATTCATAGGGATATGCATTCTTAATAGACCTCTCCGCATCTAAAGTTGGTGTGCCACCGAAACCCCCCGACTGGCTGATAGTAACAAAAATCGGGTAAACTGAAGCCATTAATATCAAAATACATGCAACGTACACTGCTTTCTTTTTCAACATTTCATAGAATGCATAGCTTGCCGCTATACCCCATAGAATCCATATCTGGAGATATAATTTAAAAATTGTGTTAAGCCTGAAATATACCAGCCTGCTCATGGCATCCTGTATAAAAAACAGTTCAGCAAAAAGACTCAATAATGCACCGATAAGTATGAGCAGAAAAATAAACTGTTTCTCAGGGACTTTCTCTTTGACTACTCCCACATAAGCCAAAAACATTATTGGGACTAATAATATGAGAAGCTGAAATTTAATTATGAACGCAAAAGGTATTAATGCTGCAAGCCCTGCAAGCCATTTTAACCATTCCTTTTTCATTAACCGATTGTTGTTTACCAAATAATACAAAATCATGAAAATAAATGCCCCAAATATCAACAGATATTGGAATAGTTCTGTTCTTTTGGAAGCAATTATCCCAATTTCGGATACAATTTGATAACCAAGATGGTAGGGCAGAAACAGGATAAAGCTTAAAATTACAATCAGCCCTGATAATAGGATGACCTTTTTTATACTCTTGCCTGTAAGGAAGACGACTGCTAAAATGATTACAATATATGCAGGGTAATCCCATGTATTGAGCGGATATAAAAATCCAGCAATCAAGCCAAGCATAATTGCTTGCATACAAGTAATTTTCCTGGCTATGAGAATACCTAAAAGTACAGCCAGTATTAACAACTGGAAAGAGATAGAAACAAGGTTGGGATGCAGATCGCCTATTAAATAAACATAATACGGAGCCTCGCTTATACTCCCGGGAATGACTTTAACGCTCGGCCACTGGCTAAATGATGTCAGGCGTGTCAAAAGATTACTATTTGGAACATAAAATTGCTGGTAGTAAGCCGGGAAAAAAAGAATCACCAGCAATTGCACAAATCCGGTCAGATTTCCTAAAAAAAGCACAAATGCGAATACAACCAATCCGAACTTTGCTTTTTTTACCAACCCGAAGCCGATACCGAAGGCGGCACTTGCAGACATTGCAAAAAAAATTGCAGAAGCGATATTGAAGCCTGTTGGAAGTATGGTATCGGTTAATTTCACAAGGTCTGTTATCAGCAAATAACCAAAATAATAATAATTCATCGGAACCCCAGAAAACCATGGGTCGATTGGAGGAAAAGCTGGACTTCGAAGAACTGCGTTTATAAAAGCCATATCCATGAATTTTTCATCAAGCCCCAAGTAAGTATCAGGACTATAAGAACGAATAATTAGAAAAATGAAAAATACTGCGCCAAAAAACAATTCATTTTTAATTGCAAAAGATATGTTTACAGTCAAACCAAATTTTCTATAAAAAACACAAGAAACCGCAGCTAACAGAAATAATGAAACAAATACCACTGAAGTACTGTAGCCAAGACCAGAATAGCTCAAAATCCATGAGAAATACGTCAGGAAAAGGAGCCCCATAATTTTTGAGACCGCATATCCGCGGTCTGGAAGTGCGCTGCATAAATATGCGGTGATTGGTAAAGCTATGAATCCAATAATCTCTATTGCAATCAACCATGCAATAATTTCAAAAAAAGGCATTTTTATTTCTCATATCTTAACAAATTCGATAACGATTCCATGTATTTTTTTGAAATCTCGACACCAAGCGACTTTCTATCTTCATAGTTTTGTATAACAACTCCCGGGTCGAGTTTGATTGAAGGTTTAACATCATCGCTTGCGATTTTGACCGATACTGCGCTGTTCATTAATAATAGAATACATATAATAATTGTAAATTTCTTTTCGAGTTTTTCATTTAAAGCAATTAAACCCCATGGAACAATTGGAATCAGATATGCGACCTTGTATGGGAATATAAAGTAAAGTATAATAAAAATGACCATGGTCAACCAGCAGAAATTCAATAAATGACTGCGCTCTGGGCTATGAATTGGTTTATTTTTAACAGTCAATATCGCAAAAAAAATAAGCACAGCCAGTGCTGCTATGCCGAATAATTCCATTACCATGTTACTGAGTGCAGATAGAAAAGAACCAACTGCTATGCTTATGGATTTCCCTACTGGCGTTGTATAAAGAAAGCCGGAACCCTGAAAAAAATCAAGCTTGTACCTGTAGATCACAGGCAAGAACAGCAGAACTGCGGTACCGGCTGTGGTAGAGATAAAAATCAAGATTCTCCTGCGATTTACTTTTTCTGAGAGAAGCCAGAGCACAACAGGAAGAATCATAAACGCTGAGGTGAACCTGGTTCCGATAGCAAATCCCATGGAGATTCCTGCCAATTGGTATCTGCCTGTAAATACAAAAAGACAAGCCAGTAATATAAACATCAGTGCCCACATATAATCCATGGTAATGGTGCTGTTAATCCAGATTACAGGAATAAAAGCAAATGTAAGCAGTAACAATGCTTTATTTTTTATTTCAAAAAGGTTAAGAATCTTACCGAACAGCATCAACGATATGAAAGAAGCAACTGCTGTTGCTATATTTGTAAATATCCAGCCTCCTCCGATGAGTAATGAATTAATTATTTCATAAAATGGATAACCTGGAAAACGCGAGACAGCATAAACATGCTCATATCGGAGCAGATATGCTGAATTCACGACAGCGAGCACATCCTGGTCTGTGGGATTTGTAAATGCGCTGAAGCCGAGAGCTATAAAAGGGACACGGGAAATCAGGAAGAGCAGAGTCAGATAAACAACTGCAGGGAGCTTGGTTAAATCGTTGTCTAATATATCCTTTTTAATGGGCAGTTGAAACATCGCATTCAATATTACATGACCTGTAATTAAACACTACTGAAAAAGAAAATGTGTGGTGTAAGCTTGACAATTGCAACCTGCCTCACAGGGTTGTTAGCTCAACCCTATTTTCTCTTTTATTTTGCTTATCTCTGAAAATACTTCTTCAAATCTTGTGTCCAGATAGGATTTCAGGTCGTATCGTATATTTTTTATTTCATGTATTGTTTCTTCCTGTTTTATCAAAATCTGCTTAATATCCCCTTTCATCTCTTTCATATCCCC
>CAYXIP010000054.1:858-10799 GCA_964465515.1 uncultured Candidatus Methanoperedens sp. | reverse complement strand
TGGTGTGTACTTGAATTCATCGTTCTTCAGCATCTCCATTATTTTGTTGAACTTTCTTTGTTCAGGTCTTTCTCCGCCCATGTTTGCATAATGGATAACAAAGTATTTATACTTATGTATACTATTAATACATAATGCTTGGTAAAATTGTAGTTTTCACGATATTCAAGAATAATAGCCGTAAGAATATTGATCAATTCTGCAAGAAATTCTATGGGCAGCAGACAAGCTCACATGGAGGAAAGTACCACTATAGAAGGAAGGGGCTGCTTGACAGTATACCTCACATAAAATTAATAAGAGGAGTTATTATTGTCTCTGAAGGGAATATTGACAGAGTCGTGCAGTTTTTAAGGGAATACAACGCTGAGTTCTACGTACGAGATGTGGTTTTATTGCCTGAAGATGAGGCTATTTTGAACAAAACTTTGTCCATCTAATGTTTTTGTCCCAAAGCCCTTTAAACCAAAAACTACATAAATAAAGAATGATATTTAAATACTACAATCGGGGGTAGTTATACCTTGTATAACAGACACTGATTTAAAAACGGGAGAATAAGGAGGTAAATAAATGGATAGAAAACTAATATCAGCACTGCTGCTATTAACAGTAGCAGTTTTTGTAACATTACCTGGAGCTTCAGCGTCTAAGAATTACCAACAGGTAGGCGCCGCGATTAATCGTATGTATATGGACATTGACATGGATATGGGCAATCACCATATCCCTGATGGAGCGACAATCCAGCTTGAGGCAAAGTCTGTTTTAAAAAATATTAATGGCAGCAATGTTACCATGTACGGCTACAACGGTCAGATCCCCGGACCCATGATAAAGGTAGAGCAGGGCAGCAGCATCTACGTTAATTTCACAAATAACCTTGATATAAGTACCACTGTCCACTGGCACGGTTTGAGGCTGGAGAACAGATTCGATGGAGTTCCGAATGTTACGCAAGAACCTATCAAGCCAGGAGAAAGCTTTCTCTATAAGTTAGATTTCCCGGATGAGGGCATCTACTGGTACCATCCACATATAAGAGATGATATAGGTCAGGAAATGGGACTATACGGGAATATACTTGTTGAACCTGCCCACCACATGAGCGGTTCTGTGGATAAAGAGGCGGCTCTGTTTCTAGACGATATCAAAATTAACGAAAGTGGCGATATCTACTCTTTTAACAGAGATTTCGCAGATTTCACGCTGACAGGACGATTCGGGAATGTCATGCTGATCAATGGAGAGGCGGATTATCAATTGAACGTGAAGAAGGGGGAAGTAGTACGTTTTTATCTCACTGATTCCGCAAACACGAGAACATTTAATTTTTCAATCGAAAATGCCAAGATGAAATTAGTCGGGGGAGATTCAGGGAGATATGAAAAAGAAACTTTTGTGGATTCTATCGTACTCAGCGTTGGAGAGCGGTACATTGTAGACGTTCTCTTTGATAAGCCTGGCACATTCCGGATTCTTAATAACATTCCAGAAGGGAATAACACAGTGAAGACATACGTACTCGGCACAGTGAAAGTTTTTGATGAGGCATCTTTCAGTATGAGATCAAAGAGCTTCTCGATTCTCAAGAAAAATTATGACGTTATAAGCGATGTAGCGCCGTTCAAAAAATATCGTTCCACAGCACCGGATTATAAGCTTGATCTCACCGTTAATATCAGCGGAAAACTGGCAGAGGAACTTGAAACCATGGCGATGGCTGTTGAGCCGATAGAGTGGGACGAGGATGAGGGTATGGCTGTGATGAACAGCATGTCAACAACCGAGAATGTAAAGTGGATGATAAAGGATAATGTAACCGGGAACGAGAAACCCAACTACCAGGTGAAGGTCGGCGATGTAAAGAAGATCAGAATCTTCAACGATCCAACATCAATGCATCCGATGCAGCATCCTATACACCTGCACGGACAGCGCTTCCTTGTTCTGACGCAAGATGGGAAATCCAGTGATAATTTAGTATGGAAAGATACTGTCCTCGTACCTGCCGGGAGCAACATAGATATCCTCGTTGAATTTACTAACCCGGGAAAATGGTTGATGCACTGCCATATACCAGAACACGCAGAGGCAGGCATGATTGCCTCCTTTACTGTGAGTTAGGGCGTGAAAAAATTTCAGAGAAGGGGCATATGATTCTGTAACATATACCCCTCTACCTTTTATCTCATTCTTCTTGAATGAAATTTCCATGCCATGTATGGTACCATACCTGCCCTGAGTAACCGTTCACATCCAGCATGCCATACATTTTGTTATCCTTCTTTACATCAAAATGGTAGTAGCCATAGAAAATTCCGCCATCTTCTGCTCTCGTGCCAGAGAGCCGGGAATCTAAAAATTGCTGGGCAAATCCTTTCGCCTGCTCTTTTGTTACTGTCACCGCTCCTGCCTGCAATCCCAAGATACCATATTTCGTGTTCCACATCATAGCGGGACCCATTTCGGGAGAAATAATACCGCTATATCTATCAATGACTATCTGAAATGCTTTTATTCCGGTGGTTTTCTCCTTATATTCGGCATAGAAGTTGAATTCCCATTCTTCCAGGTCAGCGAGTTCAAGATCGGGATTATTCTGGGAAGCCAGATATCTATTTGCAATATCCCTTGCCTGCTCCAGGTTAACCAAACTTCCATTTGAATTATATGGGACGCCGCCGCTTATAAGCATATTCCCTCCCATCATCTGCATCATGTTTTCCATCATGCCAGCGCCCATCATGCCATAACCCATCATGCTTCCCATGCCTCCGTAGCCACTCCACTGAGGCGAATACCTTCCATAAGTGTAAGGAGAGTAACTGGAACTGAGAACCAATCCAGCGATGCCTACAACAACCAATATAACAGCCAATATAGCAAGTATTTTCTTATTCATGACTTACCTCCAGGTTTAATTCTGTCATTTCTCGGCTGTTGCATCCACCACCTTTTTGAGCTTGTTCTCAACCTGCTCTGCAATTGGCATAAGTTTTGGATTGCCGACTTTTCCAAGCTGCACAGTAGGTAAGACCGCGCTGACGTAGGTTTTTCCACCCTGTACATAAACGATGACATTGCATGGAAGCAGAACTCCGATATCGCGCTCGGCAGTCAGTGCCTGGTGAGCTAACGGTGGATTGCATGCTCCCAGGATTATGTAATCCTCGAAATCAACGTTGAGTTTGGTCTTGAGAGTTTGCTTTACGTCTATTTCTGTGAGGACTCCAAAACCTTCTTTTTTCAGTTCTTCCTTTACTCTTGTAACTGCATCGGTATAACTCAAAGTAACTGGTTTTTTGTAGTTGTACATTTTAAATTACCTTCATCCTATTTTATAGCAGGTCTTTCTTTTTCTCTTCAAATTCTTCCTTGCTTATCTCTCCCCTGGCGTACTTCTTCTTCAGGATTTCAAGGGCAGATTCTTCTTTCTTAGCGCCGCCTTCCCAAAGGTATTTGATGAGCAGCACAAGCCCGATGAGCACAAGGAGCCAGAATATCAACTCCAAAATCATCATCCCATAACCATAACCATAACCGTAACCGTCCATCATTCCGAATGGCATAGTTTTACCTCCACTATAATGATTGATTTTTCTACTATAAAAATTCTACTTCACTCTCCATTCTACTTCTTAAGTAATTATATGCGGGGGATGGGATTTGAACCCACGAATTCCTGCGAAACAGGATCTTAAGTCCTGCACCTTTGGCCGCTTGGTTACCCCCGCTTCGGGGAACGTTAGATATCCTTCGGGTTACTTTAAACTAACGCATTGTACCGCCATCTGCGTTTATCATGCCGAAACCCTGCGGGTTCTCGACTCCCGCGCCCACGTATTGCGAAGCAATACGTGTACACGCCCTCCAGAGGCGTGACTCTGGGCGCTTTTATCTGCGGTTCCTTTATTCGGCATTGTTATGTACCATTTAATTCAATTACTATCCATGTCCCGATTCGTCACATACTCCCGCAATGTCTTTATCCCGCTCACCAATATCTGCAGGAATAATTGCGCTTACTGCGGTTTCAGTCGTGATATCGCGCATCCCGAAGCAAAACTTCTTTCACCTTCGGAAGTGAAGGACATTCTTACAAGAGGCGTACGTTCCGGCTGCTCCGAGGCGCTTTTCACGTTTGGCGAGAAGCCTGAAGAAGTTCAGGGCTTCAGGGAACGGCTTTCCATGCTTGGATATGATACCATTATCGATTATCTTGATGATATGTGCCGGCTTTCAATACGCATCGGGCTTTTGCCCCACAGCAACCCGGGCTTGCTTGAGCGCTCGGAGTTTGAAAAATTAAAACCGTACAATGCAAGCATTGGACTCATGCTTGAGACCGTGGGAATTATAAAGGCGCATGAAGGCTGCAGGGGCAAGATTCCCTCATCGCGTATAAAAAACATAGAGATGGCAGGAGAACTCGGCATCCCATTTACCACAGGCATACTTGTGGGAATCGGTGAAACATGGGAAGACAGGGTGAACTCGGTTCAAAAAATACGAGAACTCCATGAAAGATTCGGGCACATCCAGGAGGTAATAATCCAGAATTTTGTCCCCAAGCATCAAACCCGAATGGCTTCGCTTCATGCTCCTGGATTAGAGGAGATGAAAAGCACGGTCTCCATGGCAAGAGAGATACTTCCAGGCGATGTGGCAATACAGGTTTCACCCAACCTGATTTCCCCAAAAGAGCTGGTGAGGTGCGGCGCTTCTGACCTGGGAGGCATCTCGCCCGAAACCATAGACTACATCAATCCTGAATCCCCATGGCCGAATGTTTCAGAACTGCAAGCCATGGTGGATATCCCCCTGCGTGAGCGGTTGCCCATATATCCGCAATACGTAAAAAAAAAGTGGTACAGTAAGGAGATTTCGCATCTCATCAGGAAACTTTCTGATGCCGAAGGTTTTCGGAAAAGATATAAATGAGTACCGCATTAGGACTGCAAATTCTGGTGGTACTATAAAGAAACTACATGTCATCCAGGAACTGCGCAGCATCCATGACGATTTGCAAAGCATAGCCGAGGCAGGAAAATGCACGCTGGATGATGCACTCATTCTATATGATAAACCTTCTTTTCTTTTTTCCCTTGCCGATAAACTTCGCAAAAAGGCAGCCGGGGACACGGTCACTTACGTGATTAACAGGAATATAAATTTCACGAACAGGTGCGTCGGGACATGCAAATTCTGTGCATTCAAGAGGCATGACGGATATATAATGTCCAACCTTGAGATTCTTGAAAAAGTAAAAGCCGCTGTCGATATCAATGCAACTGAGATATGCATCCAGGGCGGGCTTCTTCCTGAGTGGAATGTTTCCAACTACTGTGAGCTTCTTGAGAGAATCAGGAGAGAATTTCCAGAAATACATCTTCATGCCTTTTCCCCCATGGAAGTATTTCATGCTGCGCGGAACAGCAATATGAGTTTGAAAGAGACCTTATCCTGCCTTAAGAAATCAGGTCTCGGCTCGATGCCGGGAACTGCTGCTGAGATACTCGTGGACAGGGTAAGGGAGGAAATCTGCCCCGATAAGCTTACCACACACGAATGGATGAGTGTTATCAGGACTGCCCACAGGCTGGGGATTCCAACCACAGCCACAATCATGTATGGACATATAGAAACATTGCAGGAAAGGATCGAGCATCTGCTAATAATACGGGAGCTGCAGAAGAAAACATGCGGGTTCACGGAATTTGTACCTCTCCCTTTTATGCCTTATAACAACAGGCTGGGAGCAGAAATAAAAGTTTCCCGCGGGATTGAGGATTTAAAATTACATGCGCTGGCAAGGGTGCTTCTCTACCCGTATATCGAGAATATCCAAGCAAGCTGGGTGAAACTCGGCAAAAAACTGGCGCTATCCGCGCTCGATTGCGGCGCCAACGACCTCGGGGGAACACTGATGGAAGAAAAAATCTCAAAGAGCGCAGGAGCCACGAGTGGCGAATATATGGCACCGCAAGAGTTTGAGCTTCTGATTAAGGAGATAAACCGCATGCCACAGCAGCGCGATACGTTGTACAGGGTTGTTAGGGGTTAGTTTTGGTGAATGGAAAAAAAGCGTTGATGGGCCCGCGGAGATTCGAACTCCGGACCTCCGCCATGTCAAGGCGACGTCATAACCAGCTAGACCACGGGCCCGGCTCTTTTAGTGGATAAGCGCTATTAACACTTTGCCAACAAGTAGTAAAAGTGTTAAAGTCAATCTGGGAGTTCGTACCTATTAACACTTAGGCTTATTTAAGCCTTTAGGGTTGTTCTTAAAAGCCTTTCAACTGCTTCGGGCGCACACGTTTTAATTCATGCTCTAACTAATTTCTTGATGTCAAAAAGCGATATGTGATATTCCTTAGATACATCAACTTCTGCTTTCATCAATGCTTCATGTTCATTTATACCGCTATGTATGAGTGCTTTCTTTCTCTTTGAGATAGCGGATAATACTTCAAATATGTCCATTCTTACTCTCGTCTCCTTATTATCATATAGTATTTCTATAAATATAAAACTATTTGAGAATTAATAATAATGAAAAATTTTAATTATGAGAGAGCTTAATAACTTCGATCCTCTTGGATTGCTCGTCGAGCTCTAACTCCATACAGTCTAAGGTTAAATATGATGGTAGACTAATCAGTTTGGAAACATGACAACCATAATTTTAAGAAAAGAGACACATAAGCTGGATAATAAAATATTACAAGATCTGGGTTATATCTTTAAGGGAAGGGTCTGGAGCAAAAAAGTTGAAATGTCAGAGATTAGACATGAAATTGAAATGCTCCAAGCATTAAAGATTTCTGATATCGAGGTCGTGTTAGATTAAACCCTGATTGAATTCTTTATTTTAATCGATAAAGCCAAGTTTTATATCATAATAAAATTAACATAGTTTTGATGGGAACGGTAAGTGCCAGGAAAAGGCTTGAATCCATAGAAAAGGATGTTCTCCCTTCCATGTTCGTAGGGGTGCTGAGCAAGGATGATGCGTGGCTGACGCATACGCTGAATGACACGCTGCCGAACCTGGAAGAACGCGCCCTCCGCCTTGCGCAGGAGTGCAGGGAGAGCGGGGAATGCGCCGAGGACGAGATGCTGTGCGATGAGGCGCGTATCAGGGACTTGTTTGCGGAGACTAAAAGCAAGCTTGAGAAGGAGCATCTTGCCAGGGAAGCGAGGACGAGGTTCCACCACTGAGATACGCACATACGACATGACAACGAACTAATACGAACTCGTACGAACTCAGATTTAACTATTTTTAACTGTTCGGCGCGCCAATAGGCAAGCGAAGCAGGCTATGACTATCGAAACGCGAACCGCATAAACGCAGATTTGTTGTGCCGCTATACAGGCACGGCGTGGGAATGCGCGGGGGTTAGCTTTTTGTTTTAAAAATTTCAGCTTACAATCTTGATTTCTAATTTATCTTTATCAACGGGGAAAAGTTGAACTATAGATTTATAATGAATGCCAAGGAACTTTGCAATCTCTGGGGGAATCCTTATAACTAACGAATTTCCAGATTTTGTGACAGATAACTTCCGTTCCAATCCGAAAATATTCTTCTTTTTAACTTCGGTTTCAATCTCTTTTAATGTCTCTTGGTCAAGATACTCCGAGCCGCACGAAGTACAAACCTCAGCGTCTCTCAATCCAAAATTGATTCCAAAAAATTCCACTTCAACTTTTGATTTTTTTAATTCGCCGCCGCAGGTACATTTATACGGGATTTCTTCATTCATGTTATCACCACAATTTTACAGTGACGGGATATATCTTTCTCATTTCTTTATTTTTCAGTACTTGTTCGTCATACACCACGCTGAAGAACCTGTAGAAAGCTTCTACTAAACCTGTGTCCACTTGCTTTGATTTTTTCCCTTTGATAATGGCATCTTTTACTTCGTCCATGGAAACTCCTCGTAGCCACATTCGCTCAATCGCATGTTTGCATCTTTTGTGATTCCAGTTAATCTTAAGTTCCACTTGTAGTATTAGTATTCTTTATATTATTAATATTTTCCGCTAATGGCTTCTCTAAGCTGTGGTGAATTAAGCGACCGGCGGAAATGCCGCGCGCGGGGAATGCGCCGGGGGCGAGGCACTGTGCGATGGGGCGCATCAGGGCTGTGTTTGCGGGAACAGGGGCAGGCTTGGGAAGGAGCATGGGGTGAGGGAGGAGTTTCAGCACTGAGGAGCGCACGGAACACCTCAATACGCACCGCCTCTATGCCGGACTGAAGTTATCCTGACTTTCTTATTCTCATTGTCCACGGAATAAAGAACCCTGTACTTACCAATCCTCAATCGATATGTATTGCCAGGGTATCCTTCCATGGGCTTTACATCAAAACCAGATCTTGGTCTAATAGGATTCTTCTCGAATTGATCAAGCAGTTTTAGAAATTTTTCAGTAACGTACTTTGGGACTTTGTCTAAATCTTTTTCAACTCTTTCATCGATAAGAACTTCGTATGGAGTTGTATCGCTGCTCAACTATCTCAACTTCCACTTGAAGCTCTTTTCTTCATTCGGGATTTAAATTCCTCTTTTGAAATCCCCTTAAAATCGGCAAGGCGGCGATAGTGCTCTTTGATATGTTCCGCGCTTACGTCCTCGATTGATACCCTGTCCATAAGCATATTCAGAACATTATCAAAAGTCCAGTCGCCGAACTTATAGCCTGATAACCTTTGTTTTGTTCTCTCGTTTATTGTAATGGTTGTGGGCATAATTAAAACAATTGTTTTAATTGATATTAAGGTTATCGACATCGGCGCTATCATCTATTAAAATCGAGCTGCCAGCAGGAATGTAGCGAGCGCGGGGAATGCGCCGGGGGGGCGAGGCGCTGTGCGATGAGGCGCACATAAGGGCTGCGTTTGCGGGAGCAAGGGGGATTGGGAAGAGGCATGGGTGTGGGGACGGACGAGGTTCTACCACTGAAATGCAAAGTGTAATTAAAGTACTTTTATCATATATACGCTATATAGTATGCGATAGAACTTGAGGCAAAGTAGCAATGAAGCAGCTTAAAAACATCAAAGGGAAAGATGCCATGAAAGTTTTTATAAAAGCAGGGGGTATCCCAAGAAGAGGTAAAGGAGACCACGTTAATATTAAGATGCCAAACGGACAGATTATAACAATACCTGGCTCAAAAGAACTTAAAATCGGACTGCTCAAAGCAGCAATTAAAAAGGCTGGTTTAACAGATGAAGAATTCCTGAATTTATTGAAATAGGACGTGATACAATGGAATACACAGTAATAATATATCGGGCTGAAGAAGGAGGCTTCTGGGCAGAAGTGCCGTCTCTTCCCGGCTGCTATTCTCAGGGCGAGACGATAGAGGAGACGATGAAAAATATACAGGAAGCAATAGAAGCGCACCTTCTTGCTTTAAAAGAGGAAAGGGAAGAAGCGCCCATTAGAGAAGAATTTGTTATCGGAAGAGTTAAAGTGGAAGCGTCAGCCATAGCATAAGCCATACATTGACCAGCGGAACGTAGCGAGCGCATAGGAGTGAGCTTGGGCGAGGCGCCGTGCGATGAGGCGCACATCAGGGCTGCGTTTGCGGGAACGAGGGGCAGGATTCAGATTTAACTATTTTTGACTGTTTGGCGCGCCGATAGGCAAACGAAGCAGGCTATGCCTATCGAAAACACGAACCGCAGATAAACGAAGATGAACGCAGATTTATTGTCAGGTATTATGAAAAAATCGAGAGAGCGGGGAATGCGCCGGGGGCGAGGCGCTGTGCGATGAGGGGCGCATCGGGGATGTGTTTGCGGAAACAAGGGGCAGGCTTGAGAGGAGCATGGGGTGAGGGAGGCGAGAACGAGGTTTCACCACCGATTTAACTATTTTTGACTGTTTGGCGCGCCGATAGGCAAACGAAGCAGGCTATG
>CAYXIP010000054.1:0-758 GCA_964465515.1 uncultured Candidatus Methanoperedens sp. | reverse complement strand
TGAAAAAATCGAGAGAGCGGGGAATGCGCCGGGGGCGAGGCGCTGTGCGATGAGGCGCGTAGAAGGGCTGCGTTTGCGGGAACGAGGGGCAGATTTGGGAAGGAGCATGGGGTGAGGAGGCAAGGACGAGGTTCCATCACCGAGAGGCGCAGGGAATATTCAGTAAGTTTTTTTAGATGAGAGAGCTAAAGACAGATCAAGCCTTTTCGACCCATAACAATCTATTTGAATCTTAATATGTCACCTCAATGGAAAGATTATAAGTTTCTGAATACATTTACCAATTAACAAGAATAAAGAAATCAATTGACCGAAACTTGATGCTTGCGCGCATTTCAAATCAATTCTCTTGTGGATAGTGAGAGCAATGAACAATGTGAAATATGCAATTTCTATAATTGGAGTGGCAGTAGCTATCGTTGTAGCGATGGTCTTTGTTAACTACTACAACGAACAGCAGTATGAGAAAGCAATACTTCAAGAGAAGATAAAGCAGCAAGAGTTAGAGCAGGAGAAATTGAAAGAACAAATAGCAAGACAGAAGCAAGAACAGGAGTGGGAAAGGCAGAGACAAGAATGGCAGAGGCAGGAACAAGAAAGGCAAAGGCAAGAATTGGAAAGAAAATTACAAGAACAGACGCAAGCAGAGGAAGAAAGAATAAAAGGTATATTTGATAATGCAAACAGGCTATTCGATGATTATAACTGGAAACTTGATTTAGTGATTGAAATTCAAAGACGGACCGATGCTCTTGGAG
>CAYXIP010000053.1:0-11168 GCA_964465515.1 uncultured Candidatus Methanoperedens sp. | reverse complement strand
GCCATAATACTCCTCGCGCCGCAGAGGTTGGGCACATACTTGTGCGCTTTTCCGGAGTTCACCATCATGCACGAAAACCTCTCGCTTGCAGGCGAAACCACCATGCATGTGTCGCAAAAAACCTTAGCGCCGCTTTTCTCGATTTTTTTTATCAGTTCAGGACACCTGTTCTTGATGGCTCGCGAGGTGCATATCCATACTTCCTTTTTCACTTTTCTGCCGTTCAAAAGCCGCGCCAGTCTTTCGAGCTCATCAACGCTGCTGTGCGGACAGCCGAATGCGATCAAATCAGGCTCGCCAGACGAATGCCCCGTATTTAAATACGGGGACTCATAAACCTCCTTTATCTGCGCTTCCTCAATCGTAATCTTCTCATTCGGCGCTTCGTATTTCCCGGCTTCAGGCGTTGTGCCTTCAACGTGATACAGCGCCACAGCGCCTGAGGCTGCCATTGCCGCGCCGAGGGATTTGAGTTCGTCATTTGACGGTTTTGATTCCAGTTTAAAAAGAGGCACTTTATCGCCAACCACCTCCCCAACAATATATCCGAGTGCTCCGTAATCAGCATCATGAAGCTCTG
The DNA here is from genome assembly GCA_964465515.1 of uncultured Candidatus Methanoperedens sp. Taxonomy (GTDB): domain Archaea; phylum Halobacteriota; class Methanosarcinia; order Methanosarcinales; family Methanoperedenaceae; genus Methanoperedens. Next base: position 10,588 of record CAYXIP010000053.1, on the reverse strand, counting down.
CCTTGACCTTAATCAAAATATCAGGAATTCTATTTTCATCAAGATGAAAGCCGTAATTCGGAGTTTTGCCTATCAGCGCCGCAGCAAGCGCGCTCGGTCCTCCTTCTCGGTTCGTTCTTGCTCCGATGACGGAGTTGGCATACGATACTGCTGAGGATTCACTCCATGCCACATGGTCTCCGAAACTCGCAAGATTATCGAAGATGTGATATGGAGTGCAGGAGCATTCTGCCCTCACGCCCAGCGCCTCGTACGCCTTTAGTATTTTTTCCTGCTTTTCTGCAAAATCCTCGCTTATTCCCATCTCCTTCCAGCATTCCATGTCCATCCCGGCGGGATTTAAAATTGAAGGTACTGCGACTTTTCCCTTCAAATCGGATATCCACTCAAGACCGGCTTCGCCTATGGTCTTGTAAGAGACACCAGCTATCTGTGCGCTCTTTATGGGAATCAGCCTGTCGGCGCTGTAGATATCACCGAGGGCTGCGAGTATCTCAATGGCTTTCTGGTATGTAGCGCCTCGCTCTCCGTTGAAAATTTTTTCTTCATCAGGCGTGAGGTACATCTATGCCCCCATGAAGCGATTATTTTCTGGTTTGAAAAACCACAGAGAGCACAGAGGACACAAAGAAAATTTCACCGCAGAGAGCGCAAAGTTCGCAAAGTCGGATATGATGCGCATTGATTTCGTATCGGTGAAAATCCGTCCGATCCGTGTCATCCGTGTTCTATGAATCTGCGCCGCCAGCTCATACACCGAGATGGAAAAGAGCAGCAAAGTGGAAATTAACAGCGAACTAATACGAACTCGTACCAACTCTTTATGGCTTGAGTTCGTATCAGTTCGTACGAATTCGTTGTTTATATATCTGCGTTTATCTGCGTTCATCTGCGGTTTATTTTCACTCATACCTTCGGCTTAGCCACTCTCTGAAACTTCCATTTCTTGCTCAAATCCATCGTTGCATCGATACCCACTTTCGTCCCGATGCCATTCTCCGAGCGCGGGTCAAGGGTGCTTCCCCTGACATTGGGATAAATATAGATATCCTCATCTCCTTTCAGTCTCGTCGCTATCGCAAACTCGATATCATTCGGATCGAAAATATTGATGTCCTCGTCCACGATAATCACATGTTTCAGGCTCTTGTGCGCAGAAAATGCGGCGTCAATAGCTTTCGTTGCATCCTCGTCGCTATTTTTATTTATTTGCACCACAGCATGGAAATACCAGCACCCTCCCGGTGTGAGCACGACATTTTTCACATCCGCCACTTTTTTGACTTCCTTGAATATCAAAGGCTCGTACGGCACACCCATCAGAACATTGTGTTCGTTACTCCCGGGCATGAGGGCATGGTAGATGGGGTCGCGCCTGTGCATCATGTTTGTGAGATATATAACAGGCTGCTTCCTGATTATATCGTAGGTTCCGCTTATATCCACAAAAGGTCCCTCGTCCACAAGCTCAGCGGGATGTATGTAGCCCTCAAGCACGAACTCGGCGTGCGGGACTTTGATGCCGTTTTCGCATTCGAATAACTCGATGGGCTCACCGCTCAGCGCCGATGCGTAATTGAACTCCTTCCCTTCAGGCACGCGGGTTGAGACTGCAAACAATGTAACAGGGTCGATTCCTATCACGATTGCAACAGGGAGCGGCTCCCCGTGCTCTGCGGCTTTCTTGTGAAGATTATACGTATGCCTGAATTCCACAAGCCGCGCAGCAAGCTTATCTTTCCCTATGACACGCAGCCTGTGGATCGAGGCATTCATTATCCCTTCATATTCAGAAACAACCACGCCAGCGGTAATATAAGGGGCGCCGTCCCCTTCAAAATGCGTGAGGATGGGAAGCTTCTCAAGGTCTGGCTTTTCAATAACTTCTTTTGTGGGCGAATCCTTAACAATCTTTAATTCTCCTTCGGGCAGACGCAGGGACAGATATTCTATTATTCCGCCCGGTGCAATTCCAAGGGCTTCTGCAAGCAGTTCCCTTGAACCAAGGATGTTCATTACCACTTTTGAACCATTGACATTTGTAAAAAGGGTAGGCTCTTTCCCGACTGTGGCTGAAACCTCATAGACAGGCGAGAGGGGTTTTTTTATTTCCCTGAGTTTCCCTTCAGTTTTGAGCTTTTTTATGAATCCCCTGAAACTCATTCACGCCACCGTTTGTATAGGATATGCTCGATGCGAAGAAGGTCAAGGGCTCTGCCTGCCATGAAATTAATGATGTCTTCAATGGTTCTGGGTTTTGGATAAAAGGCAGGGCATGCCGGCAGTATGGAGGCACCTGCTTTTATCGCCCTTTCCATGTTCTCTACGTGGATTAAATTCAGTGGGGTTTCGCGCAGCATTAAAACAAGGGGGCGTTTTTCTTTCAGGCAGACATCGGCTGCTCTTGAAATCAATGTATCAGACATCCCCACTGCTATTGAAGCGAGTGTCTTCGCACTGCACGGCGCGATTATCATGCCTTTTGTTTTATGCGAACCGCTTGCTATAGGCGCTGTGAAATCTTCATCGTCATAGACATGGTCGCCAAGCTGCTCTACGTCGCTTATGGAAAATTCGGTCTCGATCTTGATGAGTTTTTTTGCTGATTCGGATATGACAAGATGAGTTTGGTATCCTTCAATTTGCTTCAGGGCTTCAAGAAGCCTTATCCCGTACTGCACACCCGAAGCGCCGCTGATGCCTATAATAATTTCATTGGTCATATGATATTATAATGGGTTACCTCCTTGAATAGTTTTTGTTAAGAATAGGATTATATCAGATTGGCACAATTTCAGGTTGAACATGATTCAAATACTCTCTGATATTGCCCTTCGCCTCGGTCTTGGTCTCATTCTCGGCGTTCTGCTCATGATTTTTATCACAATACTTGAAACCGCTTTTTATAATCATAATAAACAAATCCATATAGTTGTAATCGCTCTTCTGATAGCGCTCATCATATACGCACTCGGGGATATAGCCATTGACGTATTAAGGATTTAACTTTTTCCTTCGAATTTTGCCTATCAATTTTTTTATTCTGCCCTTGCCTGGGTTCTTTATTTTGATTCGGAGATAACCCCTTTTTGAATTTATCACCATTTTAAATACGGTCTCTTCAGGACATGAATCAAGGAAATTCCTTATCTCTCCTTCTGCAGTCTCTTTATTGATCCCCGTGTATTCAATGCTCATAACTCAGCAGCTACGATTGGAATAATTAAATATAAAAGCTTCCAATCCATAAGCTTTAACTTAAGGCAAAGGCATTAATCAAAACTGAAAATATGGTACTCGATAAACTGGGCGATTCCCTGCAAAGCGCACTTAAAAAACTCGTGGGAGCGAGCAGGATAGATGAGAAGATAGTGGACGAGGTGGTAAAGGATATCCAGCGCGCCATGCTGCAGGCGGACGTAAACGTCAGGCATGTGATGGAGTTATCCCAGAGGATAAAGCAGCGCTCGCTCAAGGAAGCCCCCCCCACGGGAATGAATCCGAGAGAACACGTGATTCGTATTGTTTACCAGGAACTCATAAATATCCTGGGGAAAACCGCAAACGTCAAGCTTGCCCCACAGACCATAATGATGGTGGGGCTGCAGGGAAGCGGTAAAACTACCACGACAGCCAAGCTTGCACGCTATTTCCAGAGGAAAGGATTGAAATCAGCCGTAATCTGTGCCGATACCTTCAGGGCAGGCGCATACGATCAGTTGAAAACCCTGTGCGACCGCATGGGCATATTTTTCTATGGCGAAAAGGATGTGAAGGATGCAGTTGGCATTACGCAGCGTGGGCTTCGTGCAGTTGAAAAATACGATGTGAAGATAATCGATACCGCGGGCAGGCATGCGCTTGAGAAAGACCTGATAAAAGAAATGGAAGAGATACACAAAGTTGCAAAGCCAGACCACAAGTTCCTCGTGTTGGATGCTGCGATGGGTCAGCTTGCAAGCGAGCAGGCGCGTGCCTTCAACGCCTCCATTGGAATAACGGGCGTTGTTATAACAAAGCTTGACGGCACAGCCAAGGGCGGCGGCGCTCTCTCAGCGGTCTCCGAGACAGATTCGGCGATCGCTTTCATAGGCGTTGGTGAGACGACGGACGACCTTGAAAAATTCGAAGCTGACAGGTTCATCTCGCGCTTACTGGGCATGGGGGATATCAAGTCCCTTATCGAAAAGGCTGAGGAGACCCTGAAAACCGAGGAGTTCGATGTGGAAGCCATGCTCAGCGGGAAATTTACACTGAAGGATATGTATAAACAGATGGAGGCTGTGAACAAAATGGGGCCACTCAAGCAGGTCATGTCGATGATACCGCTGGGCAAGCTGGGAATGAAGGTCTCGGATGACATGTTCGCAGTAACACAGGAAAAGATGAAAAAATACAAGTATATTATGGATTCCATGACGGATAAGGAGCTTGAAGACCCCAAGCACATCAACAGCCCGAGGATCACCAGGATTGCTCGCGGCTCGGGGACGAAATATGAGGAAGTACGTGAACTGCTGAAATACCACAAGATGATGCAGAGGACCATCAAAGGCATGGGTGGGGGCAAGTTCAATATCCAGAAGATGATGAAAAAATTTGGAATGTGAGACAGAAAATATTATGAACAGGAACATTCATAATATGAATGGGGCAGTCGGCATCGCATCCATCCCCTCCGATGATCCCGCATTGCCCCTTTTTCTCCCTTATTTGAGAGCGAAGAGAATTGCTATTACTTCGATTCCCTGACAATCAACACAGGCCCATCTTTTCCTGTGACTACAACTTTAGTTCTTGGCTCTATCCTCTCCTCAGACCTTGCCTTCCAGTATTCCCCCTGGTATCTCACAAAACCGGGTGCTTCGGGAGTTACAGTATCAATTGTCTCTGCAACGTCCCCCACAATTTCTCCAATCGCAGGTTTTTTCCTTCGAATCAGCATGATCTTGTAGATCGCAAATGCAAGAAATCCCCCAAAGACAACAGCAGGCGCAAGCAGGCTTATCAGCATGGTTGTCTGGAATTGCGGCGAGTACATTCCAGGATAGCCCACGGGCACAAGCAATATGCTTCCCACGACAATGCATATTATTCCTGCTACGCCTATGAGCCCGAAGGTCGAGATGTGAAGTTCGAACAATAACAGGGCTATGCCAAGAACGATCAGGAACAGCGCTGCGATATTTACCGCGAAACCAAGCCCAATCAGCCCAAGGCTTATGGAAATTACCCCGAATATCTCTGCTCCATAGCCAGGGCTTGTAAGCCCGAACACGAGCGCAAAGATGCCGACGAGCAAAAGAAGACCCGCAAGAATCGGGTTTGAGAGCAAATTCAGGATCGAGAGGCGAATCGAGGGCGAATAATAGCGAACATCAGCTCCTGATGTCGCAAGCACCCTGCCCTTTACCTTCATCCCATCCACCTTTGTTAGCAGTTCTTCGATACTGGGTGAAACAACCTCCGTCACGTTTGCTTCCTTTGCCTGTTCGGCATCCAGATTCAGGTTTTTTGTGATAAATTCACCTGCTGCGGTAACATTTCTCCCATGCTGCCTTGCCTTTTCCTGCGTAAGTGCAACCACTGCATTTACGATCTTTTCTTCTGTGACAGGACGCAAGCCTTGCGAAGTTATTTCTACAGGTTGCGCTGAGCCGATTATCGTATTCGGCGCCATGGCTGCAATATCCGTTCCGAGGAGTATCAGCGTTCCTGCAGACCATGCAGTGGCGCCTTTCGGATACACATAGCCTATTACAGGCACAGGCGATGTGTCGATGGCGTCAAGGATTTGTTTGGTCTCATCAAGCCCGCCGCCAGGTGTATTCAGGGTGATTATGAGTGCCTGTGCGCCCTCAAGCCTGGCATTTTCAAGCGCTTCGCTCACAATACCAGCGCTGGCAGAAGTTATGGTATCCTTGAGTTCCACTACCATAACCTGTGCGCTCGCTGCCTGTATGAAGAGGGAAAAAATTAATAAAGCAGCCAGAAGCTTCATTTACCTTCAGCCTTCGTTTCACCCTTTGTGAAAGCGCTGGTAAGACCCGCAATATTACTGAGATCGCTTCCCGGCGCACCGGTCGTGACAACAATCAGGTTCTTCTCTCTTGCAATCTCAGCAAGGGTCTGAAGCTCCCTCAGCTTCATGGCGATGGGCACCTTCTGGTACAACTCGGCGGCTTCCATCATCTTCTGGCTTGCCTGGAATTCTCCATCTGCAAGTATTATCCTTGAGCGTCTCTCTCTTTCAGCCTCTGCCTGCTTTGCTATGGCGCGCATCATGGACTCCGGCAGGCTCACATCGCGTATGGTGACAGCGGTTATCTTTATACCCCAGGGCTCGGTTGCCACATCCAGTACTTCCTGGAGTTTCTTGTTCAGTTCCTCACGTTTCGAGAGCAGGTCGTCCAGTTCTATCTGCCCCAGAATATCGCGAAGCGTTGTTTGCGCAAGCATGCTCGTGGCTATCCTGTAGTTCTCCACCTTTGTTATTGCGTTCTTTGGCTCAACAACTCTGTAATAAATGACAGCATCGACCTCTACGCTCACATTATCCCTTGTGATTATGGTCTGTTTTGGAACATCGATTGTGATTATCCGCAGATCAACCTTCACTGGCCTGTCCATTATTGGAATTATCAGGAATATCCCTGGACCTTTTGCCCCGAATAACCTTCCCATCCTGAAGATGACAACGCGCTCGTATTCCCGGACAACCTTGATGGACTGTGCGAGAATTATTATTATCAATACCACTACGATTACTGTTGCTAAAATATCTACCATATATCGGACACCCATTTTTTATACGATGCAATTGCATAAATACTTTGGTAATTTAACCAAAAATTTTTACAGACGCAGCGAGATACGCGAGGAAAACTATAAACAGCGGCGCGCACGGCAGAGGTTTCGGGAAGATACCCGACCCGCGAGCGCTCGCGCCTGCTTCGGAGCATCGGGCGAAAGGCGCCGGAAGCCAGAAGTGGAATATGGGGCGCTGCATATTACGCTTGCGCTGAGTGCACAGGTCACAGACGCTGACGAATCGGCAGGCATCTGAGTTTTCACAATTTCATCAAATACTCATTGTATTCCTCAACGCTAAGTTCTATCTCCCTCAAAATTTCTTTTATTAATGGACGTGCCAAATCTCTTCCGGGATGATGCGGTACACTTGTAGTTCTTCCGTCCGGATGCCTGTAAAACACATGACTCCCTTTCTGGCGCACCCTCTCAAAACCCAGTTTGAACAGCAGCTTCTCCATTTTTCTGGCATCAATTATCCGAAGCCTGCTCAAGCGCTCACCTCAACTTGTTGGATTCCGACAAATTGAGGTAGATGTTGTTTGGTCTCAGGCTCCAGTTCTTCCAGGCATAGCTCAAGAACTTCTTTGAGGTTCTCCTGAAGCTCATCGAGAGTGGCTGCCTGAGTATGGGCGCCGGGAATTCCCGGAACTATTGCCACGTATAAGCCTGTTTCGGGATCTTTTTCGATGTATGCGGTTAATGTGGGCATTTGAACCTTGATAATCCAGTTAATGTTGTTGCTTTATGGTGTATTAGATGGCTAAATGAGTATATACTTTTTCATTAGATAGCGGCGCGCACGGCAGAGGATATCGGGAAGATATTGACCCGCGAGCGCCTGCACCTGCTTCGGAGCATTAGGGGGAGGCGCCGGAATCCAGAAACGAACTATGAGGCGCTGCATTTATGGTTGCGCTGAGTGCGCAGGTCACAGAGCGCCGGGAATCGGCGGATGGGGCGCAGGGGCGTGAGGTTTTTCTATCATGTAAGCATGTAACTACGGCGGATATGAGAGAAATTTTGACGTTATTACTTTGTGTCTAAGCTGTATCAATGATGTATTATTGTTTTTTATCTAATATTTCTATTAAAAATATGTGCAAAAAACACTTGATTTCTTATTCGAAGATGGTGGAAAATATGATGTTAAAAAAGGACATCATGCTGAAAGAAACAAAGTTATCAGAAGTTTTAAAAAAGATTTTTTATCTATCAAGAGTAAAGGTTTTGTACCATCGAGGAGAGCACATGATACTGGAATTGGCAAAACCTTCGAGGATTTAATTGGAGTTCACGAAAATAACAATTTACTTGTTGACTACCAAGGGATTTTAGAGCTAAAATCTGCAAGAGAACTTTCTCAAAGCATGGTTACTTTATTCACAAAATCGCCCACTTATCCTCACGGAGTCAATACACATTTAAGAGAAACCTATGGACAACCAGACCCAGAATTCCATAATTTAAAAATTTTGCATACGACTGTATCTGCTTCAGATTTCAATACATATAAAAACAAATATGGATTCAAGTTAAAAGTTGATGAGGAGAATGAAAAGATATTCATAATAATAAAAAATTTAATAAGTGGTCAATTAATATCTGATGAGATATATTATTCATTTGAAGTATTAAGAGACCGAGTAGAGACAAAATGTAAATATATAGCATATATTGAAGCAGATACTAAAAAAGAGAAGGGCTTAGAGTTTTTCAGGTTCAAGAAAGCATTTTTATTATCTGGTCTAACTTTTAGTAAGTTTATAGATAATATCACAGAAGGGCTTATCGTTTATGATATTCGAATAGGTGCTTATAAAACGGGTAATAATTTTGGGAAAACACATGATCACGGCTCTGGTTTTAGAATCCCAAAAGAAAATTTAAGTGCAGTTTTTAATGTAGAAGAGTTATAGCTTTGCTATATTTTTTCTAAAATTACTATATTCTCAGTATTCATTGTGGATTCTAAAATTCCTTTTACATTTGTAGGGCTGTTCTTTTTCGGCATTCTTTTGTTAGGTATATTTCGCACAATTGTTTTGTGATGCTTGTAATTATTTTGAGTTTTAAACAGTTCAACAATTATATCATCAGTAGGGATGTTGGTGCCTTTTACAGTTCGATTGCCTACAACAAAGCAGAGAAATCCGCCTCTCTTCATAACCCTATCAAGTTCTATAACGCATTTATTAAAATCAACATAAAAACTCAATACATCTTTAGCTCTGTTTGGATCTTTTGTTTGGATTTCATCTATAATCCTTCGAAGTGCTAACGAATTAAGACTATGTTTTAACTCGGTAGTAGGTACCCCACCAAGACTTTTTTTATCGATATCACGTACGGTTTGTTTGTCAAAACCAAGCCATTCACTTGAGAGACGAGAAAACTGTCCATACGCAACAGTAGTTCTACTATCCCCATATGGAGGCGAGGTTACAATAATATCGACAGTATTAGGCGGTATTGAAGTTTTAAATCTTGTATCTTCTGCTAATATCTTTATTTCACATTTTTTAGATTCTTTATTAAAAATAGCCATCTGCTTTATATTGAATTCAACCTTTTCTTTAAATTCTGCAATTGTATTTGGATTATGTAATTTTAATGCCGGTTCCGGTTTTCTATAAAGTTTAAACTCTCCATTTCTGGTATTGGAGACACGTCTTACAGTTTCAGAAAATGCTACCCAAAAAAAATCTTTTATATTGTTTTCGAGTTTTTTATTCTCCATTTTTATAGATTCTATATTTTTTTTAACGATTGCCAAATCTATAATAACATTAGGTTTAAACCAAAAATCTATATTATTAAAATAAGGTTTTTTTACAGAACTTTGCTTAAAATTTACCTCAGTTCTATGTTCAAGAGATCTATTGACAAGTATATTTTTCTGTTCTATCAATATTTTTTCATCAATTGGTGTCGTTTTAACTTTAGCAATTAATAGGGCTAGTGGATTTATATCTATACCATAAGCAATATCAAAATTTTCATGCAATTTTGCTTCTAAAAGCGCCGTTCCCGAACCCATAAAAGGATCGAGTAAAACCTTTGCGTTTTCACCATAAGTTTCGATTAGTCGCCTTGCTATTTGCGGAATCATCATCGCTGGATATGTATGGAATCCATGATTGCTTATTTTTGTATCATCATCTTTAAAATCCCATGAATTGTCTACAAATTTGATATCGCTCATTGAAATTACCTATCCACAATTTCAATCACTTTTTTACCTAAATCAGTTAATTGATATAGCCGACCCTTTTTTGCAGTTTCATTTAAACATTCGACTAAACTATTTTCTTTTAACTCACTAAGATACATGCTCACATGATTTAATCGAATATTAGTCCGCTTTGCGATTTCAGCTGGAGACCTCATATCATTTCCAATTGTGTTTAGTACTTTATGTCTATTAACTGAAGATTTTACAAATGATATTCCATTAATCAGTTCTTCGTCCACATCCTTGTTATTAGTACAAATTTATATCAAATATTAATACAACTTAGATACATAATACACACAACAACCCATATATAAGTTTTGGCAAGTAAACGATTAACACAAACCCATGCTTTATTCTCTTACCACTTTTCAGCCCTACCCGATAGAGTTATTAAGTCCACTCTATCTAAGTTTAGTTCTATTATACGCATGGGTTCTTGGGTTATTAACTATTGCCTAGCAAAGTGAAAGTATTTTTTGGAAACCATAAGCAAAGTCCAAAAACTCACCTCACCCTCGTCCCTTCCCGAACCTCCTTCTC
>CAYXIP010000052.1:0-11424 GCA_964465515.1 uncultured Candidatus Methanoperedens sp. | reverse complement strand
TCAAATGCGAATACTGCCACAGGGCTGAGGCAGGAATGTCAAGCGGCGACAATGCGATTGTGAGCCTAAGATATTCTAACGTAACAGGACCAGCAACAAACACGGCTGCAATTCTTTTGACCACGATAGAGAACTTTGAGACAGGGAATTTCCCGAAGCAGATTACTGGAACTGGTTCTGCTAGTAAGGCAATAGATTGGAGTTCCTATAGTGCCAAAAACCTTGATCTGACGCCATTCGCAGAGCAGAAGGATTACAGGGATTCGACTGGCAACTACTCCGGTCAAATCAGTGCGACTGACAGTGGCATTGTATATAATATCTCGCGCATGTCAGAAACCTCTACCTACTCGGGTGGCAAACCTAAAGATCAAACCGTAGGAACACAGAACAATGCAGTTGATCCAAGAGCGGTTACTATAAATGCAGCCACATTGGCACTTGATTTTAACGGTTCAGGCTCAAGAGAGGTAACCCCAGGTACAAGGTACCATGCTGCATCGCTTGTTTCCTGTATGGAATGCCACGGTGGAGAGCAGGAGAAAGGTGTTCCTGGATACGAGATTGAGTCAGCAGAACCCTATATGCATTCTGGCTGGCTGATTGATGCAACAGATCCTAGCTCAACGTGTTCGAACTGCCATTATTCAACAGCCTCGCATACCAATGCATTCGAGGCAAGTCTTGCGGCGGGTGGATTCGGTCTGACAACCTTTGCCAACGATACAGGCATAACAGAAGCCCACAATGATTTCGTCAGAGCCAGTGGAGGACTTCTGAGAAAAGGCTATGGCACAGCCAACGATGCCTGTGTTGCATGCCATACGCATGTCGCAGTGGACATCAACTTCCAGAAGAAGTACGCACTGAAGTTCGATGCCAATGCGTTCAATGGCGGCAACAGTACGAACCTAACCGGTAACTGGGGCATTGGAGGCTTCACCGCTCAGGGTACTGTAAACGTCGAGGAATTCGGCAACCAGAGTGGCAACTCATTTGCAACTGGCAACCACAGCTATAGCTGGACACCAAGCAGCAATCTGTATATGGTCGATGCTAACGGTACAAATTACAGTTTGAATGTGACTGGTCTAAACAACGAAGCCAGTGACAATCAGTCGGCACTGACGTCACCGTAAATGAAATGGGTAACCCCCATTTCTCTTTTCTTTTTTTAAAAATCATTAAGCTTTCTTACATTTTCAACCAATTCTTATAACAAGTTTTTATAATCCATCACAACATATTATGACCGCAGCAACAGCGGTAATCATTTCGTATAGCGAACAGGCAGCACAAATTATTCAGCACAACCCGAGGAACTCATGGCACAGAATCTTCGCACCCCCATCGTGTGCGTGATGGGGCATGTTGACCACGGCAAGACCTCGCTCCTTGACAAGATAAGGGGCACCACGATAGCCGAGCGTGAGGCAGGTCTCATAACCCAGCATATAGGCGCAACAGAAGTGCCGCTTGAAGTAATAAGAAGAGTATGCGGAGCAATCTTCAAGGGCGAGACAAAGGTACCCGGGCTTCTTTTTATAGACACCCCTGGGCACAGGGCATTCACCACGCTCAGGGCAAGAGGCGGGGCGCTCTCCGACCTTGCCGTGCTTGTTGTGGACATAAACGAAGGATTCCAGCCCCAGACAATAGAAGCAGTCGAAATCCTCAAGAGATTCAGGACACCGTTTATCGTGGCTGCGAACAAGATCGATAAAATCCCGGGCTGGAATCCTAAGCATGAGAAGGCGTTCATACTATCGTATCCAGAACAGTCAGAGCATGCAAAGGCGCTGCTCGATGAAAGAATATACGTGCTCATAGGTAAACTCTATGAAATGGGGTTCAGCTCTGACAGGTATGACAGGGTTCGTGACTTCCAGCGCAACATTGGCGTTGTACCTGTAAGCGCAAAAACTGGCGACGGGATACCCGACCTCCTCATGGTATTGATGGGACTTGCGCAGAAGTTCCTTGAAAAAGACCTTGAATACAGGGCAGTCGGTCCCGGTACTGGGACTGTCCTTGAGGTGAAGGAAGAGGTAGGTCTTGGAACCACGCTTGATGTGATATTATACGATGGCGAGCTGAACATCGGAGATACTGTGGTTGTGGGAAGCAGGGATGCGCCTATTATCACAAAAATAAGGGCACTTTTAAAACCAAGACCACTTTCAGAAATGCGCGCTGAAGAGAAATTCAGACAGGTAAAAAAAGTGGTTGCGGCCTCCGGTGTTAAAATCGCAGCCCCCGGCCTTGAAGGTGCACTTGCTGGCTCGCAGCTCAGAGTTGCTACGAACAATGTTGAGGAAGTGGCGGCTGCGATAAAATCAGAAATAGACGCGGTGAGGATCGAAACAGAGTCAAACGGCATATTCATTAAAGCTGATACAATCGGCTCGCTTGAAGCCCTTGTGAACGAGCTTCGGAAAGAGAATATACCGATACGCAGGGCTGACATAGGCGATATATCAAAAAGGGATGTGGCTGAGGTAAAGACCATAAAAGACCCGTTTTTTTCTGTGATAGTTGGATTTGAAGTGGCAATTCTGCCCGATGCAAAGGAAGAGCTTGCAGGTTCGGAGATCAAGGTATTCATTAACGACGTCATATATCAACTAATAGAGGATTACAAGAAATGGGTGAGCGAGCAAAAACAGCTTATTGAAAAAAAACGCTACGAGACTATTATAAAACCGGGAAGGTTCACGATACTGCCTGACTGTACGTTCAGGCAGAGCAAGCCTGCTGTTGTTGGTGTTCGTGTGCTCGGGGGCGTGATAAAGACAAACATGGATGTGATGAAAGAGAACGGCGTTGTTGTGGGAACAATAAAAGGGATTCAGGAGCACAACGAGAATATGAGCGAAGCTGCGGCAGGCAAGGAAGTTGCAGTAGCTATAGATGGACCCACGGTCGGCAGGCAGATAAAGGAAGGGGATATTCTTTACATAGACGTGCCAGAGAAGCATGCGAAGATAGCGGAGCAGGAGCTTTTCGAATCCATGAAAATTGAGGATAAGGAGGCGCTCATGGCGTTTATGGAGATTAAGCGCAGAGGAAATCCATTCTGGGGGAAGTGAATGGCTCTATTTTGTCTTTATCTTTTCCCGAAAAAATTTCCTCATTCTAAATAATTCTATATATGTGGTCAAAATCAATAACAAGCGGAAGCTCAAATATTATTTGAAAGATTATGATTCGGGAAACATCTCTCAGAAGCTGGCAGTCAAGTACCTTGGTATTACCCCAAGGCGTTTCCGGCAGCTATACGAGATATTCAAATTAACTGGTTATGTACCTGCAATTGGACTCAATTTGGGACGTGCTGAGACCCCAAATGAGGCTTTCATAAACAAGATGCCTCCTGAAGTCTGGCTCGGTTTTGCTTTTAAGATGTTTGGTTGGTGAATTTTATGAAAACTGTACAAAAAGTAAAAGAAATTATGAAAGAGGAAATTATTTCAGGAAATGATATTACCCAAGCACAAAAGAAAATTATTTATAAAACCGCAAACATGAGTGACTCCACCCAATAGAAATCCATTATAAAACTCAACCAATCAAGAGGTGAACCTATGCACATAAAACCATTAGGTAAAAGAGTTTTAATCAAACCCGTGAAAGAAGAGGAGAAAACAAGAGGCGGAATATACATCCCTGAGACAGCAAAGGAAAAGAGAAAACAGGGGATTGTTGTAGAAATAGGCAATATCGAAGAAAAAGAACTTCCGGTAAAGAAAGGTGACATGATATTATACACAGGCTACAGTTCAGAGGAGCTGGAAATAGCTGGTGAAAAATACCTCATACTCGATGCAAAGGATATAATAGCAAAAATAGAGGGATAACATGGCAAAGCAGCTGATATTCGACGAGAAAGCAAGGCAGGCTCTCATGAGCGGAGTGGAGCAGTTAACCAAAGCAGTAAAGATCACACTCGGGCCGAAGGGGCGCTACGTAGTTCTCGGAAAAAGTTTCGGAAGCCCGACGATCATCAACGACGGCGTAACCATAGCAAAAGAAATCGACCTGAAAGATCCTTATGAGGATATGGGAGCAAAGCTCGTGAAAGAAGTGGCAACCAAGACACAGGAGGTAGCAGGGGATGGGACAACCACTGCTACGATTCTTGCTCAGGCGATTCTGCACAGGGGCATGAAGAACATCACCGTCGGAGCAAATCCTATCGAGATAAAGCGAGGCATAGACAAAGCTACCGAAGCCGTGGTAAATACCATCAAAGGCATGAGCGAGGAGGTCAGGACAAGGGAAAAGATTACACAGGTGGCTACCATCTCTGCGAACAACGATGAAGTGATAGGAAATCTCATTTCCGATGCCATGGATAAGGTAGGGACAGCAGGCGTTATAACGGTCGAGGAGGCAAAATCTATGGAAACTTCTCTTGAGGTGGTGGAGGGAATGCAGCTCGATAAAGGCTATATTTCACCCTACATGGCAACAGATAAAGAGGGAATGGAAGCGGTGCTTGAAAACCCGCTTATCCTACTTTTTGATAAGAAGATAAGCTCCATGAAAGATTTCCTTCCTATCCTGGAAACTACAGTCAAGGAGAACAAGCCTCTGCTCATAATCGCCGAGGATGTGGACGGCGAAGCTCTGGCTACCATTGTGCTAAACATCATAAGAGGCACGCTTAAGGTGTGCGCAGTTAAAGCTCCCGGCTTTGGTGATGAGCGAAAGGAAATGCTTGAGGATATTGCTGCTCTCACCGGAGCAAATGTGATAAGCGAAGAACTTGGCATGAAGCTTGAGAATGCCAAGCTTTCTGACCTTGGAAGTGCAAAGAAGGTCAGGGTGAACAAGGATAAAACAATAATTATCGAAGGGGAAGGGAAGAAGGAAGACATCCAGAGGAGGATCTCCATACTTGAAGGGAGAATCAAGCTTGAGGAGTCTGAGTATAAGAAGAACGACCTGAAGAAAAGACTGGGCAAGCTTTCAGGAGGCGTAGCGGTAATTAATGTCGGCGCTGCCACTGAAACGGAGCTGAAGGAAAAGAAATCGCGTATAGACGATGCCCTGAATGCCACGAAAGCTGCCATTGAAGAAGGCGTGGTGGCTGGAGGAGGCGTAGCATTGTTGAGAGCTGCCAAGGAGCTTACGAACTTTTCTCTGGAAGGCGACCAGAAAATAGGCGTTGAAATCGTCCGGGATGCCATAGAAGAGCCGCTGAAGCAGATTGCAGCAAATGCAGGCAAGGAAGGTTCCGTGGTGCTGGAGAAGCTGAAAGCTGAAGCGAATCCCAACATGGGTTATGATGCAAAGACAGATGCTTATGTGGATATGATACAGGCTGGCATAATCGACCCTGTAAAAGTGGTAAGAAGCGCGCTTCAGAATGCTGCGAGCATAGCAGGCATGATGCTGACCACAGAGGCGCTTGTAGCTGACATACCTGAGAAGAAAAGCGAGATGCCTATGCCAGGACCTGAGAGCTACATGATGTAGCCAGCAAAAATATAACGTTCCGCTTATATACAAAGAAAAAGTAGTTTGCTATTGATATTTATGAAAACAATCGAAGAACTTACCAAGAAAGCTCTTGAACTTCAGGCTGCCGGGCTCTTAACAGGTCAGATTGCGGATGAGCTCAATATTTCACGCGAAACAGCCACATGGCTCCTGACCCATGCAAAGAAGGGAGACGCAGCGCAGGCGCCCAAGGATATCTATATCGACTGGAGCAACATTGGCAGAAGTTCGACAAGACAGAGACTGGTGGCAGGGGCGCTTACGGACATGATACTTGACTGCCTTGATGAATCGACGTGCGTGGATGTCGTAGTAGGGGTAGCTCTCAGCGGGATTCCGCTTGCCAACCTTGTAGCAGATGAACTTGGATGCGAATTTACCACATACCATCCAAATAAGCAGAAATGGGAGGGGGCTCGGGAAATAAAAGGCACAATAAGTCAGAATTTTGCGCAGGTAGAGGGAAAGAGCTGCGTCCTTGTAGACGACGTGGTCACAACAGGCACAACACTTTCAGAAGCTGTGACTGTGCTTGAGGGCATGGGAGCGAAACCAGTAGCCATTGCAGTATTGGTGGATAAGAAAGGCATAGATAACATCTCAGGCGTTCCCCTGAATGCACTGTTGCGCGTAACAAGAGTGGATAAGATAGAGTAACCTTCGCCATGACAAAAAACCTCATGGTCATCGGAACGGCATCCCATGTTGGTAAAAGCGTACTTGTGACTGCACTTTGCAGGATTCTATCAAAACGATATAACGTGGCTCCTTTTAAGGCGCAGAATATGAGCCTTAACTCATGGGTAACAGACGACGGCAGGGAGATTGGAATTGCCCAGGCGATACAGGCGCAGGCAGCAGGACAGAAGCCTTGTGCTGATATGAATCCTGTTCTCCTGAAGCCCAAAGGCGACCATCTCTCCCAGGTGATTATCCTCGGGAAACCTTATGCAGATAGAGAAGCCGGAGAATATTATGACTCGATAGAAGGGATAATGTCAATCGTTAAGGGCGCATATAACCGGCTCGCATCCGCCCACGAGGTGATAATAATCGAGGGGGCAGGAGGCGCGGCTGAGATCAACCTTTATGATCGCGATATAGTGAACATCGGCATGGCGCGCTATGCAAAGCCTCCGATAATGCTTGTGGGGGATATCGAGCGCGGCGGGGTGTTTGCCAGTATTTATGGCACCTTGCAGTTATTACCACAAGACATAAGAAAGCTTGTCCGCGGGATTGTGATAAATAAATTCAGGGGTGATATGAAACTGCTCGACCGTGGTTTAAAACAGCTTGAAGAGCTTACAGGTCTCCCTGTGCTCGGGATTATCCCGTACATGGATATGAGAATCCCATCCGAGGACTCCATGTCCATAGGAGATAAAACACAGAACAAAAAGCCAATAAGGATAGCGGTGATAAGGCTTCGCCACATCTCGAACTTCACGGATTTTGAACCCCTTGAAAATTACGCAGATGTCAGGTATGTAGAGCCAGGCGATGAATTAAATGAGCCTGATGCCATTATATTGCCAGGCACAAAGAATACCATTAACGATATGAAAGAATTAAGCTTAAAAGGAATGGACAAAAGAATAATAAAGGAGGCGGGAAAGGGGATTCCTGTTATAGGAATATGCGGGGGCTACCAGATGCTGGGCAAAGAAATCAGCGACAGCGGGATAGAGGGAACCTGCGGCGAATGTTCAGTAAAGGGTCTTGGACTCCTCGATGTTTCCACTCATTTTGGCGTGTATGAGAAAAAAACAACACAGACAGAGAAGACTGTAACAGGAGATGGAGCCATTCTCGGGCGGATAAAAGGTGAAAAAGTGAAAGGGTATGAGATTCACATGGGTGAGACAACAGGAGGGGTGCCAGCCTTCGGGGATGACGGGAGCGTGAGCGACAACGGGCTTGTAATAGGTACGTACCTCCATGGGCTTTTTGAAAACGAAAATATACAAAACTCGTTCCTTGGCTATTTATATAGGCGCAGAGGACTAACCTACACTGACGTGAAATTAGGCGATGGCATAGAGGAGCTTGCAAAGTTTGTTGAGGCTCATGTAAATATGGATTTGATATACCGCATCATGGAGCAACATGAAGCAGCTTAAAGAAACAGCGCAGAAGATAAAAACCATGGAGATAAGGGGCGCGGGCAGGATTGCCCGGGCTGCGGCAGGGGAGCTTCGTGATTATGCAGAAAGAATAAAAACAAGTGACCTAAATGAGTTTAACAGGAAGATGAAATATGCAGCAGGGCTTCTTCTCGGCACGCGCCCCACTGCCGTATCATTACCGAATGCCGTTAGGGCTGTGATGAGGTATAAAGGTGAAACCGTGGATGAGGCAAAGTCCAGTATAAAAAAACTGGCAGATGAATTTATCGCCAGTTCTGAGGGCGCTGTCAAGAGGATAGGCGAGATAGGGGAACGTCGGGTGCGCGAAGGGGATACCATAATGACGCACTGTAATTCTGCGGCTGCAATCTCGATTTTTGCGGCAGCGCATTCGCATGGAAAAACTATCAACGTTATAGCCACGGAATCACGCCCCAGAATGCAGGGGCATATTACGATAAAACAGCTTGACGCTCTGGGGATAAAAACCTCTTTGATCGTGGATTCTGCCGTGCGATATTTCATGAAGGATGTTGACCTTGTGATAATGGGGGCAGATGCCGTGACCGTGAATGGTTCGGTCATCAATAAGATCGGGACTTCACAACTGGCATTGGCTGCCCATGAAGCAAGAAAAAACGTGATAATTGCTGCAGAGACCTATAAATTCAGCCCGCAAACGATACTGGGTGAACTTGTCGAGATAGAGGAGCGCGACAGCAGTGAGGTCATAAGCAGGGAAAGACTGAAGGAGTTTTCAAATGTGTGCGTGAAAAATCCTGCGTTTGATGTGACGCCGCGTGAGTACATTGACCTGATATGCACCGAGGTGGGGGCTATACCTCCTGAGATGGCGTACATTATTATCAGGGAATATCTGGGCTGGGAAATCGGGGAGATGAATTTTGGAGGCTATCAAAAGCATTAAGTTAATATTAAATCAGCGTAGAAGGAGAGATTATGACATTAACTGATATCATATCTGGGATTAACGGAACCGTCCTATTGGGAATAGCAAACGTTGTTTTCATAATAATTGCAATTTTTTTGTTTATGCGCCTGCGAAAACTCAGAAAGGAATGCGAACCTGAAAAAAAACAGCAAGAATCTGCTGGCACAATGGACATAACTCCTGCTGAACCAAAGCCCGAAAGTTCTGGAATGAAACCGCAGGATATTACGCCGCCAGAAAAACCAATGGCATCCGCACCCGATATTGGTGCAGAAATAACCCAACTTAAACTTGAGGATGAGCTTCCTGAAATCAAGGAGATGCCTGTGAAAAGAGAGAGTAAAAAGAAACAGGCTGCTAAAAAGATACCTGAAGAACAGGCAATAAAAAAAGAGGCTGGCGCGCCATCAGAAAAAATCCCGACTCCTGAAACAGAAGAAGTAAAGTTAGAGAAAAAAGAGGTCAAAAGGAAGAAACCTTCTAAGAAAAGACCCAGCGGTAAAACCCGAAAAGAAGCTGCGAAAGAAAAAAGTTGAGAAAAAGATAATTACCTGGGTTTTAAATATTGCCATTTTTGCAGCGCCTGTTGCAACTCCTTATGCCTTTTTGCATACTCCTTCAAGTCAATCCCTTCCATTGATGCTTCTATCGCCTGCATCACAGCCATTGCACCTGCTTGCGTTCCCTGTGGATGTCCGTGTACTCCGCCGCTTACGAGCAGCGTGCAGTCATTTCCAAGTATGTGCATCACTTGCGGTATTAAGCCAGGATGAAGACCACCTGAAGAAACAGGAAGCGCAGGTCTTATAGAACCCCAATCCTGCGGTAGTGGTTCTTTTATTTTTGGCTCCCTGAGCACACCTGCAATCTGAATCACGTCCCTTTTGGTGCTCACCAGTTTCCCGACCGCTGTGCCTACATGGATTTCATCAACGCCTACCAGACGCATTAGTTTAGCAAGGAAATACATCGTAATCCCATGTTTTGGGTTCCTGTCAAAAGCTGCATGCATGGCGCGGTGGGCATGTATCGCAAGACCAAGGTCGCCGCATTCCTCGCGCATCGTCTGCACCGAAGCTATGCCGCAGGTGACTACGTCGATCATGGCAAACCGAAAGCCGAAGTCGTGGAGCAGTTTCGCCCTGCGTATCATCTCCTTCGTTTCGCCTGTGATGTTCAGGAGTGCATCCTTCTCCTCACCTGTCTGCTTCTGCGCTTTCTCCTTAAATTTTGCCATTCGCTTAACTCTATCCTCGAAGCGATTAAAGGAAGTGGAGGTCAGGTTTTCATCATCCTTTACAAGGTCAAACCCGCCCATCCATGTTTCGTACGCAACCCTTGCATGTTCCTCAGCGCTGAAGCCAATCTTTGGTTTTGGCACCGCGCCTGTGATGGGTCTTTTTTTGAGCTTTAAAAGCTTCCTTATTCCCCTAATGCCATGGTGAGGTCCCCCAAAATGCTTGATATAACGGGAAGGAAACGAGGCATCGATAAGCCGTAAGTTCCGCATGGCTTTCATGCCAAAGATGTTGCCAGCTATGCCGCTGAGCAACTGCGGCGCATTCCCTGGCTCCCAGAGGTCGATAGGGTAAGCCACTTTTACGTATCTTCCCTTTAATTCAAAGGCGCGTGCCTTGAGCTTTTCCACCCTTGAAGGCAGTTCATGGAGCGTTGTCCATGTGCCTGCTGAACTCTCGGATGCGATTCTCCCGATGGCTTCTCTCTCGGTTATCCCTTTTGCAGGCTCGAAATAATAAAGGCATATCAGGTCGTCTTTTGCCGGGATGTAGTTGAAATCAACGAATTCATCGTACCAATCGATTTTTTCGGGCATTCTGTCACCTTACTTGGGCGGAGGCGCTGATTCGACTATTTTTCTTCCAGTAGCAACGCTTTGAAGCCTGCTTGCTGGAAATGCTCATCTGCCGTTAATGCTTCTGTCAAACCACAGTCTAACATTACAATAAATGAGATGCGGTCGGTCAATCCCCATTCCTTATCTTCACGATTATTATAAAAGTCTATGGCTCGTTTCAGCAATGGGCTATCCACTGGAACAACCCTGACATTAGGAGTAACATAACAACTGTTGATGAAGGCTGCGGCAGCGGAACGATTTGAACGTGCCAGCGCATTGCCTATTTCGATTAACACAGCTTCCGTTATCCAGATTTCCTGCGCTGATTGCATGGAGAGGAGAAGCGCTTTAGCCTGCCTGTGATAGATATCGTTTGGGTTGAGCAATGCCAGCACATAAGCTGTATCGAGAAAAAACCTGCTTGTTTTCATGCAGTGCGCCCTTTTTCTCGTTTTGGAACGCCGTACAGGTAATGGTCATGCTCTTTCGACCAGTCTTTCGGTCCTTCTACTTTTCCTGAGAACTTGCTGAGTATATCCAAGAGGCTCTGCTTGCCTTTTTCTTCTTTACGTTTGATGGTTATGAGATAACGAGCATTTGGCTCCAAGTCCAAAGCTTCCTCCGGTCTGAGTACATTGCCGTCGAAAATTGCATGCAATGTCTTTGTTCCCATATTGCACCTCTAATGTCTTTTATGGTTTTTCGTACATTTATATACTACTCATGGGCGCGATGCTCTGACTGTGCTCCTGCGGCGCAGTGCTTGAAATGGAAATCTGGCGTTAGGGCTTACGTTGCTGTTCTGGCAGGAGCATTGAACGAGGATTGGGGATGGGCTGGGTGCAAGAATTGGCGCAGGGGATTGTGAAGTTGATTCAAACCACGAGTTTATATTTAAGTATTAAAATTTAATTTATAAGTTATAGGCACAATCTTAAAATCCAGTGATTTTTTTACTTTTTCGCAATGACGAAACCAGA
>CAYXIP010000051.1:0-11614 GCA_964465515.1 uncultured Candidatus Methanoperedens sp. | reverse complement strand
ATACTTCTTTCGAGTATCTCCCATAATCGTTCAATTTTTGTAGATATTCACAGGCGACCGGTGCCAGAAGTTCGGGTTTGTGCATGATGGGATATAATAATGGGAAGGGTTTAAAAAGGTATGTGCGATTCCAAAGAGCACTGGAAAATTATAAGTCCCTTTGATACAAATCATTAATAGGGGAATCACATGGAAAACTTTGAGCAACATAATCAGAAAGAGTATTTCAGGATTGAGGAGAGATTAAAATGCTTTTAGGATTGGAGAATAAAGTCGTGCTTGTAACGGGTGGAAGTTCAGGGATCGGCAGGGCTTGTGCGCTGGCATTTGCCAGAGAAGGAGCAAAGGTGGTTGTAGCAGATGTCATATTAAGAGGTGGGGAAGAAACGGTGCAGATGATAAAGGAGGCTGGCGGTGAATCGATCTTCGTTAAGACTGACGTATCAAAGGCCGAGGATGTCGAGGCGCTTGTCAAAAGGACGGTCGATACCTACGGCAGGCTGGACTGTGCCATCAATAACGCTGGCATCGAGGGAATTATAGCTAAGACGGCAGATTGCACAGAGGAGAACTGGGACCGCATCATCAGCATCAACCTCAAAGGCGTATGGTTATGCATGAAGTATGAGATTCTCGAAATGCGGAAACACGGCAGTGGGTCTATAGTTAATACGGCATCCGTTGCTGGTCTTGTAGGTTTCCAGGGAATGCCAGCCTATTGTGCATCCAAAGGCGGTATAATACAGCTTACAAAAGTTGCAGCGCTTGAGTATGCAAAGGATGGTATCAGGGTCAATGCCGTATGTCCCGGTGTAATCCGCACCCCGATGGTGGAACGGGTCACAGGCGGCAAGCCTGAGGCTGAGGCGCAGTTCACGGCAATGGAGCCGATGGGACGGATGGGAGCGCCAGAGGAGATTGCTGAGTCCGTGGTATGGCTGTGCTCTGATGCTGCTTCATTTGTCACCGGTCATCCCATGGTTGTGGACGGAGGGCTGGTCGCGCAGTAGATACGTTATTTTTGTACGCTTTTTATCCGATGGAAATTTACTTCTTCCCCTTCTCCCCGTTCAGCTTAAAAAGCTCAGCCACAGCCTCCAAAAAAAGCTCGTCATCCTTCTCAGCCGCATCCCTGAGAATCTTCGTGGGTTCTGCTAATATTTGATTGGCAAAGGAGTGCGTCATGTCATCAAGAACTTCCCGTTCTACATCGCCTATGGTATGCCTCGCCTTGAGCTTATTCACCGCTTCCTCGCGCTCCCTCTCGCGAATTTTTTCAATCATCGAATAAAGCGCAGAGATAATCCTGTCGGCCTGCTGCCGCTTATACTGTCGCTTCAGCAGTATGAGTTCCTCCTCGATGATTAGCTCCGCCTTCTTGGCTTCCTCCCTCCTTTTCTCAAGGTTCGCCTCGCTTATGCTTCTTAAGCTATCGATATTATGCAGGCTGACCCCGTGAATATCCCCCGCGCTGCTTTCAATGTTCCTCGGACTCCCTATATCGATGAGCATGAGGTCTTTTTTCCTTTTGTCCATTGCGCGGGATACAATCTCTTGCGTCAGAACATAATGCGGCGCTTTGGTTGCGCTTATTACAACATCCGAAACAGGTATATATCTCTCCAAAGACTCGTATTTCACAGCTCTTCCTTTCAATTCGCAGGCAAGAGCCTCTGCTTTGTCAAAAGTCCTGTTCGCAACGTAAATGACCTTTATGTTCTTATTCGCAAGCGCCTTTGCCACAAGCGTTCCCATCTCGCCAGCGCCTATCACCATCACAGTCTTTCCTTGCAAACCCCCAAGATTATTCTCAGCCAGTTCTACCGCCGCAGAACCGATGGAAACAGAACCCTTGTTGATTCCGGTCTCGCTCCTGATGCGCTTTCCAACCTGTATCGCTTTACTGAACGCAGTATCAAGCGTCCTTTCTACCGTGCCTGCTTTCTTCGCCAGAAGGAACAATTCCTTCACCTGACCGAGAATCTGGTCTTCCCCTACTATCATGGATTCCAATCCACTGGTCAGGCGCAGAAGATGACGCAGCGATTCCTCATGGTCAAGAAAATCGATAATACGCGAGGAGACTTTCATGTGTTTTGCGAATTCAAGAAGAACCTTGCTCCCCTTTTGCGATACAACATAAACCTCGACCCGGTTGCAGGTTTTAAGCACTGCGCATTCCTCAACGAGTTCATGCGATTTAAGCCGGAGCAGCAATTGGTCAATACCGCCATGCCATGCGCTTTCCATCTCCTCAATGCTCGCCTTGGTATGCGTGATAAGCATGCTTGATATTTCAGTCATTCTCGTTCTCTATATGTTTTAAAGCTATCATATATGCTTTGTCATAGGATTCTCGCAATGCCTCCCAAACATCATCATCGTTGATGATGTTCCACAGGATCTCCTTGCGTTTTTTCTGGTCTTCCACACAGGATTTAAGCTTCTCTCTAAGCTCGTTTTGAAGCCTCGACATGAGTGCAAACTCGGGAGTTATTACCTCCTCGATTCTTTCACGGATAAATCTTGAAAGTGCTGGGCTTTTCCCGAATGTGGATATCCCGATTACAATATCTCCCCGCTCTATCACAGAAGGCACGATAATATCACCCAGGTCATCCACGCGGTTCACAAGTTTCCCGCTCTTGCTTGCGAGCTTTGCTATTTTTTCATTCAATGCAGCATCGTTTGTAGCCGGGATTGCAATAAATGCATCTTTCAGATATTGCGGTATCTCTTTTTCAGAAACATCCTTTACCTTAACCAGTTTTATTTTTCCCTTCAGGGAGTTCAATAGTGGTGTAAATTCCCGGCTCACCACAGTTACGCTTGCATGCTCGCAGAATAGCTTTGCTTTTCGCTCACCGACCTCTCCTCCCCCGAAAACAACCACTTCTTTATCTTTCAGATTGAGCATCAGGGGTAAAAAATTCATAGCCTTACACCGGTTTTCTTGAACTCCTTCTCGCTGAAAAGTATGCTGTAATCCTTTATGCCCGTGGCAAGAGATATCTCCTTTGCTATTTTTTCACATTCCTTACGCGAATAGGCGTGTATCATGGTATAAAGGTTGTATTTCCAGTCAGGAAAACGAGGGCGTTCGTAGCAGTGCGTGACCTCTGGAAAACCTGCCATGATAGCTCCAACCTCTTCTACTTTTTCAGGAGGTACATTCCACGTGCACATTGCATTTGCAGTTATTCCTACTATCCTGTGCCCTATAGATGCGCCAAAACGCCTGATTACTCCATCTTTTATCAGGGTATCCAGTCTTTCCAGTATCTCGTCTTCAGAAAGTGAAAGTTTCTTTGCTATGGATTTGAACGGCTCGGGGACTATCGGTATGCCGTCCTGTATGAATTTCAATAGCTCTATGTCAGTCTCATCCATATTTTTTAGAATATAGTTTTAGAAGTATAAGAAATCATAACATCTATTAGCAAAGCAGCCATAAAGTATGGTATGCATAATAACAGGCTGCTCAAGATAACAATATTAGTCCTTGCTGTGCTGTTGTTCAGTTCGTCTTTTCTCTTATACGGCAGTCTTGAAAAAATTAGCTCACAAGATGAAAAAATAAAATCACAGAACCACACGATTGACGAACTCACAGCACTTTCAGAATCACAGCAAGAAAAAATAACACAGCTTGAATCGAATATCTCAAGCCTTGAAAGCAACCTGTCCGCAACACAAGAATTGCTGAAAAACAAGACGCAGGAAATTATAAACCTTACCACAGTGGCTAAAAGCGACTATAGCGTTCTGGCGGTAGATCAAAACGATAACGGGCACGTGATTCCACTTGAAGTGATAATTAAACAAGGTGCAAGCAATCTTTTTATTAACGTTGCCAATGTGGTGGTTGATGAGACACTCCAAGCCTCAGCCCAGACCGCTGTCCAGGTAGCGCGGGATGTGGCAAGGACAAGTCTGATAAATAAAGACATCCTGATCAATATCAGATCCGATGAACCCGGACAGAATTTAATCGTCGGAGGCGGAAGCGGGGGTGCAGCCATGACGCTGGCAGCTATGGCAGCCATGGAGGGAAAAACAATCAGAAAGGACGTGTTGATAACAGGAACAATAAATTCTGACCATTCGATAGGACAGATCGGCGCTGCGCGTGCAAAAGGGCTGGCAGCCAAGGCGAATGGCGCAGTCCTGTTTCTTGTGCCTCTTGGTCAGAGAAGCGATGTCGGGGATATAGGAATCCAGGTCAGGGAAGTCGCCACCATCGAGGATGCAGCAAGATATGCCTTAACGTAATTTCGCTATTCCCATCCTCATCTTGACATCCTCAACATCCCAGTCCTTGATAAGCTCGCCTTTAACATCAACACCAGAACCGATAATCAGCGACTTCGCCCTCACTTCCCCTGCAATAAAATCCTTTAATTCGGATACGAGTTCAGCAACCTCCGCATTCCTGATTTCCACAACAACTTTTATCTCTTCTTCTACTGCAAGGTCAAGTTCCTTTCGCATATCCTGGATTCTCCGAATAACCTCGCGGCTGTAGCCCTCTGACTCGATCTCTCGCGTAAGTTCCGTGTCAACATACACATCTCCACCCGAAAACTCTGCATGCGCAATTGCAGGCGGGATTGTTTCCCTGAAATTCACCATATCTGCCGTGATGATTCCAGCCTTGAGTTCGAAGCTTCCCTTCTCAAGAATCGCTTTCTTTATTTCCTTAGCATCCTCTTTCTTTAAGTCGGCTATCACTTTGCCTGCATCTTTTTTAAACACAGGTCCAAGTACTGCATGATTCGGCATTACCTCCACGCCGAGTTCTTCCCATACCTCGCCTGCCCTGAGCAGAACAATCTCCTTGGCATTGGTCTGCTCTTTCAATACGGCTTCAAGGCTTTCCACTGCTTTTATGACCTCATCCGTTTTCGGTGCCACAACGAGCCTTTTCACAGGCCACCGCAGCTTGCGCTTTAGTTTCTGCCTTGCATTCTTCGTCGCCTCGACTATTTCCCTTATAATATCCATATTTTTTTCAAGTTCCGTATCCACAAATTCTTCCTTGGGCGAAACCCAGTCGCACATGTGAACGCTCGCAGGCGCATCAGTAACGTTTCTCACAAGGTTCTGGTACATCTCCTCTGAGATATGGGGTACAAAAGGCGCTATGAGCTTTGTCACTGTGACAAGAACCTCGTATAATGCATAATATGCCGCCAGCTTGTCGGGGTCGTTTGCTTCACGCCATGTCCTCGGTCTTATGAGCTGGACATACCAGCGCGAGAGGTCCTCAAGTATGAACTCTGAAATGGGGCGGGTGGCTTTGTGAAGATTGTACTCGGACATGGCATCATCCACCTTTTTTATGAGCGACTGCACTTTTGAGAGAATCCATTTGTCTTCAGGGCGAAGGGGGAGAGAGGCAAGATTATCTTCAATATCAACTGGATTGAAGTTATCAAGAACCATGTAAGGCAGGGGGAAGCGGTAGACATTCCATAGGATATTCAGCATTCTGTGCACGTTTGCTACTTCATCCCAGCTGAATTTCAGGTCATCCCACGGTGCATTCTGTGAGAGCACATAAAAACGCAGCGATTCTGCTCCGTATTTTGCCACGATTTCCTCAGGCGAGACAACATTACCCAAACTCTTTGACATTTTCTTGCCTTCGAGGTCAAGAGTAAAACCGTGCATCAGCACGCTCTTGTACGGAGCTTTTCCAAACGACACCATACTGGCGCCAAGCTGTGAGTAGAACCAGCCTCTTGTCTGGTCATGCCCTTCAGTAATAAAATCGGCAGGCCACCATGCATTAAACGTTTTTTCATGGCGCGGGTAATTCAAGGTAGCCCATGAAGCCACTGCGGAATCAAACCACACATCAAAAACGTCTGGAACCCTGCTCATCCTGCTGCCGCACTTACATTTGATATGGATGTTGTCAACATTCGGTCTGTGAAGGTCAGATAGCGTTTTCACTCCCGACCTCGATTTAAGCTCGTCCATTGTGCCCATCACCTCGACCTCGCCGCAGAAGTCGCATATCCATACAGGAATCGGGATTCCCCAGTACCTCTGGCGCGAGATGCACCAGTCGCGTGACCCTGCTACCCAGTCTGCAAATCGCGCAGAACCTGCCCATTCAGGATACCATTTGACCTTCCTGATTTCTTCAAGCATTTTTTCCTTGAGGTCTGTAACCCGAAGGAACCACTGCTCTGTGGCAAGATAAATGATCGGGGTCTTGCATCTCCAGCAGTGACCGTAGCGGTGCGAAATCTTCCCGCTTGCAAGCAGCAGGTTTTTTTCTGCAAGGTCGTAAAGTATGATTTTATTCGCATCTCTGACATGCACGCCTCTGTAATCCCCTGCTTCTTCCGTGTACCTGCCGTCTGTTCCAACTGGGCAGAATATCGGAAGGTTGTGCTTTATACCCAGTTCAAAGTCATCGATGCCGTGACCCGGCGCTATGTGAACGCATCCTGTGTTCTCAGCCGTGACAAAATCAGCCATGTAAACATTATGTCTGAATTCCTTCTGCTTTGGTACCTTGTCGCCAAGAGGAGGCTTGTATTCGATGTGCAGTTCTTCGCCAAGGATGGTCTCAAGGACTTCATAATCCTTATATTTCCCGAGTTTTAGGACTTTTTCCATCAGTTCCGATGCCATTATTAATATTTCTTCTTTCCCTGCCTTCACCACCCTGATTTTTGCATACTCAAATGAGGGATGTACGGCAACAGCGATATTGGCAGGAATGGTCCAGGGCGTGGTAGTCCATATAACGATAAAGGTATTTTCCTCGTTTGCAAGGGGAAATTTTATAAATACAGATGGGTCTGTAACATCCCAGTATTCCACCTCGGAATCGGCTATGGCAGTCTCACATCTTGGACACCAGTTCACAACCCTCAAGCCCCTCTCCAGCAGCTTCTTTTCATGCGCCTGCTTCAGTGTCCACCAGGCAGCTTCTATGTACTCGTCCCGCAGGGTCATGTACGGGTCTCTCCAGTTAAGCCAGACTCCCAGGTTCTTGAACTGGAGCGTCATTTCATCCCTGTGCGTCAGGGCAAACTCCTTGCATTTATCCACAAAGTTGCCCACGCCGTATTTCTCTATGTCCTTTTTTGATTTGAACCCAAGCACTCCTTCCACCTTTACCTCGATAGGTAAGCCGTGCATGTCCCATCCCGCGCGGTCAAGGATATGGAAGCCCTTCATGGATTTATAGCGCAGTATGGAATCCTTGATTATCTTATTCCACGCAGTTCCAAGGTGGATTCTGCCAGTGGTATAGGGAGGACCGTCCACGAAAAAGAATTTTTTGCCGTTTTTCCGAAGTTCCCTTACCTGAGAGTAGGCATCAATTTCGTCCCAGAATCTGCGGATATTTCCTTCTGTGGTTTTTGCATCGTACTGCGCTGCCTCTTTTAACATGAAAATAATCTCCAAGTTTGATGAACCGATAATATACGTTATTTTAGACTGGTTCATCAAAGAATGAGGCTTAGTAAGGCGATGATGCAATTAAAACTTATTGTTTTGAAAAAATCAGGGTTATTAACGGATGAATCATAACAAAAGAGTTAATAACTCTTATGCTTAAGAGATGGATGTTTTAACAAAAGCTGGTGATTGTAATGGATGCAAAAGAGGCAACAAGGGTAGTTAGAGAGTACTTTGACAGCATTAAAAAAATCAAATTTTATTTTGAGGTCAGGAATGTTGAATTTGATGATTCAGAAAATAAATGGATAGTTAAATGTGATGTCCTAAATGTTTTCGATGAGGAACCTATATCATACGAGGTAGGAGTAGATGACGAGACAGAGGACATCCTCTATGTCAAAGAGATTGAAGAAATTGAGTGATAAGAAAAAACCTATCATAGCCGATACCAGCCCACTGCTATTGCTCTTAATGGGCTTATATGATGAAACTGCTATAGCTGAATTCAAAAGGCTTTCAGAATACAAATCTGATGATTATGATTTACTTTCTCAATTTGTTGCCAGAAGAAAAATTATAGTAACTCCACAAGTTTTAGCGGAAGTTTCAAATTTTGCAAAAGAGTTGAAGCCAAGTAAATTTTCTGAATTTATAGAAAAAAACAGGCAAACGTTTGAGAAGGTTGTTGAAAAATACATACCAAAGACTGATATTCTCGCATCTCAACAATTGGTCAAGTTTGGATTTACAGATACTTCAATCATTTTAGCCGCGAAAGAAAATAATGGAGTTGTGCTTACTGATGATTTCGCGCTTTGGGGTCTGTGCAAAACAGTAGGATTAGACGCAAAACACATGAAATCAGAGATTCTTAGCCAAAAGGAGATTTCGAGTATCAAATAATCCAAACCTAACGTTATGCAGCACCTCCCAGCAACAGCGCAGACCCGTGGAAGGAGGAGAGGTATTCGGATTAACCCATCAATTCGCTCACCCTCACAAGCGGTATGAGTTCAACATCAGCATCGGCAAGGCTTTTACTTGCCCCTTCCTCGCGGTCAACAACAACTATAACATGACTAACGACCAGCCCTGCATCCCTCAATGTTTTTATGGCTTTCAGGACAGAACCGCCTGTCGTGGCAACGTCCTCGACCATCAGGACGCTCTTTCCGCGAATGAAATCGCCTATGATTTGCTCCTTAATGCCGTAATCTTTTGCCTCTTTTCTCAATATTATCAGAGGCAAAACCGTTTCGAGCGAGACGGCAGCTGCTATTGGTACGCCTCCAAGGGCAACGCAGCCGATATAATCCGCATGGATAGCGCGGGACTTTATTGTCTCTGCGATGCGCTGCGCAATTAATCTTAGTATCCTTGGGTCTGTACTTGCTTTCTTGATATCGACGTAATACCTGCTTTTCTTTCCCGAGGCAAGAGTGAAATCACCAAACCTGATTGCGCCACATCCCTTTAGAATTTCTGCAAGAGTTTTCATTACCATGGCTCCTTTTTTACCTTTATATGATAACCGATGATATTGGTTGCTCTGTGAAGTACAGGCGTCAGGATGAGTACTGTAATAATTATCCAGAACGTAAAGTTCTCAGTGAACCATTGCGGGTCAAGAATATAAGCAAGAACCCATGCACCTGCCACAAAATCCAGTTGATCCACAAGCGGCAGTCCTTCTCCACGCTCAAATCCCAAACGCCTTTTAAAAAAACTTTTTACGATATCCCCGAGCAGGGCGCCAATTGAAAGAGCTATCAGCGCAGTTATCGAGGGGATTACAAAGATTTCACTTCCTGCCGAGACCTGCCTTTGCAAAAGACCAATAATTATCCCGCATGCTGCGCCGCCAATCAGCCCGCGAAAGGTTTTGCCGTCACCCAGAATCCGCCGCCCGTCAAGCCAGTTCTTTCCTAAATCGATAGGTGTTCCGCCTCCAAAGATTACAGCCGTCGGGTTTGCAATATATGCAGGCAGCATCAGCCACACCGCTTTTATAATAATTGCGATCATCGGGAGCATATTTCAGGGTTCAAACTTTTTGCGAATTGTTCAACCTTAACCCCGGCTTTCTCAAAAAAATCCAGCGCCCCTGTATCGGGATAGACTACCCCGAAAACAACTTTCTCAATCCTGGCATTGATTAACATCTTTGCACACAGTATGCACGGCTGGTGGGTGCAGTAAACAGTGGCGTTCTCAATGCTTACGCCATGCAGTGCCGCCTGTATGATGGCATTCTGTTCCGCATGCACAGCGCGGCATAACTCATGCCTTGTGCCCGAGGCGATGTTATTCTGCTGCCTTATGCAGCCAATATCGAGGCAGTGCGCGAGATTTCGGGGCGCGCCATTATATCCTGTGGATAGAATCCTTTTATCCTTCACTATCACCGCGCCCACCTGGTTACGAAGGCAGGTGGAGCGTTTCGCTACGATGCTCGCTATCTCCATGAAGTATTCGTCTATTGTGGGTCGCATCAGCGAAGAATAACCATCAAACGATAAATATTTACTGCTTAAAAATAAGTTCGACATATGAAATCCGTCGTTTTACTTTCATCAGGTCTTGACTCCACGGTTGCATTCAAGGAAGCATACAACAGGTGCGATGAGCTGCTGTGCGTCACCTTTGATTACGGCCAGCGCGCAAAGGAAAAAGAAATAACATTTGCAAAAAAAATATGCGAGTTGTTCGATGTGGGTCACATCACAATATCGCTTCTATGGTACGGCAACTTTCGCGGCGCGCTCACTGGAAAAGAAGAACTGCCGAGAATACTGGAAGGAGAACTTGATGACATGGAGATCGCGCAGAAAACCGCAGAAAAAGTATGGGTGCCTGCGCGCAACGTGGTTTTTCTTTCAGTCGGCGCAGCGCTTGCCGAGAACTACAGGTACGAACTTGTAGTTACAGGTTTCGATGCCGAGGAAGCCGCTACGTTTCCCGACAACACGTCTGAATTCGTGGAAAGCTTCAATGAGATGCTGAAGTTCGGCACACTCACGCATCCTTCTGTCTACACCCCGCTGATTTCCATGAGTAAAGCAGAGATTGTGAAGCTGGGGCTTGAGATAGGTGCGCCGCTTGAATGGTCGTGGTCGTGTTATGAAGGCGGTGAAAACCCGTGTGGAGTGTGCGAGTCATGTCTTCGGCGCAAACGTGCTTTTGAGCTTGCAGGTGCGAAAGACCCATTGTATGAGAGGCTTGGGATTTAATCTATTCCAGTTCAAACTTTATGGTGCACTCGCCGACAATTCCGGGCTTATCTACACCCTTTGTTATCACATTCCTCCCGGTTTTCTTGACCGCTGCGTACTTGGCAGCCTGCATAACAGGGCAGGCGGTGGGAATGCCTTCCTTTCCCAGTATCTCGTTCCCGTGACAGATGGCGCGGGTCATGCTGTTAAAAAAAGATGGGTTATTGTAACAGGCGGGTGAAATCGAAAGGTTCAGAAGTTTTTATGAGGTTGGCTCTTACTATGGGTTTGTAGTTAGGGTCTTTACCCCTGCCTAAAGTCTCAAATATTTTTTCTTCCGTAATATCGAGTATGCTCATAACTCACCTAAAATCCTGACTTTGAATAAAACCGCATGCCGAAGTGTTCGCACATCCCGCTTTCACAATCATCATCGCGTCGCCTTTCACAATGCGACAGCGTTAGAAGCCTTATTGGCATTTCATGTTTCTCGCAATACGGTGAGACTATCATTTTACCTCCCATTACAAATATCTTTATTAATCCTTAAAAAACCTATAAACCCCATAGTATATAATATTAACCCTTATTTATATAATTCTTATCATCATCATGACCATAGACAGAAAAAGAACAAAAAAGTTACCAGCTTTCCCCGAATTTTTCTCGGGAAACCAGTTCTTTGAGGCTCTTTCTTTCAGAAGCTCGCTCTTTTTTAGCAGGATGCCCGAGAGCAACTACTGCCATCAACTCATAGGAATCAGGCGCTTCGAGGACTTTATTCACAAGTTCTTTATTCTTGAGTATCTCGCCGAGCCAAACTGCGCCGAGTCCCATGGAATGAATGGCAAGCAGCATATTCTGGATGCAGGCACCGATGGACTGCACGTCTTTTGTATAATGATACATGTGGTCTTTATCAAGAAAAACCACTATCAGAACAGGGGCATTATTAATAGTATGACCGTAGTCTG
>CAYXIP010000050.1:0-11770 GCA_964465515.1 uncultured Candidatus Methanoperedens sp. | reverse complement strand
ATTCCATATATACACTTCCAATGTTGTTAAGCATAGATTCTTTTCCTCGGATGTCCTTTATTTCCTCAGCTATTTCAAACGCTTTTTGAAAGTACTCCATTGCCTGTCCAGACTTGCCCAAATCCTTATACACACTTCCGATGTTGTTAAGGAATATTGCTTTTTCTCGTTTATCCTTCAGTTTCTCTGCTATTTTAAGCGCTTTTTGATAATATTCCAGCGCTTTCTCAGGCTTGCCCCAATCCTTGTACACACCTCCGATATTGTTCAAATCTATTGCCTTTCCTTGTAAATGCTTCAGCTTTTCATCCATCTCAAGCGCTTTTTGATAATATTCCAATGCCTTCTCAGGCTTGCCCCAATCCTTATACACGCCTCCTATGTTGCTAAGCTTTGGTGCTTTTCCCTCGATATCATTTAGTTTCTCGGTTATCTCAAGAGCTTTTTGATAATATTCCAGCGCCTGCTCAGGCTTTCCCCAGTCCTCGTACACATTTCCGATGTTGTTAAGGTCCATTGCCCTTCCCGATAAATTTTTGAGTTCTTCATCTATCGAAAGCGCTTCAGAAAGATACTTAAACGCCTCATCAGTTTTTCCCAGATAATACGCCTCAGTACCAAGGGCACGCAGGATACTAGCGTCTTCTATATTCTTTCCGCTGGCCTCTGAATACCGACTAACTTTATCGCCTATAGCATTCAAAAGTTTGAGCTTATCTGCGTTGAGTTCAAAGGTTTTATCTTTTACAATCGCTTCAGTTGCCTCAGGTACGTTGTTTGCGATACAATCGCTTATCTTTTTAACCACATTTTCGTTGCCTAGTTCGGTGGGATCCATACCCTGTACATAAAAAATGCAATTTTGAAATGTATGCGCAGATTTCTTGCGATAATTTAGGTAAGCAAAAAATATTACAATAATTGACAGTGTCGGCATCACTATCTGAAAAAGCAAAGTAGAATCAACAGTTGTTCCGAATAAATGAATATCTGTCATCTAATTCAAAAACAATTTGAGCGTTAATAAAACTTTCTAAAGCAATTATAGATCTGTAGGATTTGAGCCTCCCCTTCATTTACGCCACCCGCCCTCCCCGTAAGCGCGCGCCTCCCGCTGCGGCTTCGGGTGCGATGATGCAGATAACAATCGTTTCCATACTTACCGATTCATTTAATCTGCGTTCATCTGCGTTTATCTGCGGTTCGTTTTTTCAGAGACAATGGCTGCATCGTTTTCCTATCGGCGCGCTGAACAGTCGAAATATGTGATGCATGTTACAATCCGCATTTTCATTTCTCTAACACTGAGCCTCTCTCCAGCCCCGACCCGCCTCTCCTGCAAGCGCGCGCCTTCCCGCTGCGCAGGAATAACAGTGCGTGTAAAGATTATATCGTGAAAAGTCAAAAATGCGAAGTTACTGTTTAAAATTTCTCGCCTGCTTCGTGCCGGATAAAACAGCAAGCTGCTCGAACATGAACCTCTCCTGTGCCACCTCCTTTACCTCAAAGTTCATGGACGACATCTTTGATTTTACCTGCTCTATTCCTGTCAACGATGAGACTACCATCAAAATCCTTCCATTTTCAACAAGGTGGGATTCAGCCTGCTCAAGGAATCTGAAAATTATCCTTCTTCCATCTTCCCCGCCGTCCAGCGCGGCGCTTATCCAGTCCTCCGACCTCTCTTCCTCATTGGTTTGATGAACCCAATGATATTCATCTTTTTTAGACGGGTTCATCAAAGTGGGAAGATACGGCGGATTGAATATAATCGTATCAAATCTTCCTTTGATGCAGCTTAATAGATCTCCTCTTACCGCATCCACGCCATTTAGTTTTGTGCATTCTGCGGCGTATGGGTTTATGTCTATCCCTGCAACTATTGCTTTCGTGCTTGCTTTTATGACAGCAGATATTATCCCGCTCCCGCATCCCACCTCTAAAATCCTCTCCTTGCCTTTTATCTCTTTCAATACAGCCTCTGCAAGCAGGAAGGAATCCTCCGAAGGTTCGTAAACCGAAGGTGCTGTTTTGATAATGGTATTTTTATAGCGGATATCCATTTTTGAGTTTCAGGTTGCGAGTTTAAGACGATAATATTATCCTTATTCAAATATAATGTATTATAATGACAAATACAAAAACCTTTATGTACATTGATGTGAATCAGGGCTTTATTCCATTGTCAGACAATCAGATAGCATCGATAAATTATAATATTATGAGAAGCAGTCAGGATAGGAAATGATAGTAAAAAAAGGAAGTTTTGTAATAGAAGGACTTGAGAATGTCCAGATAAACATAGGTAAGGTAGTCACGCCTGAGGCTGAGGTGGAAGGACCCACGCCGAGACCTGAGATTATAAGCCTTCGCAACTGGGACTACCGCATCCTGGATCGGTATAATCCTGTATATACGCCCACGAGCGACATGTGCGATTACTGCACCTACGGCAAATGCGACCTCACAGGCAACAAGGAAGGAGCCTGCGGCATTGACCTTGAAGCCCACTCTGCACGCGAAGCGCTGATGACGTGTATAATGGGAGCTGCATGCCACACGGCACACGGGCGCCACCTTTTGCATTATCTTATCAAGAAATACGGCGAAGACCATCCCATAGACGTAGGTCCGAGCAACCTCAAAGCCCCGCTTACCGAGACCATAATGGGGTTTGCGCCAGAGACCATAGGGGATTTTCTTCCTGTGCTTGATTACGTGGAAGAGCAGCTTACGCAGCTCATCGCCTCTGCGAACACAGGACAGGAAGGCGCCTCGCGTGATTTTGAATCCAAGGCGCTCCATGCTGGAATGCTCGACCTTCTGGGAATGGAGGTTGCGGATATAATCCAGATATCGTGCATGGGGCTACCCAAGGCTGATGAGAAAACTCCCATGGCAGAAATAGGGATGGGAATACTTGATCCCAAGAAACCAGTGGTGATATGCGTGGGGCATAATATCGCTGCACCGGCATATATTCTGGATTACATGGACATCAACGGGTTGTTCGACAGGATAGAGATAGCAGGATTGTGTTGCACTGCCCATGATATGACAAGGTACAACAAGACTGCCAAGATAATAGGTTCCATGAGCAAGGAATTGAAATACATCCGCTCCGGCATACCCGATGTGCTCGTTACTGATGAGCAGTGCGTTCGTGCCGATATACTGAAGGAGGCAAGGAAGCTGCATATCCCGGTAATAGCCACCAATGAAAAAATCACATTCGGTCTGCCCGATCGCTCCAGCGACAGCGTTGATGCGATAATAGAAGACCTTGTGAGTGGGAAACAGGAAGGTGCACTGCTGCTTGACCTTGAAAAGGTAGGGGAGCTTGTCCCGAAACTTGCCATGAAAATTTCGCCCATAAGGAAAGCCGAGGGGATTACCGCGC
This sequence comes from uncultured Candidatus Methanoperedens sp., assembly GCA_964465515.1. GTDB lineage: Archaea > Halobacteriota > Methanosarcinia > Methanosarcinales > Methanoperedenaceae > Methanoperedens. The sequence continues at coordinate 8,370 of CAYXIP010000050.1, read as the reverse complement.
TTCCTGATGATGATGAATTCAGAAAGCTCGTTGCAAAATGCACAAAATGCCTTCAGTGCACGCGCGACTGTCCTGAGAGCCTTCCTATTTCTGATGCCATGGCTGCCGCAGTCAAAGGCGACCTTGCGCCGTTTGAAGTGCTACATGACAAATGCGTGGGATGCGGAAGGTGCGATTATTCCTGCCCTGTGGATATCCCGGTGTTGAATGTTATTGAGAAAGCATCGCAGCGGGTAATCAGGGAAGAGAAAGGCAAGGTGCGAATAGGGAGAGGACAGATAGGCGACCCTGAGATACGCGAGGAGGGAAGGAACCTTGTGCTGGGAACAACGCCTGGTGTGCTTGCTTTCGTGGGCTGCGGCAATTATCCCGACGGCACGAAGGATGTATATGATGTTGTGGAAGAGATGCTGCAGCGCAGCTATATAATTGTCTCGTCGGGATGCAGCGCCATGGACATAGGGATGTACAAGGACAAGGAAGGAAAGACGCTGTATGAGCGCTACCCGGGAAGGTTCATCAAAGGGAATCTCCTGAACACAGGTTCGTGCGTTTCCAACGCCCACATAGCCGCTGCCACCATAAAAGTCGCCTCCATTTTCGCAGCGAGAAAGACGAAAGGAAACTGGGAGGAGATAGCTGATTACGTGCTTAACAGAATAGGCGCAGTCGGGATAGCCTGGGGCGCATATTCGCAGAAGGCGTTTGCAATAGCCACAGGATGCAACAGGCTTGGCATTCCTGTCGTGACAGGCCCGCACGGCACCAAGTACAGGCGCGCTTTCATAGGAAAGCCTTACAGGAAAGAGGACTGGAATATGATGGATGCAAGGGACGGCTCGGCAATCAATGTTGAACCTGCACCTGAGCATCTCATGATAACGGCTGAGACGAAGGATGAATTGATGCCCCTGCTTGCAAAACTGTGTTTCAGACCGAGCGATAACAGTCTTGGAAGAGCTATTAAACTTACGCATTACATTGAACTTAGCGAAAAATACCTCAAAAAGATGCCCGATGACTGGCATGTCTATGTAAGAAATGAGGCTGATCTTCCTGTTGCTAAGCGGGAACAGCTCCTGAAGCTTCTGGAAGAAAAGGGATGGAAGATTGACTGGGAAAAGAAAAAGATAACCGAGGGCCCGCTTCGGAAAGTGGATGTTTCATTCCAGCCCACCAATGTGCCACGACTCTGCAAGGAGGTAAAAAAATGAATAAAATGCCTGCAAAGCACGAAAAGCCCGCAGAGAAACATGTTGAAAAACATCCCGCAAAAATTACCGAAAAACCGGTAACGAAAGCCGAGCCTCCGGCGCAGTCTGAAAAAACCATAGACACAACCCGACAGGCAGTACCCTTCGATACTGGCAATGTACCTGGACCGAAAATGGCAAGGGCTGTGATGCCCTCGGTTTCAGGGAAGATGCTTGCAAAAGCCAAACGCCCTTTGCTGATAGTGGGTTCCCAGGTTCGCGACGATGAGGTGCTTTCAAGGGCGATTGCGATGGGCAAACAAGGTCTCCAGATTGCTGCCGTGGGAAATGCGTATGCGGCGCTGGGGAATAAAGGGCTTGACGTGCATTATGCGAATCTGCATGCGCTTGCATCATACCTGTGCGACCCGAACTGGAAGGGATTTGATGGCAAAGGAAATTACGACCTCGTTGTATTTTTCGGAATAACCTATTACTATGCATCGCAGGCGATATCTGCGCTTAAGAATTTCTCGAAAATAAGAATAATATCCATGGATAAATACTACCACCCCAATGCTGATATGTCCTTTGGCAATTTGAAAAAAGACGTGTTCATTGCAGCGCTGGATGAGGTTATAGCAGAGCTTCGAAAAACCCCGTATTTAAATGCGGGGATTAACAAGACAGGATGAAAATTATGGCAAACGAATTTCCCTTTGAAATCTCGCCAATGTTCGAGGGCGAGCGTGTAAGAAAAGATGATATGTTTGTTGAGCTTGCAGGACCAAAGTCCCGAGGCTTTGAGCTTGTGAGAGCTGCAGGTCTGGATGAGATAGAGGACGGCAAGTTCACGCTCATCGGGCCTGACCTCAAGGAAATGCAGGAAGGCTCAAGGCATCCGTATGCGATGATTTATAAGATTGCTGGCAAACTTGTGGAGCCTGACCTTGAAGCGATTGTGGAGCGCCGTAACCATGATTTCCAGAATTACATTCAAGGTTATATGCACCTCAACCAGCGCTACGATATATGGGTTAGGATAAGCAAGGACGCCATGAAAAAAGGGCTTGTTTCTTTTGAGCAGATAGCCAAAGCCACAATGATGCTTTTCAGGAATGAATTGCCTTTCATCGAGAAAATAGAAGCTACCTATATCACAGACCCTGACGAGGTGGAAAAACAGAGAGCAGAAGCCCTCAAGGTTTATGAAGCAAGGGATGCAAGGACGCGTGGGCTACATGATGAGGATGTGGATGTATTCTACGGCTGTACGCTGTGCCAGAGCTTTGCCCCCACCAACGTGTGCGTGGTGACGCCCGACAGGATATCCTTATGCGGTGCAATAAACTGGTTCGACGGCAGGGCTGCTGCCAAGGTTGACCCCGAGGGGCCTCAGTTCGCAATTTCAAAGGGCGAAATACTCGATAAAACAGGCGGGGAATACTCAGGCGTCAATGAGAAAGCCGCTTCCCTTTCAGGAGGCGAATTCTCGCGCATCAAGCTTCATTCGTTCTTCGAATACCCTCACACAAGCTGCGGGTGCTTTGAAGTGGTAGGGTTCTACATCCCTGAGGTGGATGGTATTGCGTGGGTTGACAGGGATTTCAGCGGTACTGCGCCCAACGGGCTTGCCTTCTCAACCATGGCAGGTCAGACAGGCGGGGGAAAGCAGATAATAGGATTCCTCGGCGTAGGGGTGAATTACTTCCGCTCGCCCAAGTTCATACAGGCTGACGGGGGCTGGAACCGCGTTGTGTGGATGCCGAAGAACCTGAAGGAGAAAATAAAAGCAGACATACCTCCTGAGCTTGTGGACAAGATACCAACGGAAGAGGATGCAGGCGATTTAAAGAGCCTCCGGGATTATCTTGAGAAAAAGCAGCATCCCATAACCCAGCGCTGGGCAAAGGAAGAAGCTGTTGCCGAGGTTGCGCCATCCGGGGTTGCAGAAACTGCACCTGCATTTTCTTTGCCTTCTGGGATTACGTTTCCTGCAGGAATGCCTGCTATGATGCCTCAGTTTGGAGGCGAGGGGGTGAAGCTTGTTTTCAAGAATGCCAAAATCACCATTGACCGCGTTGTACTGAAAAGTAAAGAGAAATAAGATGAAGTTAAAAATTTTAACAACGAACTGGTACGAACTCAAGAGTTCGTTTTGAGTTCGTTGTTTTTATCTTTGCGCCAAGAACGCAAAGGGAATATAAGCTATGAGAGTCATCGCAATCACAGGCAAAGGGGGGACAGGCAAGACTGCGGTAGCAGGTATGCTGGTTAAATGCTTATCGCAGGGCAATAAGACCCTCCTTGCTATCGACGCTGACCCGGACTCCAATTTACCCGATGTCCTGGGCGTGAAAGTGGATAAGACGATCGGAGACATGAGGGAATTCATGCTGGAGGAGCGCGACAAAATGCCTCCTGATACAAACAAGGAGAGGGTGCTTGAGTCAAAGGTGTATGAGGTTCTCAACGAGATGCCGCGTTATGACCTGCTGGTTATGGGACGCCCTGAAGGCTCAGGCTGCTATTGTTTTGCCAATAACCTTTTGCGGGGGATAATGGACAGGATACTTAAGAACTATGACCTTACGATAATCGATACCGCAGCCGGGCTTGAGCACCTCTCGCGCAGAATAATCCGCGACGTGGATGAACTCCTTGTGGTAACGGACGGCTCGCGCAGGGGTTTGCAGACAGCAGAGCGGATACGTGAGCTTGCAAGGTCTCTGAATCTTAATATCAAAAAAATGCACGTGGTGGCGAACAAGGTAACACCTGAGAACCGCACAAGGATAGAGGAATACGCAAGAGAGTTAAGGATGGATATTGTTGGAATTGTGCCTTTTGACGAGACCCTTGCAAGGTTTGACCTTGAAGGAAGACCGCTGTCTCTTTTGCCTGATGATTCGGAGGCGCTAAAAGCGGTCGGGGAGATTGCAAAGAGGATGGGTTTGTAGTTTATTTCCTCTTTTGTTCGGAGCGTTTCTTGATATCCGCTACTTTCGCCGTAAGTTCATGAACCAGGTTTTCATTTAACTCTCCTGAATAATAATCATACCTTGCGGCAAGTGAGAGCTTCGAGGACAGCGCCCTCGCAATCTTCCCACGCTGGTATATCGGCGAATTATTCACAAGCGGATGCCTGAAAATTATCCCGTGTTTTGGGGATGGAGCTTTGCCTCTTCTATGTTTGAAGAGCGCATTGCTCGCACCGAGCACCTGAACAGTGCTTGAAGGCATGGAAGCCAGCCTTCCAAGGCTTCCAGCGATGCTCAAAAGCCGCGCTCCGAGAGCATAACCGGCGATGTTGGTGAGATTTGGAGCTATCACGGGCATGTTTTCCTTGAGATACTCTTCGAGCGAGCTCCTCGTGGCATATAACCCAAGAAGCGATGCGGCGAAACTCTGCATGAGCTTTAAATCAGTTTTTTCCGTGACTTCCATCCCGATTACATGATACGCAAGCGTTTCACCTTTTAAAGGAATCTCACTGAAATTGAGCATGTACCACTCTTTTAGCCTGTCGGCAAGGATGTTGCCTGATTCATCGAGGTCATCGATAGCTTCGATAGCAGCTATAATCCGCCTGTCTGGTGTAACAGCCTGTGCTATTTGTTTTTTAGCAATCGCAATATCGAGTTCATGGAGCATGCGGTCGTACTCATCGCCTGATTGAACAAACCCATACCTCACTGCCAGGTCGCATAGCTCTTCACCGCCAACCCTGCCCCTTAATAACAATGGCTCTTTTATTGTCCGTTCTGTGAGGGAATCTATGTCTTTCTGGAATAATTCAACATTGGTTATCCTGCCGTTTTCGAGTGTGAAGCTTCCGAACCATGTTCTGACCTGCATACACTAATTTTTCACGAATTCCCCTGGCAAGATCTTAACCCCGTTTTCCACCACGGCGCCAACATTTATCATGCTGTTAATACCGGTGTGCACGTCATCCCCCATAATCGTGCCGAGCTTTTTCCTGCCCGAGTCTATGAGTTTGCCTTTCAGTCTCACCCGGATCGTCCTTCCGTCATGCCTGAGGTTCGCAACCTTTGTCCCTGCCCCGAAATTGCACCTCTCTCCGATGATGCTGTCCCCAACGTAGCTGAGATGCCCGATATGCGTGCCTTTCATTATAATGCTGTTCTTGATTTCCACAGCATTGCCGATACGCACATTATCGCCTATGCTGGTGCTTGGGCGGATGTAACAGTTAGGACCAATATCACAGTTCTTGCCGATTACAACAGGCCCTTCTATATAGGCACCATTCCTTATTATCGTGCCTTCACCGATTGAAATACTGCCCTTCAATGTTGCAAGCGGCTCTATCTCTCCTTTCGCTTCAGGCTGCAAATTTGATGAACCCAGAGATAATTCATCCTTTTTAGACGGGTTCATCAAACAGGAAAGGAAATATTCGTTTGAATCCAGAAGGTCCCATGGTCTTCCTATATCAAGCCAGTTCCCGGAAAGTGTGAGATAACCCACATCCTCGCCCTCGTCGATGAGCATCTGAAGCGAACCGGTTATTTCATATTCGCCCCTGACAGACTTCTTTGTTCTCTTTATTGCATCGAATATCGCAAGCGGGAATACATATATCCCTGCATTTGCAAGATTGGTGGAAGGCTTTTTTGGCTTTTCTATTATGCGCAAAACCCTGTTATCACTTACTTCAAGCACCCCGAAATCGGATGGGTTATCAACATGTCTTGCAGTCACTACCACATCCCATTTTTGTTCTGCCATGCTTTTTATATGCACAGAGCTGGCAATTATATCCCCATTCAATACAAGAAATCGCTCATCCACCATTTCCTGCGCAGCTCTCACAGCGTCTGCCGTGCCAAGCTGTTTTTTCTGATGGGCATACTCTATGCTCACATCCATTTCCGAGCCATCCCCAAAATACTCTTTTACGATTTCGCTATGGTATCCCACCACAAGCACGAACTCTTTTATTCCTGCATCATGCGCAGAGAGTATTACATGCGAAAGCATGGGTATGTTCGCAATCGGTAGCATGACCTTGGGTCTATTCTGAGTGAGAGGACCCATCCTCGTTCCCTGCCCTGCGGCAAGAATCACAGCCTTCATAAAGCCTCTTTCACTATCTTTTGTGCCCTTGAATACAGCTTATCCACACCTTCTCTTGCCTCGGCAGTTATCCTTATCTTGGGCTCGGTTCCGCTCGGTCGCACAAGTATCCAGCCATTTGTTGTCTCAACACGTATGCCGTCGATGCTGCTCACACTGCCAAGTTTCTTTAACCCGATACCGATTTTCCTCATGACGCTTTCTTTCTTTTCATTATTGCATGGCACTCCTCCTCTCTTCATGGGGTAGGAAGGAAACTGGTCTATCATGTTATCCAGCTTCCCCTCATTTTCCACGATTTCCACAAGCCTTGCAGCCGCATATATCCCATCAGGACAGAGTGAGACCTTAGGGAAAATCCAGCTTCCTGAGGGCTCACCCCCGAAATCTGCTTTCCTTTTTCTTAACTCTTCTGCCACATACACGTCCCCAACGCGCGTCCTGTAGGTTTTCCTTTCCTTCAATACATCATCCACCATTATCGAGGTATCCACTGGTACCACTATACTCTTTTTCGCTTCATGCAGCCCAAATAATGCCAGCAGTTTATCACCCTCCACGAACCTGCCACGACCATCTATTGCCATCATCCTGTCCGCATCCCCGTCGTGGGCTATACCCAAGTCCGCCCCAAACGCAACAGTGGTTTTTTTCAGCATTTCAAGATTCTTCTCCACAGGCTCGGGGTTCCTTGCAGGGAAGAAGCCGTCTGGCTGCGAATTAAGGGTCATAACATTGCATCCCATCCGTCTTAAAACGTAAGGGGTAATCGTGGAGGCAGAACCGCATCCGCAGTCCACCACGACTTTCAGCGATGCACTGCCAACCTTTCCAAGAATGTACTCTGCATGCTCTTCGATGGCACTTGCTTCATTCACCCTGCCTATATTATTCCACTGCACTGCCTTCCAGTTTTTATTTTCAATTATGGACTCGATTTCATCCTGCTGCTTTGTACCAAATGCCATCCCATCCCTGTTCCAGAGCTTTATGCCGCCGTATTCAGGCGGATTATGCGATGCTGTAACCATCACGCCGCAATCATAGTTCCTTGCTGCAAAAGCAAGCGTGGGAGTGGAAACAAGACCTGTTCGAGTGACGCGGCATCCTGTTGATAACAACCCGGAAATAACGGCATGCTCTATCATTTCACCCGAGGTTCTGGGGTCGCGCCCGATGATACATGAGTCGTATAGCGAGCCTGCTGCAAGCCCGACCTTGAGCGCGAGCTGTGGCGTTATCTCCTTGTTTGCAATGCCTCTTATTCCCGATGAGCCGAATAACATTTATTCCACCGTCACGCTTTTTGCAAGATTCCTTGGCTTATCAATCGGGCAGCCGAGGGCAAATGCACTGTAATAGGCAAGAAGCTGCACCACGACCGAGGATAGTACAGGATACAGCAATTCATCTGTTACCGGCACTCTCAGTACCGCGTCAACGTATTTCTCTATCTCCGTATCATTCATGCTTGCTATGGCAAGGACTGGCGCACCCCGGGCTTTTACTTCCTTGATATTGTTCAGAATCTTATCGTATGTAGGCGGGAGAGCAAGAGCAACCACAGGGGTTTCCTTTGAGATAAGGGCAAGAGGACCGTGTTTTAGCTCGCCTGCGGCGTAACCCTCTGCGTGTATATACGAAATCTCTTTCAGCTTGAGCGCCCCCTCGAGGGCTACAGGGTAATTCAGGGATCTGCCAAGAAAGAAGAAGTCTTTCGCTTTTGAAAACCTGACCGCATGCTTCTGGATTAGCTCTTTATTGTTAAGAATCTGCTGTATCATTCCCGGCAGTTGTTTCAATGATACAAGCAAACTTTTTGACCTATCTACACCCATGCGTTTCCTTATCTTCGCGAAATGTATAGCAAGCAAGTAAAGAGCAATAAGCTGGGAAGTAAAAGTCTTGGTCGCGGCAACACCGATTTCAGGTCCTGCCCTTGTGTAAACCATATTTTCGACTTCGCGTGAAAGTGTGGTGCCTATCACGTTTGTAATGGCAAGAGTCCTGCAATTGTATGTCTTTGCCTCCTTGGTAGCGGCGATGGTGTCCGCGGTCTCTCCAGACTGGGATA
>CAYXIP010000049.1:9955-11898 GCA_964465515.1 uncultured Candidatus Methanoperedens sp. | reverse complement strand
ATACGTACAGGGCGTTCCTTCACGAGGTCAAAAAGGAACTGAACTACATGGATTACGGATACGCATGAAGATAATAGCGATTGCAGACACGCACATAAAATCCGGCTCGCTCCTTGAGTGCCTGCCCCGCGACCTTGTGCCGTTAATAAAGGATGCAGACATGGTTATACATGCAGGCGATTTTGTCACAAAAGCTGCATACGATGAGCTCTCAGAAATTTGCAGGCTTGTGGCTGTGCATGGAAATATGGACGCTGCGGAGCTAAAGGCGCTGCTTCCTGAGCGGAAGGTTATCGAAATCGAAGGCATAAGAATAGGAATCGTGCATGAGGCAGCGCTCTCGCTTCAGGACACCACAGGTGCATGGTATCTGGCAAAAGAGATGGGCGTCGATGTGCTTGTTTTCGGTCATATCCACAAGCCTGTTATCGAGAAAGATGATGTGCTTCTTGTCTGCCCTGGAAGTCCAACATTTCCTAAATTATCGGAACCTGGCGCAGTTCTACTCCGCATCGAAGACGGAGAGCTCTCAGGAAAAGTCCTCACGCTTGAGGGGAGACGGTGCGGGGCGATTGAGAGCGCAGGGCAATTTGGTAACCCCGAGCCCAGAAACCACAAGTAATATAAATCCAAAATGCCATCAGTCAGCCAATGAAGATATACAGGTCGTACGAGGATTTACCCAGAATCAAGCTTCCGCTGGGGCAGGAGATTTTCATAAGCGACAGCACTATTCGCGATGGTTCGCAGATGCCTGGAATAGTGATGAAAAAAAGACACAAGCTTGAGATATACGAGTATCTTCACAAAATCGGGATTGAAAAGCTTGAGACCTTTGTCTACAACGAACGCGATAGGGAAGCAGTAAAGGGAATGTTTGACCTTGGTTATGAGTTCCCCGAGGTCACAGGCTGGGCTCGTGCCAATCCAAAGGACATTGATTCTGTTCTCGATATGGATGGAATCGAGGAAACAGGGATACTGATGTCGGTTTCGGATTCTCATATCCTCGATAAAATGGGGCTAGGAAGTCGGGAGGATGCCTTGAAGAAATACACAGATGCATTGCAGTATGCAGTTGACCACGGGCTGCGAACGAGGGCGCATATAGAGGATATGACCCGGGCTGACAACGAAGGTTTTGTGTTCCCGCTTATTGAGAAATTGCTTGAGATCGACCCTGATTGTATAATCCGTTTATGCGATACTGTGGGATATGGCGTGCCTTTCCCTGAGGTGGGCGAACCATACGGCGTCCCGTATATGGTAAAGCACCTTCGGGAGATGGGGGCAAAAAATATCGAGACCCATGTGCATGATGATTTTGGATTATCCGTGGCATGTTCCCTTGCAGGATACTGGTACGGTGCTAACTGGTCGAGCTTAACGTTTCTGGGAATTGGAGAGCGTGCGGGGAATGCAGAGCTTGAGAAGGTTGTGCTGTTCCTTATCCAGAGGGTGGAAGGATTCCAGAAATACGATCTGAAGTGGGTTACTGAATTTGCGCGATTCATGGAAAATGAGATCGGAATAAGAGTACCACGCAATAAGTCGGTTGTGGGAAAGAATATCTTTGCGCATGAAAGCGGCATCCATACCGCAGGAATAATAAAGAATCCCTTCACCTACGAGCCATATCCCCCTGAACTTGTTGGAGGGAAAAGGGAGTTGATGATAGGCGATTCCTCCGGGCTTGAGGTTATACGCTATAAAGTTGAAGAGACGCTTAACGAATTGATGCACGTCGCCATAAAGGTCGAGAAGAACGACCCGCGAGTAAGGGCTATCCAGGCTGAAATCCAGAAATTGTATAACCAGGAGCAGCGTGTTTCTGCAATCTCGGATGAGGAACTAAAGAAATACGTTGAGAAATATTTCATGCTTGAATCGATAATCGAGAAGCACAGCACCAATGATGTGCACATGAAAGAAAAACCCCGTAT
>CAYXIP010000049.1:0-9855 GCA_964465515.1 uncultured Candidatus Methanoperedens sp. | reverse complement strand
TTTGCTGTCGCCTGGCACTAACTCAGAACTTCATCCTCTGGCTTTAGCCGCAGTCCATTTCGTAACCCTTGTGCCAGGCATAGTCGCGTGTACCGCATTGGGGTTGTCTGTACGGTCATTGATATTGGCTCTGCCGTTCTCCCGCAAGGACCTATCAACACGATTTTTCCAGATTTCGTAGTCTGGACATGCTAATATTGCTTTTAAAGTATATAGGGTTTATCCACCCGATTCGTGCATCAGGAGGGCGCACACTCTTGTGGCATTATGATACATTCAAATATATCTAAGGATTATAAATATAGCTACAGTTATTATTTATTGTGTCGGAATATGTAACTTCAAATGACCTGCAAATTTCATAAAGGAGGAATCAGAGATCTTAACAAAAGGGTTTGTTGAGGGTTTCATAGTAATATTTACTGCATGTGCTGCGTTTATTTTAATCATCCTTATCGGGCAGATCCTCTTCATGATACGCAAGGCGGACAAGGAGTTATCAAATACCGATTTATTTCTTGATAAGGCAGTGCTGGAGCGAACCTGGATTTATATTTCAATTGCAGGAGCAGGGTTTGCTCTAAATGTACTAATCAAGTTTATGGTTTGGTTCAGAATCGCAGGAGATGTGTTAAATAACTATTATATTGCTGAGATGACACAGGTTGTCTTCCTAATAGCATTTATCATGGCAGCTTACAGTAAGATGCAAATTGTAAAATCACAGATATATGCGGAGGAGGGGACAGAAATCTGGAGAAGAATGTTTAAAAAATAGGTGAAGGATATGTATCATTTCCTGCTATCCTCGTAACATTTTCATTATATCATGCTTAGTTACCACACCAACCACCTTTCCTGCCTCAAGCACAAGAACGGCAGGATTTTTTTCAAGAATCCTTGAGACCGTGTTTGCATCCGTTGTGGGCGAAACCGTTGGGAACGAGTCACCCATTATGTTCCGCACAAGAAAATGGGATACTTTTTTTATATCCTGGTCTGTCATTGAGCTGACTATCTGATCTGTGGAGATGCTGCCCACCGGAACGCCGCTATCGATAACTGGCATCTGGGAAAAGCCGTGTTTTTCCAAAATCCTGGCAGCATCCTCAATCGAATCTCCAGAACTTGTATGTATTACAGGAGAGTGCATTATGTTCTTCACCACCACCCTCTCTTTTCTGGCTGCATCAAAGGCATTGAATATCTTGTGCAGTGTAGAAAGCCTTGGGTCAACGTCCCCGGATTCGATTCGGGCAATCAGGGGCTGGCTCACGCCTGCGCGGGAAGCAAGCTCATGCTGGGTAAGACCTAACTCAAGCCTGAGTTTTTTTATGTCATCCGGTGTGGGGAGGAACATTATATTACTATGAGTAATAAGATATATATTAACATTACTATTGTGTAAGAAATATTATTACGCAGGCAGCCTCTTCAGTACTTGCCTTTTCCGTTAATTATAAGTCATCGATAAACTCTTTGAGGTTGCTTATCATGGAACTTAACAAATACAAAAACCTCACGCGCGGCGTCTCGGACACCTATGTCAATGTGCACCCGATCCAGCGCGGCGGCGTACTTACCGCTGAGGCACGCAAAGCCCTGCTTGAATTCGGCGATGGGTATTCTGTATGCGATTACTGCTTTGAGGCAAGGGTGGATCTGGTAGAGAAGCCGCCAGTACATGATTTCACACTGGATACGGCTGAGTTCCTGAATATGGACGATGTCAGGTTCACGGCAGGATGCCGGCATGCCAAGTGGGCTGCCATGCGCATGGTATGCGAGCCCGGCGATACTGTTGTGCTCGACGCCCTTGCTCATTACACCTCCTATCTTGCGGCAGAGGCAAATAAACTGAATATTGTCGAGGTGCAGCATAACGGCTATCCAAGGTTTGAGATAGATATCGAGGGCTACGCAAGGAAATTCGAGGAAGTGGAGCAGAAAACAGGAAAATTACCTGCGATGGCATTGCTCACCCACGTGGATTACAGGTACGGTAACCTTGCGGATGCCGAGAAAGTGGGCAGTATATGCAAGGAATACGGTGTTCCATACCTTCTCAATACCGCTTATTCCTCGGGCATAATGCCCGTTGACGGCAAGAAGCTGCACGTGGATTTCCTGTGCGGCAGCGGTCACAAGAGCTGGGCTGCGTCAGCGCCCATAGGGATACTTGCCACCACATACGAATGGAGCAGCAAGCTTTTTACAAAATCAATATGCAGAGGCGATTGGAGCGGCAGGGGATTCACGAAAAAAGAAATTGCACTTTTCGGCTGCTCGCCTGTCTTCGGCGCGCCCGTGGCAACGCTTATGGCATCGTTCCCTGCCGTAGTCGAGAGGGTGAAGCACTGGGACGAAGAGGTTAAAAAGGCACAGTATTTCGTGAACGAGCTTGAGAAAATCGAAGGCTTCCACCAGATGGGGACAAAGCCCAAAAAGCACACGCTTATGAATATAGAAAGCCTGCCTCTGCATGAAGTGGCAGAAAAGGACAAGCGAAGAGGGTATTTCCTCTACCACGAATTGAAGAAGCGGAAAATACTTGGAATTCACCCGGGCATGAGCAAGAATTTCAAGATCAATACATACGGCTTGAAGTGGGAACAGGTAAAATATGTAGCTAATGCTTTCAAGGATATTGCAAGAGAAAACGGAATAAGGGTTGAGGAGTAAGAATGAACAATAAACGATGGGTATGCGAATGCATACCCAAGACCACGTAAACTGGGGTGTCGGTTTATGGAGTACGAAGAATTATCTAAAAAATTCAGGAAATTTTTTGAACTGCCCTCTTCGCCTGTGGCAGTAAGGATCATAAGTGAAGGCTACGAGCAGAAAACCAGCATGCAGCCAATGAGGTTCTGTGAAATGGTGAGGCGGAGCGCTGTGTATGGCGAAAGTTTCGTATTCGGCGTTGAAGAACTCACATGCACAAGCGGGGAACTTGCGCTCGGGTTCACAGAACCATGCTATGGAGAAGTATATCCGCGCATAAAACCCGCAAACACAAAATTCGTGAGCGTTGAGCCGCTTGAGAAGACAGAAAAAAAACCTGATGTTGTTATAGTCGTGGGTACTCCGCGCAGGATAATGCGGATTTCAACACTCCTCGCGCAGCTCCATGAAAAACAGCCCGTGGAGGCAAGATTCAAAGGCGAGTTTGCGGTATGCGGCGAATGTACTGCAATACCTTTCATGGAGAAAAAAGTGAACCTCTCCATGCTCTGCAACGGTGCAAGGATGTTCTCAGGATATCGTGATGATGAAATAGTGATGGGCTTTCCGCTTGCGGATTTTATTAAGCTTGCAGAGAGTACGGAAGAGAAGGAGATTACAAGCGCACTGTGCGGCTGCATCATGGATGATATTCCCGCAAATGCGGTAGATGCTATTGAAAATATAGGTTTTGGTAAGGGCACAGACCAGTTTTTCGGACGTTTCGGGAATGAGATTGTGCGGCTCTACACGCCAAAGGATAAAGAAGGTAAAATTATATCACTGACACTGCATATTCCTGTTAAATTCAGGGACAGCGAGACGGCTTCTAAAGTTAATGAACGTTTAGAACTACAGGAACCTCTGCTCCACGGGGTAAGGGATAACTGGGTTGATATTGCGCTTCCCATAGACCTTGGAGAGACGCTGAACAGGGCGAGTATGCGCGGTGAGAAGTTCGAGGTGCTTGTCAGGGGAGGGATAGATACGATATTGAAGGAAGTTGAAAAGGTTAAGAGAAAATTTGCAGGGTAAAAGTTATATCAATGATATAATTTTATACACCGTTTGAAATATCTACTACTTATTCCTTTAAGAAATGGGTGGCGAAGTGAGACAGGTTGGGGAGTTATTCACTTGGCTGAGTGTCTATTATGACAGCTTTTCCTGCCTCCACTTTAACTCTGATCGGGGCATTTACCCTCATGAAAAATGCTGCTTGGGCGCCCCGTATCATCGCCCTCTGCATCGGGTCATAGTAATCAAGATACCATACCCCGTCGTGCGATGAAGCATTGATGGCAACGGTGTAGGCTCTCCATTTGAACATCCATACCTGTGGAAGCTCACCTGCCGCATCGAGAGCAGCGCTCAGGTTTTCTCCGCTTGAAACTATATTCATTCTCAAAACTGTCTCGTTGTACATCGAGCTTTGCCGAAGCCCGTTGTATTCGTATATCGTAATTTTATCCTTATCTTCTCCGAGAACATGCCATTCGAAGGGGTTCATCGTGGGATAGGCTTCGAGGCTTCCATGGAAAAATTTTTCTGCGCTGTTTTTTTCAGCAATTCGAAGACCACCAAGCACTGCGAATGCCAGGAGGAATACCATCAAGAATTTCGTGGTGTTACGCACCTGCAGCGGCTTTTTATATAAAATTATTATAATTGCCAGACTTAATATGGTGAGATATGTGTCAGTGTAGAAAAATACCTCAGCCGAGTATCTTGAAGCTTGAAAAGGATAAAAAAACGGGACACCTCTGGTCGTGGAATAGTCCAGGAAAAGATGGATAATCACCCCTGCATAGGCGAACATCACTGTTCGCAAATTCATCACAGGCTCGAAATCGATAAACCTCTGGATTCTTTTTTTCACACTGTTGCGTGAAGCGAGATAAAGTACCATTACACCAGCGAAGAACCCGAAAAACAGGGAATGGGTTAAGCCGCGATGCGTGATGAGGTAGGGAGTTGGGTACAGATAGTTGATCCACAGCAGAAAAATATCAATATCTGGAGCTATGCCACCGATGACGAGGGCGATAATTTCTTCCTTTCTGCGTTTGAAGAAATTTCCAAGAAGATATGGGAGCAGTCCATGAGAGAAAAGATCCATTATATTCCTATTGTTCAAACCGTAATGCATCCACCGGATTCATCTTTGCCGCTGTCCTTGCGGGCACCACACCTGAGATCACGCCTACGAATACAGAGAATGCAAGTGCAAAGACAAGAAGTCCAGGAGTAATAACCGGATTCATAGCACCACCCGGCCCTATTGCCCGCAGTCCTGCTACGGATATTATTACCGATACCAGTATACCGAATATTATTCCGAGCACTCCTCCCACGAACCCGAATAACCCTGATTCTATAAGGAAAAGTTCCATCACTTCGTTATCGGTGGCACCAAGAGCCTTAAGCAATCCTATCTGCCTCGTGCGTTCCATGACTGACATGAACATGGTATTCGCTATTCCAACAGCCCCAACCAGAAGCGAGACCGCAGCAATCGCAGCAAGGAACAGTGATATGGTCTGGACTACGCTTGTTATCTGCTGCTGTATGGCTGCAAAAGCGGTGACTGTAAAATCCCTTGTTCTTGGATTGACATGCCTCTCAGGCATAAGTTTGTTTATAATATCCTGGGTTATCTGTTCTGACAGCGAAGGATCTGATATCTTTACCATGATCGAAGTGAACTGGTTTCTGGACACATTCGTGGTTATCACCTGCCTTGCGTAATCTACCGGCATATATACCCCATTATCTATCCCTCCACCTCCAAAACCGCCACCAGATGGAACAAGGATTCCCACTATCTTGAAGCTTTTGCCTCCTATTGTAATCGGTCTGTTCAGGGTGAGATCCTGCAGAAAAGTCCCGTGGGCTAAAGAATTCCCTATAACTACGGCGTTCGAATCGCCGGGTTGCAGGTACCTGCCTGCCTCAAGGTCTGTGGTAACAAAGGAGCGCCAGACAGAGGTATCAACGCCGCTTACGGACACCGAGGTCTTTTCCGTACCAACCCTTATATCCGAACTGCCTGAAACGACGCCGTCTACATACAGCACCCCTGGTACCTGCTTGATAGCGTTCACATCCCTTTCCGTGAGGTTAATAGTGGCACTGCCTCCGCCTCTGAATCCTTCAAAACCTCCGCCTGCCCTCGAATAACCGGGAGTGACCGTGATCAAATTTGCTCCAAGACTGCTCAGTCGAGCCTGCACGCTCTCCTGCATGCCCTGTCCTATGGAGATTATAGCCACGACAGCAGCCACTCCTATTACAATCCCGATAATGGTGAGCCAGCTTCGCATTTTGCTTTTCTTGACATGGCTCAGGGACAATCTGAAAATATCAAACGGCTTCATTTATTCCCCTTGCGTAAATAGGTTATAATTTTTCTTCGCTGCCAGTATAAAACCAGCAGTGCTATAATAGCAATAACGGGCAGCCATGTTGTATAAAGTGTTCTTCCTCTGCCTGCACCTGTCTGTGCGGTTGAGAGTTGTACAACGAGGTTCTTTGTAATCGCATGCCTTATTCCACTGGTATCGGTATATTGTATTACTATATCAAGGATGTTCTCTGCTCCAGGATTTTTTGTAATCTGGAACACTGTCGAGGTGTAATCGCCCGGGTTTAAACTTCCGAGCACCGATGAACTGCTTCCAACGACAGTGAAGTTCCTCTGGTTCGGCAGGCTGACAGTAACAGCACTTGCGGGATTTATACCCACATTTGCAACGTTGAGCGAAAAAGCGCCCAGCGTCTCCTGGTAACTTAACTCAAAATCAGTTGTTCCTGCGACGACCAGTCCTGCAAAATTATCGGATGAGTAATTATCCAGTCCTGTAATTTTAACAGGCAGATTATATACGCCGGGAATTGCTGTAATATCTACAACCAGGTCAAATGTTATATCTGCTTCATCACCGGGCTTCAGGTTTCCGAGAGAAAACTGCGTTCCTGCTCCAAGGATTGAAAAGGTTGATTTCATACCCCCACCGGTAAGGTCTATTTGTGCTACAGCATTCCGTACCATGCCTGTACCTGTATTTTTGAACACGAGTGTCTCCTTCGTAATGCTCATCGGCTCTACAATGCCGAGTGTTGAATTGAGCAGCACCACTACAGGCTTTCCCTTTATGGCTAATATCCAATCCTTAAGCTCGGTTGTTACTGTTGGCGCCGGGATATTGCTGCTTACCTGTTGACCCCTGTAGGTGATATATACATTGAAATAATAATCCCCTTCCACCGTGTCCGAGTTTACATGGATATTGAACCTTGCAGTTTGCTGGTCGCCCCAATTCTCTATATTTCCGAGCGAATACGTATCATCAAGTATGGTAACGGCATGAGCCGAGACATTGTTCGCAGGCTCAAGCCTGACTGATACGTCATTAAGAAATGTACCGAATCCAGAATCCAATATCGGTGCATAGATATAGATCGTATCCCCGGGATTAACAGGTGCTTTTTCAGACACAAGATAATTTGATTGTGCGGATGCGGCCTGTGCGAGCAATATCACAGATACAAGCATAAAAATTAGTTTCATTTTTTCCCCTCAGGTCTTCTGAAATAGGTTTTAATTTTTTTTCGCTGCCAGTATGCAACCAGAAGTGCTATAATAGCAATAACAGGCAGCCACGTTGTATAAAGTGTAGTTCCTCTACCAGTTCTTGTCTGTGCGGTTGAAAGTTGTACAACGAGGTTCTTTGTAATCGCATGCCTTATTCCACTGGTATCGGTATATTGTATTACTACATCAAGGATGTTCCCTGCCCCTGGATTTTTTGTAATCTGGAATATTGCAGATGTATAGTCGCCGAGGTTTAAACTCCCCAGCACGGCTGAACTGCTCCCTGCTGTGGTGAAGTTCTTTTGAACAGGCAAGCTCACGGTCACCGCACCTGCAGGATTTACCCCTACATTTGCAACGTTGAGCGAAAGAGAACCTAATGTCTCCTGGTAACTTACCTCAAAATCGGTTGTTCCTGCAACGACCAGTCCGGCAAAATTATCTGATGAGTAATTGTTCGTACCTGTGATACTTACAGGAAGGTTATATACACCCGGAACTGCGGTGATGTCCACGGCAAGGTCAAATGTGATATCGGCTTCATCACCCGGCTTCAGATTGCCGAGGTAGAACTGAGTTCCTCCGCCCAGGATTGAAAAGGATGATTTCAGAGCCTCGCCGCTTAGGTCTATTTCAGCTACGGCGTTCTGTACGGTGCCTGTACCCGTATTCTTAAACCACAGCGTCTCGTTATTGACGCTCATCGGGGCTACAATGCCAAGCGTTGAATTGAGAAGTACTATCACAGGGTTCCCTTTGATGGTTAATACCTGATCCTTGAGCTCGGTTGTTACTATAGGCCCTGGAGTATTGATGCTTATCGGCTGACCCCTGTGGGTAATATATAAATTGAAAAAATAATCGCCCTCAGCTGCATCCGGGTTTACATGGATTTTGAACCTTGCGGTTCTCTGGTCTCCCCAATTTTCTATAGTTCCCAGCCAGTACACATCATTAAGTAATGTCACCGCATTGGCTGAGGCGTTGTCCTTTGGCTCAAGCCTGACCGATACGTCATTCATAAATGTGCCAAATCCTGTATTCTGTACAGGAACATAGATATAGGTCGTCTCTCCTGGATAGACAGGTGCGCTTTCGGTCACAAGAGCGTTTGATTGTGCATATGCAGCCTGTGCGAGCAACAAAGCAGATACAACTATAAAAGTTATATTTGACAGTTTCATGCTTCACCTATTATTTTTCCATCCAGCATTTTCACAATTCTTCCTGCATAGCCTGCAATTCTCGGGTCATGTGTTATCATCACAATAGTCAATCCCTCACTGTTTAAACGTTTGAAAACCTCCATTACTTCTCCTCCTGATTTAGTATCAAGATTGCCAGTAGGCTCATCAGCAAGGAGAATAGAAGGGGCTGTGGAAAGCGCTCTTGCAATTGCTACTCTCTGCTGCTGTCCGCCTGATAGCTGGGCTGGGAAATGGTTCCCGCGGTCTGCCAGCCCGACAGTAACCAGAAGTTTTTTTGAGTTCTCCTCTACATCCCTCTCAGGGATTTCATGAATCCTCATGGGCAGTTGAATATTCTCAAGAGCTGTCAGGGTAGGATACAGGTTGAAAGTCTGGAATATGAAACCGATTTTTTTACCCCTTACACGTGCCAGTTCATTGCTTTTGTATTCCGATATATCCCTGCCTTCAAGCAGCACCTTTCCTCGTGTGGGCTTGTCAAGGCAGCCTATCATGTTCAGCATGGTTGACTTTCCGCATCCGCTCGGTCCTGTAATCGCCATAAACTCACCGGCTTTGATAACAAGGTCTATCCCCTGAAGCGCGGGTACGTCAAACTCACCCATGCGATAAATTTTCCAGACATCCTGCAATTCCATTATAGCTTCCATAGTATTCACATGTTAAACAAACGAAGACTTCCCCCAAAATATAAATTAACGATGTGTCTATATATAGACATCGTATTCACCGGTTAAACAAATGCAGGCTGCCCCAGCGCCTTGGATTCTGGTTCCGGTACCCCGTCATCCATCCGCTGGATTCTATCCTGGTCTTTTCCACCACATTGCCTGTATCCATATCAACAAGAGCGGTCAGGGTTATATTTCCACGGGTGAAAACAACACGCACCACCTTTTTATCGCCGTTTGTGGTGGATATTATAGACCCGTGGTCCTGGACAGTGACATTATAATTGTCATTTCCGATTTCATTTTTCAACCCGTTCTTGGCTGCGTTTATTGCGAAAAACTTTTGACTCTCGTTAAGCGGGAATGCATGCGCCTCTATAAATGTAAACCTGAGCCCGACCGCAACAACCAGCAGCCCGATCATAACCAATGCCAGTGCTTTCCAGAGGTTCATAGTTCACCAGAGGATGAAAGACCATATAAGAATTCCCTGAAATTCTCCTGAAAGCAGTTTTGAAAAAATGAAATAGGCATGCAAGCTTTGGTTTCCTTATGCAAACAATCGCTTATTCATACCTCAATGCATCCACAGGTTTAAGTTTCGATGCCTGATATGCAGGAATTATTCCTGCAAGTACTCCCACTGTAACAGATACAG
>CAYXIP010000048.1:0-12100 GCA_964465515.1 uncultured Candidatus Methanoperedens sp. | reverse complement strand
ATTCAATTGTGTAATCCCTTAAAGCCCCTCCTGCCAGCGGACATGCCATGTGCGCACATTTGTTCGATAGTGCATAAATCTCCTCGCCTTTTTTTATAAGAAGAACCGGAAGCCCTTTCGGGAACACCATGTTCGTGCTGTTCTCCTGCAATTTTTTCTCCTCGATTGCAAAGACCCATGAAGATTCGGGCTTCAATTTTTCCACTTCCAATATCACTATTGGTAACGGCGGTATATAAGTCCTGTTGTACCACAAGCTTTATCTCGCATGCATTACCATGATAAAATGGGAGTGATAAATTATGAGTGTAGAGGAAAACCTGCGACTGATGAAAACGCTGGATGACGCATGGAATTCACAGGAATGGGAGACGTTCAAGAAACGCCATGCGGAGAACGTAGCCGTGTACTGGCCCGGTCAGCCTGAGCCCACGAGGGGACGAATGGCGCATCATAAGGAAGCCGTTGAATTTTTCAAGACGATTCCCGACAACCGTGTAGAGAACAATCCATACAAGATACTTTTCGGCCAGGGAGACTACACATGCTCGGTAGCCGAATTTACAGGCACGATGAAAGGATCCATGAAGGGTACTGGCGGCAAAATTATTCAACCTACGAACAAAAAATTCAAGCTTGAATTCTGCACGGTCGCCCACTGGAAGAACGGGGAAATAGTAGAGGAGAGGCTCTTCTACGACCTTGTGGGAATGATGAAGCAGCTCGGCATAATGTGAGCTCAGAATTTCGCGCCCGTTAGCGTCTTTGTTTCAGTCACGCCCTTCAACGCCCTTATCTTATTCACCACTATATCGCTCAGCGTCTCGTAATCGGGCGCCTGGATTTTTGCTATCAGGTCATAATCCCCGAAAAGCGGATATAACTCCTGTATCTCTTCAAATTTTATCAGTGTGTCGAAAACTTTCTTTTCAGCCCCGGGAGCAACGTTTATTAACACAAAACCAACTGCCATTATTTTCACCCATTCTCCTATTGGTCTTTTGGAATATAATGCTTTCTAGATTAATAAAATTGATGATTATTTTACAATCACGCTGCCTGTGTCGTTTGGATATTCATTAATGGTATTATTAGCAGGATTGTATTCAGCCAGGGCAAAGGTATAATTTCCGGACTGGTTGAACTGATAGGAAAATCTGGTCGCTGCCTGCATAATCTTATTTTCAAATAAACCGTTTTTACTTATAAGCACAACCCTCGGGCGCTGGGTTTCCTCATTATCCCAGAATACGGTATCTGACCTGTTAATGGTTAGAACTTTAGGATTAAAACCATGTGTAACATCCATTTTTACAGCATATTTCTTCTGCTCCTGCATAACCTGTATAGCTACAGGGGTCCCGGTTGAGACGGCTACGGTTGTATTTACGACCGGTACATTCGTTTTCGACACCTCGACTTTGGGTGATTGGGGCTGCAGGAAATGGAGTGCGTATATGAGTAAAAGAGACAGGACAATAACAACCACAGCACCCTTCACCACCATCGTATTTTCTTTGATTATCCGAGGTGTCATTTTTTTTATCTCAGCCATCCTTTCTTTTGATACCGGGATTTTTACCTGCAATACGTTTTCCTCAAGCTCCTCGGGTTTTCTTGCCTCGGAGAAATCCTGGTACCAGTCGCACGTTGGATTCAGGCAGAACTGCGCCACAGGAATATTCACAAAACCTAAACCTATGGATTTTTTTATGCTTTTTGTCTGAACATTGCCGCCGCATTTCGGGCAATTTTTAGCGAATTTCATACCTGCTTATAATATTCTGGAAGTATTAAGATTAACCCCGTATTTAAATACCGGGACTGACTAACAAAAAACAATGCACATAAAACCACAAATAAGGATTCTTGCCATCGACGACTCCACCTTGATAAACGAGAATGTTACAGTAATCGGGACTTTTTTCAGAGGTAGCGGGCAGCTTGATGGCGTCCTGAAAAGAGAAATCACAAAAGACGGAATGGATGCCACTGATATTATTATCGAGATGATTAAGAATTCAAAATACTATGCTCAAATCAGGGTCATTATGCTTGACGGTGTCACGTATGCGGGCTTCAACCCCGTGGATATAAAAAGCGTTTATGAAAAAACAGATATACCAATTATTGTTTTCATGCGTTCATGTCCGGATTTTGAAAAAATCAAACTCGCTCTTGAAAATTTACCCGAATCTGAAAAAAGATGGGAAATAATCCAGCGTGCTGGCAAGATATACAAAATTGCACAGGAGAATCCTGTTTTCATTCAACTCTGTGGCATAGATAAAGAAAGCGCGGCTGAGATTGTGCGAATAACTTCAATCCACAGCAACATTCCCGAACCTCTAAGGGTTGCGCATCTTATTGCCACAGGTGTTGTGCTGGGCGAATCCACAGGGAAAGCCTAAGTCCTCTGCACAAAGATATTAAAAATATTACCTTCCTGTTTGACCGCAAGCAGTTTGTTTCCCGACTTCTTCGCCCACGAATCTATATTCTGGGGAGCAACAGGGTCGTCCGCGATTATTTGCAATATCATGCCGCTTTTTAACTGCTCAACCCTTTTCTTTGTCAAAATAAGAGGATAGGGGCAGCATTCTCCTCTTACGTCAAGAGTTTCGTCGGGAATTATCTCATCCATCAGAATACCAGGTTAACTTCAGCCTCAAGTATCTTGTCTGTTAATTCGCCAAGTGAGATCTTCTTTATCCCATCGATGATTTCGCTATCGCTTATGCCTCGCTTCGCTATATCTCTGTCAAGAGCAAAGAAACTCACAAGCTCGATATTCTTGGTAATTTCAGCCTCAACTGGCGGCACGTCCTTTATCCATACTGCAAGGTCTCCGTAGCCTGTTTTCTGTCCTTTGACGATGGAATGAACTCCGCCGCTCACGAATATCATTGAAGCTTCATTTCCAGCAGCAACCTGCGATGCCGCCATGGGTATGGCTGAGAAGGCATCTTCCTTTCCGTAGGGCGGCTGTGTTACGATTATATTTACTTTCTTGCCCATGTTCTCACCCTATGAGTATGGTCTTGTCTGATTCAGCAGTCCATTCGCCGAGGTCGTAAAGCCCGCCGATTATCACGCCTTCTGTCTGGTACTTCGTAACCCCTCGTGCATCCGTGCATTTGATGCAAGCGATGGCATCCGCCTTCGGTTTCTTTAAGCCTTTTTTCACAATGTTCCCGAATATTGTTTCTATGGGAGGGAACTCCTTGGGTGCCTGGTCACGATGCGCAATTACAGTGGCATCAAGATAGTTGAAGAAATTGACAGTAATGCCTTTTTCCTTTGCGGCATGCGCAAGCCTCATCATCGTGAACACGCCCTCATCTCTATAGGGACCGTTTATCGATACGATTGTAAGTTGCTTTGTCATATTATCACCTAAAACCATACGACTCTATCGTATTCCATAATGAAATCAAGCAGGGTGCCTATTTCCTTGATTTCCACCCAGCCGATTAATTTATTCGTAAGCGATCTTGAAAGCACCGCCTTGTCGTCTGCGTATATCTTTATGCCTTTTTTGTGTGCGGCTGCAAGCTTATTCCCGAACTCGGATTTCCTTGCAGCAGTGACGCCGTCTTCCACAAGATACAGCGAGACGTCGTTTCCTTTTTCTTTTGCATCAAGCCCGATATCGAGTGCGAGATCGGGTGTTTCTGTCGTGTATGGGTCTTTTGACAAGACCATTAACAAGTTTGCCATTTTTTTAACCTCTGTTTTTTGCTGTTGATTTAGTTAATAATTATTATTTATGTTTAAATGTTTCGATGCAGGCAATGAATACCCCGTATTTAAATACGGGGACTTATATAAGCAATGCAAACCATTTCGCTTTGATGAACCCAATGTTAATCAATCTTTTTTGACGGGTTTATCAAACAGGGAAGCCGAGGTAGCCCAGCGGCCTAAGGCGCCGGTCTTGAAAACCGGTCGTGCTTTGCACGGCGGGAGTTCAAATCTCCCCCTCGGCGCTTCTTAACCACTTTACGCCACCAGGCTTTAATCTGGTATTATCTACAAGCGAGTGATGGAGGAAAGCCAAGCTTTCACCCTTTCGCCAAACGTAGATTCAAGCTCTGCTTCCCTGATGTAATTAATCTTCCAGCCTTTATCGAACGCGGCCTTTATCTCAGCCTGAGTAACTCTCCTTGGCCCGTATGATCCAGGCTCGTGCTCGCTGAAACAGAGCATGAAGTACTTGCCACCGGGATAGAGCGCAGTAGATAAACTCGCAGCATAAATCGGACGCTCCTCATCCGAGAACACATGGAACATGCCGCAGTCGATTATCGTATCGAACTTCGCCTTGAGCAATTGAAGTTTAAGAGCGTCGAAAACGAGGAAGTTTACTTTTATTCCACGTTTTCTGGCCTTCTCTTTTGCCTTTTTGATGGCAGACGGCGCTGCATCGATGCCCCACACTTCAAAACCCAGATGAGCAAGATATAATGCATTCTCTCCTGTTCCGCATCCCACATCTATCACTTTTCCGCTTATTTCCCCTTCTTCCGCTAGCCGAATGAATTCCTTCTGGGGGCGCCCGATATCCCACGGCGGAATACCCCTGTATGCGGAATCGAAAAAATTCATGATTTTTCCCTTTACTCAATATAGTATGAGCAGATGGAATAAAGACTTTCCGAGAATGCTATCGGTGCGGAAAAATAGACATGCTCTTCTTTAACGATTTTTTCATAAACTAATAAATATCCTTGAATCCATAGGAGGGGTGAAGAGGCACTAAAATGTATCCTACCTATAATACCCTGATAATTATCGGCGGACTGTTCTGGTCACTAACGTATATTCTTATTATCCGGCGTGGGATAATAGATAGAACTTTTGGGATGCCTTTAGCTGCCCTCTGTGCAAATATTTCATGGGAAGGTATATTCTCATTTATCGTTCCGCAATCCCCTACTCAACTTTACATAAACTACGCATGGTTCTTTTTAGATCTATTTATCGTATTTCAATTTTTAAGGTATGGTAAATCTGAATTCACCGATCTCTTAAATAAAATGTTCTATGCTGTGTTTTTATTAGCCTTAGTTACTGCCTTCGGCCTGGTTTTATCAATTACCTACGAATTCAAGGATTGGCAGGGAGCATACGCAGCGTTCGGGCAAAATCTCATGATGTCGATTCTATTTATCGCGATGCTATTCAGCCGCGGGAATCTCAGGGGACAATCGATCTATATTGCACTCTTCAAAATGTTCGGGACAGGTCTATTTAGTCTGGCTTTTTACCTGTATCAGCCTATTGCACAGGGCGTTCTTCTACCCTTTCTCTTCATCTCAATTTTTGTCTACGATATTATCTATGTGGGCATGGTTTATCAAAAATACAGAGAATATAATATCTCTATTTGGAAATGGTTTTAGAGGCGGTTGATTCTGATACTTTGCGCAATATTTGAAAGTCAAGTGAGAAATAGCTGTTTAAGAAGCTGCCATCTCCGCGTCTCTTTATTTCCTTTTCTCTCCTGCTACAAACTTTAACACCGTACCATTAATGCAATATCTTTTATAAGTTGGTGGAGGACCGTCATTGAATACATGCCCCAGATGACCATCGCATCTTGCACATATTACTTCAGTTCTTTTCATTCCCTTGGTATTGTCTTCTTTCAAAATTATTGACTCTGGCGAAAAAGGCTCGAAAAAGCTGGGCCATTTTGTTTCTGACTCGATCATTGTCCTGGAGATGAAAAGGGGATTATCACATGCGATGCAATGAAAAACTCCCTCCTGTTTAATCGAGAATGCGCAGCTTCCTGCTGTCTCTGTTCCTGCCTCTCTGAGTATATTGTATTGCTCAGGCGTCAAGATCTTTTTCCATTCCTCATTGGATTTGAGAAGTTTTTTTATTGTTATTGGATCCTGCTTTTGCAAGCCTTTCTCTTTCCATTCTCTGCCATGCTCAATGCCCCAGGAAGCCCACGTCGCTGCGAGAATCGCTATCGCTACAAGTACGGCAACCACAATAACTGCGATCTTCTGAAAAGTGCTGAATGACGGGGCATAAAATGCAGCATAAATTATCGCAAAAATCAGCAGCCCAAAGAAAACGATTATTGATACAACGACTCTTGGGGCAAGTCCGGGCGGAATTTCCTTACTTATTTCCTGGTTCGTATCAATTCACCTCACAATCGAGTTTATGCAATAGTGCACTTTATCCTCCACTCTTTGCAATTAAGAAAATGCCTCTTTTGCCATATAAAATTAACTTGTTATCATTGAGAGACCACAGTAAAATATAAACCCATTTAACCGAATTTTAGAAAAGTTATGGTGCACAGGATATTTTTTTCAGTATGTGGCGAGGGTTACGGTCATTCGAGCAGGGATATGGTGATAGCCGAGGCACTTACCAGAAGCGGAAGCGATGTCCTGATGGGAAGTTATGGTTATGTACTGGAACGCTTACAAAAAAGTTTCAAAGCTGTTGAAGTCAAAAACGAGTTCGAGATGGTTGGAAAGGAAGGAACCTTTGACCTCAAAGGCACGATATCCCGGAGTTCAAGCTCTGCGATTCGTTTTTCAACAATGATTTCAAATGAGAAAAAAATAATGGAGGATTTTGGCGCAACATGCGTGGTATCTGACGGCAGAATCGCTTCTGTTTTCGCCGCCTTCAAACTCGGGCTGCCGTGCATCATGATCTCCAACCAGACAAGCCTTGAGCCTTTTTTCAGGGATGGCACTTTTTTTTTGCGCCTCGTAGGGAAGCCCATGGAATTGATGATGAAAACCACGATGGCGCTTACTGACGAAGTTTTGATCCCTGATTTCCCACCCCCGCATACCGTGTGTATCAATACCCTGAGTAAAAGCAGGCATATCATGAAGAAACAACGCTTCATCGGACCTGTAGTATCCGTGAACGGCAAACACGAAGCTGATATGCCTGAGAAACCTTTTGTGGTAACACTGCTCGGCGGACATTCGTTCAGGCTTCCTATCTTCAACGGGATACTGAAAATAGCAGACAGATTCCCCGATATCGATTTCCTTATATTCACAAAATCCAATGGCGAAAGCGTCCCGAAAAATGTCAGAATAATGGGATTTGCAGAGGATATTTCTTCTTATATGCAGGGGGCAGAGTTGATTGTCACGCAGGCAGGGCACAGCACTGCCATGGAGATATTAACGCTTGGAAAACCGGCGCTCATAATTCCGGATAAAGGGCAGATTGAACAGGAAAGCAATGCAGCGCGGATGAAGGAACTCGGGATTTGCGAAACGCTTGATTATTCGTCCCTTGATTCTGAGTCTTTTTTTGAAAAAATAAATCTGCTGTTAAACGACCCGGAATTCGGGGAAAGGGCAAAACAGTACTCTGAGATGGCAGAAAAGATGGATGGATGCAGGAAGGCAGCTGATATAATTTCAGGATTATCAGACCGCATACAGTGCTATTGAGCGCAAATCCTGAATATAAAAATATATATGTAGCCACTCCTATCTGGGACTAAATACCCCGTATTTAAATACGGGGCATGGAATGCACTAATGGCAAAAAAAATCAAACTCTCAGAACTCGGAAGCCTTCTCGGCGGCGAAATCCAGTCCCTCGAAGGAGTGAGGATAGAAGGCGATGTGGAGATCGACCTCGGACAGATGGGGCTCAGCCCGCAGATGGCACAAGCTTTAGGTCATGAGACTGCGCAGCTTGCCCTTCATTTAATAAATATCTCTAAAATCCTGGGCTATCCTGTTGAGCAGGTCATAGGGCAGATGCTGGGCGTTCCGGCGCAGCCCAAGAAGCTCTCAAAATTGATTGAGTCAAAGTTCAGCGTGGGCAAAATCGAAGAGTGGAAAACACCCATTCAGGAGGTAACGCTTGGAGCTACATCCTCAGACGGAGGCACTCGGAAGAGCACGGTAACTCTCGGAGGAGAGGGAGCGCTTCCATATTATTTCGATTCCCAGATGCCGCATAGAAATTACATAACCATGGACGTTTTCGATATGCCCATCAACATGGCAAAGGCAGTCAAATCCAATTATGAGGACGTAATCAACAGCCCCGCCGAATGGGCGAAAAAAGTAGTGCGGGATTTCGGGGCAGACATGGTCACAATCCATCTCATAAGCACAGACCCCAATGTCAAGGATACATCTCCACAGGATGCGGCAAAAACAGTCGAAGAAGTTCTTCAGGCAGTGGATGTTCCTATCGTAATCGGCGGCTCTGGAAATCCAGAGAAAGACCCAGTCGTGCTTGAAAAAGCGGCAGAAGCGGCTGAAGGCGAGAGATGCCTCCTTGCCTCGGCAAGCCTGAACCTTGATTATGCGCGCATTGCTGAGGCAGCCAAGAAATACAACCACGTCGTGCTCTCATGGACGCAGCTTGAGATCAATGCACAGAAAGAACTCAATCGAAAATTGATGAAGCAGTGCAACGTTGCGCGTGAGAATATCCTGATGGACCCAACTACAGCAGCGCTTGGATACGGGCTTGATTATGCCTACACCAATATGGAAAGGATAAGGCTTGCAGGCTTGAGCGGGGACAATGAGCTTAATTTCCCGATGTCAAGCGGTACCACCAACGCATGGGGAGCGCGCGAGGCATGGATGGTTTCATCACCTCTAAAGGAAGACTCGGACTGGGGACCCCGTGAATACAGGGGACCGATATGGGAGATCGTCACTGGATTAACTTTATCGCTTGCGGGAAACGACCTTTTCATGATGATGCATCCAACGGCTGTGCAGGTCTTGAAGGAGATAACCCAGACATTGTACGGCTTGAAGGAAACAGACGCTGTAAATATCGATAACTGGGTATCGGCGGTGATACAATGAAGTTAAACAGCCCGCTTCAGGTCTACAAATATTTGCCCCAGATAAACTGCGCTGAATGCGGCGAAGCGACATGCATGGCTTTTGCCTCGCATTTGATAGACAGATCAAAGAAGTTGGAGGATTGTCCTCCCCTGCTTAAGGATGAGTTCAAGAAAAAATATGTGGAATTGCAAACACTTCTTGCCCCTGAGATACGAGAAATCACAATAGGCATCGGAGAACATGCAAAAAGGATAGGTGGAGACGATGTTCTTTATCGCCATCAGCTCACCTTTTTTGACCCCACAGCGTTTGCCTATGATGTCTGGGACACCTTGCCTGAACAAGAACTTGTGGAGAGGATAAATAAAATCCAAAACTTCAGGAAATTCTATGTCGGAAAATTCCTGAAAGTGGACATGATAGCAATAAGATGCGTTTCAGGGGATGCACTGAAGTTCGCGGGTATTGTGAAGAAGGTAAATGAAACAACGAAACTTCCCCTGATACTGTGCTCCTTTGACCCGGCTGTTCTCAAGGCTGCACTCGAGGTGGTCAAGGATAAAAACACTTTGATATATGCTGCTACAGAGAAAAACTGGGGAGAAGTAGCAGAACTTGCCCTTAATTATAAGGTTCCTGTGGTGCTGTTCTCACCAGATCTCGATAAACTCAAATCGCTTGCTCTTACTTTCCGGGAGATGGGAATAAAAGACCTTGTGCTCGATCCCGGAACATATCCACAGGGTGGGCAACTCAAAGAGACATTCGAGAGATTCGTAAAGCTTCGCCGCGCAGGAATAAAGGAAGGGCAGAAGGATATAGCCTACCCGATTATGTCAGTTCCGCTCAATGCCTGGCTTGTGTATAAGGATACTGCGACAGCCTCCTACTGGGAAACCGTGCTCGCTTCTGTTTTCACGGTAAGATACGGTGACATAATGATTCTTCACAGCCTTGAACCGTATGCTGTATTGCCAGAGGTTCATCTCAGGGATACGATTTACACAGACCCGAGAACACCAGTTAAAGTGACTCCGGGCGTGAACCAGGTCGGTTCGCCAGCAAAGGATTCGCCCGTGATAGTCACCACAAATTTTGCTCTCACCTATTATACCGTGGAGAGCGATCTTTCTTCCAACAAGATAAACTGCTATCTTGCGGCTGTGGATACGGACGGCATAGGAGTGGAAGCGGCTGTGGCAGGCGGACAGCTCACCGCAGCCAAGATAAAGGATACCTTCCAGAAAGCCAATTTCGAATTCAGGGAGAAAACAACTCATAATACCCTGATACTGCCGGGTCTTGCAGCACGGCTTCAGGGAGATGTGGAAGATGCCACGGGCTTGAGGGTTATGATAGGACCCCCTGATTCAGGACGAATACCAGGGTGGATGGAAAAAAATTGGCCGCCTAAACCAAAGTAATTTTTTTCCGTTCATCAATAATATCTATATACTTAAAAGTTGTAACTGGAGTAGCCATAATTTGGTAGATTAGCCATAATGTGGTTTAAGGAGGCATTAACATGGTTAACGAGAAGTTAGCAGAATTCGTAAAAGCTGCAAAACCATCTGTGGCCGTAGTCGGGCTCGGTGGTGCAGGATGCAATATAACGACTTGGATACATGAAAAGGGAATGGCAGGCGGAAAGATCATCGCTGCCAACACTGATGTAAATCACTTAAGTACAATGAGCAAGGCTGATAAGCTGATCTTACTTGGTGAGAAATTATGCAAGGGGCATGGATGCGGTGGGTATCCTGAAATGGGTGCACAGGCAACCAAAGAGAATCTTCCGGAGATAAAAGCTGAATTAGAGGGGACAAACCTCGTTTTCCTCGTTGCAGGGTTGGGAGGAGGAACAGGTACTGGTGCCATACCTGTTGTTGCTGAAGTGGCAAGAGAAGTCGGGGCACTTACAATCGCATGCACTACTATTCCTTTCAAGATTGAGCAGTTCAGAAGAGAGAAAGCAAGAGAAGCCATAAAAGCACTCACCGAAAGCTGCGATTCAACTATAGTGATCGATAACTCAAAGTTAAGGGAAGTGGCAGGAAACCTGCCTCTAAAAGAGGCACTTGCGGTGGCAAATGCACTTGTGGGCGCTTTCGTAAAGAACATAACCGAAACAATCACCCAGCCCTCTCTCATTAACCTCGACTACGCAGACCTTCGCGCTGTCATGGAGAGAGGCGGAATATCTGCCATCGGCATAGGTGAAGGCGATGGCGAGGACAGGGTGGCAAAAGCAGTCTCGCAGGCAATCGCAGTTCCATTGCTCGATATCTCCGACATGTCAGCTACCTACGGTGTGCTCATCCATATCGTGGGCGGCGAGGACTTAACCCTCGAAGAGGTCGCTGTAACTGGCGAGTTGATCATGGACAAAGTACCCAATACCAAGAGGGTTATCTGGGGCGCAAAAGTGGATGACCAGCTCACAGGCAGAGTACGTGTGATGGCGGTCTTGACTGGTGTCAAGAGCCCGTTCATGGAAGGCGCATAAAGTTTAAAGTGATGTGATAACCACATCACAAATTTTCTTTTTTCCCATACGTTTTTTACTTATTACCGCATATAACTCAATGGATGAGTTCGATTTCGGTGGAATCAAATAATGAAAACCGGCTAACTGTTGAGGAATATGTGCGCTTTGTCAGGATAAAGGAAGAGATTCAGCAGATTTTAGATAGATCAAATATAAAAGAATCCCTGCGCCAGGCTGAGGAATCCATCAACGGGCTCACTGTTGATATTACTGTAAAATGCTCTGTCCACAGAAAGAAATAAGTGGAATTACCTGGACGAACCAGACAAGGCGCCAGACTTACATTCTAACGGTACCGAGTCGAATTTTTTTTATCTTTCAGCCAATTTTTCAAGTATTTTTTCCAAGCGCTGGTTATGCTCGTCCATACGCTTGTTATGTTCTCTCTGCTCCGTAATAAAAGAATCAAACTTTGAGTTAATTTCTGGCAGGGCAGAAGTATCACTTTTGATGTCCTTTAGTATGCCAATCCCAACATCCAGCTTCCTGTTGGTATCTGCAAGCTCATCGGTGTATAACCTAATGAACCTCTGCGGAAGATAAATATGATGAGGGATTTCTTCTTTTTTAATGTCCTCGATTACTGCCCCTTTTTGCTCGCCTCTGATTTGTATTTCTTTTAAAAAGTTACTGATTTCGCTGGAGTCGCCACAGCAAACCATTTTGACGCTGCCATCAGGGTCGTTAAAGGCAAACCCTTTAAGGTCAAGCAGCCTTGCAATGTCTTCTA
>CAYXIP010000047.1:0-12287 GCA_964465515.1 uncultured Candidatus Methanoperedens sp. | reverse complement strand
GCGTTCATCTGCGGTTTATAATTTATTCTCATCCGCAAACTTTACAAGCGCCTCTCCCAGCGCCCTTACATACTTCGGGTTCAGAAAAAATCGCCTCTGCTTCTGCCCGCCTCTTTCCTTGGCTATCTCCACGTACTCGCTTTCTTCTTCTCCCCTCTCGCTTTTCTCAAGCGAGATTGTAAGGAACCAGCCAGAGCTCATCTTTATTTCCATAAAACCTTTTTCGTCGCTCATAGAATCTCCACGCTTCCTACAATCGCATCCACTAAAACCTTATCCCCTGTCTTTATCGCAGCAAGAGGATTCTTTTCTACCCCATCGACAAGCGGGATATCTGAGATAATGGCGCCTACGGCAACAATAGGCTCGGCTTTTACATTTATCATGGCGCAGGGCGAAGCGCCGTTCTTCTTGAGCTGGTAGATCGCATAAGAGCCTACGGTCGAACCTTTCCCGCCTGGAAACACAAGCACTTTTCCTTTGATGCTCTTTCCTGCAAGTTCATGCCCTTTTTCAATCACAATGCCAGTTTTCATATCCACGCTCCCGAGAAATGAGAGAGGTTGCTTGGTTACAAGAGCTTCGCCCTTCGCTTTTCCTCGTGAAACTGCATGGGCTTTTAGTTTTATCATTTAAATCTGCTCAAGATGCTAAATAAATATCCATATAGCAATAACACCTGCTATTATTATGCATGCAAGGATTCCGAGATCCATCTGTCGTCTGTTTATCTTGCGTTCCACCTTTTTTTGTTGAATGTAAACATCGGTATGCTTGATGAGAAAATCATGAATTTTATGGATGTCTATCAGTTTGAATCCAGTGGTCAGGTAGGCTGCCCATGAGTAATAGGAGTAGGCGTATATGAACATCATGAAGAAGAGAATGCCAACCATGATGTTTACCCCCAGTGTGGCATCGATTATGAGCCCGCCTGCAGGAACCGTCATTATGGGAACCAATGCCCATATCCATGCATTCTTGTTCTCGAACAGGTGGTATTCTGACGTGAATAATGCCCACCATGCCAAGTAAATAACCAGAATGAAGTAATGTACTATGCTCAGAGGATACTCAGCCACATAAACCAGTGAGGAGAACGTAAATACGATCAGAACAAGAACTTTGGTTATGAATTTAAAAGATGCACCGGGGAAGATGTAAACAGAGGAAGCATCCATATCCTGCATTTTGGTTACATAATCAAGAGTGGAATCGATTTTACGATTTGTTTTCATGATATCCATTTCCATGGTATGTACCCGCCCGATGGTATCTGTAAGCAGATTGACCACGGGTTCTATTTTGTAGTCCCATTCTTTGTCCATTTTATCTTTGGCTAGCTTCTCCATGAGAACATACCTGATTCCAACCCACGCAGTCATGTACGAGAATCCCATTACAACAAGGTCTATTATGGTGCCGGCAAGGTTATCGAGGATAAATGCATCGATTATCATTGAAATGGTTGCGAATAATCCTGCCACTGCGCCCAGGAGGATTGCACTGAAGACTGCTATTCTCTCCTTCATCAGGACACCACCACACGGTAATCGGGTTCTTCATACACTGTAAAATGCTTTGTTTGTCCATCGGAAAGATTTACCCAGCCTCCCGTTTTTTGGTGACATGCTATGCATACAAGGCTGCGGTATAGATGAGGGACGGTCTGGATATTTGTATAGAAGTTGCCTGTATGATTGACAATCAACTTGTGGCAGTCTTCGCAATTAATTCTTCGTGCAGCGTGCTGGGTTGAAAAATTAGCAGCATTAGCATTTGTGTTATGGCAGGTTCGACACCATGTTTCAAAGGTAGAGTAGTTAGCATAACTGTGATAGGGCACCTGCGAACCATTTCCATCGAAAACCACTGCATGACCACCCAAATTAACGGCATTGAAAATATCCCGGTGGCAGTCCTGGCACGATACGTTCTTCCAGTTATGGTTGCCGCCATTTCGATAAGCGTTATAGGAAAGGTTGAGTGTCCCACTTGGAGCGATGGGAGAGATCGCCCAATTACCACTGTTGTTTGTGATATCATAGTCTATATATTCAGCTCTGGAATAGTTTACAATCGCATTGTAGGTCGTATGGCAGGCTATACACCCTTCAGATCCAAGCCGGTTAAAATCTGTGTGGGCTTCACGTGTATCATTCAATTGCGGAACAGCATGACAGTCCCTGCAGTTCATAGTAACCGTGCTGGTGTGGTTGGTCGTAATATGGCAGGACGTGCATGAAAGCGTGGAATGTTGAACTGAAGTGGAAAGTTGTACCTTTATATCCCCATGGCACTTTGCGCATTTATTCTGCACTGTCTGGTAGAACCCGTGCTCGCCGCTGATAATGGAAACTGTTTCGCTCAGAGTGGTTATAATTATTGCAAGGAGTATAATTAGGTATATCTTTTTGTTCATTTTCTATTACCCATAGACATCAATAGCATCGCAAAGGCAATTATTGTAATTACATAGCCCCATGTTCGTATCGTCAAAAACATCTGTTGCAGGAATTCATACTGGTCCCCGAATTTATAGAGTTTGCCTTCCCTTGAAAAATCCAGTATGAAATAAGAGCCCACACCCGGAACTACAATGGGATGATTGTTTATAATAATAGCTTTCCCAAGAATGTCTCCTTTTGTGGTGCCGTAATCGTCAGCAAGAGGATTGTTGTCACCTTTTGTGGTCACAATATCATCTTTAACACTTACAACCCTGTGTGTTACAGTGTATTGAACATCCCTTGCTTTGAAGGTGATTATATCACCTACTTGCGGGTCTTTAAAAAGTGATTGGGTCAGCACGAGGTCGCCTCTTTGGAACACGGGTTTCATGGAATCCGAGACCACGACTATAAAAGTTAAGCTTTTGAGACCGAATGCCAGCACCAGGATTATCAGGACACTTAGGAGGATAGTATCATGCCTTCGGGTATCCTTCTGGATTTCAGCGCGCTCGTGCCTGGTTTTTATGAACCTTGATGAAAGGAAACGCATAATTGTGTTATTTTCTGATTTGTAAAGATAGAAGACCAATAGTAACATCGTGAAAAATCCTGAAACAAACAGTGGTATTGTATAGTCTATATCTTTCATTTTCAATCACTGCCTTTTTTTTTCATCTTTTTTGCATGCTTTGGGTGAAATTTTTTGGGTGATTTTAATTTTCCAAGAGGTCCTGCGATCTGTTTATATACTGGTGGCTTTTCCAGCATTTCAGAGGGTTTTTCAACATCCTCTTGCCGTTGTTCCGGCGGTATGGTAACTGGCTTTGGTTTAAACCTGAGTTTTATTCTATCGCCAAGATACGTTCCTATATCTGATAATTGAGATTTTTTCGGCTGATATTCAGCAGGAGTTTCGTCCAGTGTTTTTTGGTCCTTGCCGGGCGCCTCATCCTCCAGCAATCTCTTTCTTACAGCGTAGAGGACCCCGGCAAATACTATGAATACCACTACCATCGATATTTTCAACGGGTTATCCTGAAGACGCTTCACGACCGGGTTTTTCGTTAGAGAGGATTCAGGTTCCTGCACGAATACGTTTCTAAACAGGGAAGGCGCATCTGATACTGTAATCCTGTTTATCCCCATTGCCGTCAGGATTATTGGAACCTTCACGGTCTTTTCTTCAAGGTACTGGAGCTGAACTTCAGCAGACCCTACCGGCACTTTATTTGAGTAAACCGTGATGGTCTTGCTTCCGGCTTTACCGTTATTGGTTGCAGTTACCGATACCGTGGCGTTTTCACCTGCAGAAACGAACTCTTTATCTACATTCATGGCTGTGATATCGATTTTCGGAAGGTCGAGTTTGGTGGACGCAGCCTCGCTCTTGATGGTGAATGTCAGCTCAGCGTTCTTATATTTTACATCGGGCGTATCTGCGCCGAAGTGCAATTTGAATGTTCCTTCCTTACCCGCTTTTGCATCAAAGATGACTGTAGAAGTGCTGAATCCTTTAACAGAGACGTCCTTCGTGGAAACAACGGAATTGTCCACCAGCATGGCAAGTTTGACCGTGCCATCGTCCTTATAATTGTTATCAATCTTTACTTCAACCTGGAGTTTCTCGCCTATTATGCGGTCATTGGTATTGTCTGTAAACCGTACATCATGTAGCAGGAAGCGGTCAGGCGGGTATATGGTGACGGATCTGTCTATCTTGAAATTCAGGTCTGCCTGTGCAATCAGGGTGCCGGGGGTGTCCAGTATGCCTTCATCAGCGGCATTGGAGCCCGTTTCGAAGAAAGTTTTATACGTATCAGTGGAACTTACAATATTGGACTGGTTATTGGTTATGCTATTGGTGAAGTTATCGTAAGCCTGGCGGTTGATCCTGTCGTAAACCAGTATCCTGACCCTGTAATTGCCTTCTATCCAGTCGGATTTGGGATGGATGGTGTAATAGACAATAACGGGATCGTAACTGCGCTGGAATGATTCATTGTTTCCCAAGGCAACGACATTATCCATCGGATCATAAAAGATATAGACAAAATTCAGGTCAGACATGCGCTTGTACGCCGCATTATAAGCCGCAGAATAGATTATGATGTCAGCCTTGGGGTCAGGCGGGAATATATCAGACCAGTGCTTTGTGTAATTATCAGATCCAGCCAGCTTGGTAACAATATCAAATTTGAAATCGGCTGCGGAAGCCGGCTGAGAAAATAGCACTAATGCAAGTATCATCAAACCTGCAATTATCGCACTGTGCTTTGTCATTTTAAATCACCGTCACATTAGACACCGCAATTGCATCACCCGACTGGTTCCCGAAGGTTTCTACCGTGGCTGTAAAGGACTTATAGGTTCGATTGATTGTGATATTGTTCCCGTTGGATGTGGTTTCAATATTCATTGCATCAGGGCGTGTCCAGTTTATTGACACGGCTATAGCAGAATGGCATGCGATGCAGTTTTCACTGGTATTATACTGAAGGCCATAATTGATGAATGCATTGTGAATGGTATCAGGAGTGTTGTTCAGGAACTCGGAATGGCAGTCTGCACACTGTATGATGGATGCCGCATGGGCTAACGTGCCCGGGGTGGTGGCGTTTGCATACTGCACACCTTTCTGGACACGGTGGCAATCGGCACAGGTGAAATTGTTATGTATGTAACCTGTATGGAGCTCTATTGAGATATCACCATGGCATTTTGTGCATTGCATTTGGGTGAGATTATCATCGAGGGCATAGTAGGCATGCTGACCGCTAAATAAGGAGACGGTATTGGGAATATACCACAGGGAAATCCCAACCAGAGCCAGCAACACCCATAATATTTTCATATCACTCCCACTCATAGAAAGCCGT
The DNA here is from genome assembly GCA_964465515.1 of uncultured Candidatus Methanoperedens sp. GTDB lineage: Archaea > Halobacteriota > Methanosarcinia > Methanosarcinales > Methanoperedenaceae > Methanoperedens. The sequence goes on along the minus strand of CAYXIP010000047.1, from coordinate 6,958 downwards.
GGTCTTGTAGGCTATAGCCCCTGTATGACTTGTAATTCGAATCGGCATTATGAGTATATCACCTTTCTTTGGCTCGCTACCCGGTCTGAAGAAGACCCTGAGGGTATAAACACCAGGTTCAACAATCTCACCTTCAGAATGTGCCGAAGCCCAGAAGCTTGCCGGGATGGCATCTAACTTATTGAGACGGGCATTCACGTCTATTTCAGGAAAGTCCGGGGCTGTATCAGTCGTCTTATAGAAGAAAGGCACGCTGGATTGTTCGAACATGACGTTGTTAACCCCCGGTGTGCCTTCACTGGTTAAATTCGTGGAAACCTTCAATACGAGAGCGGGCTTCGCCAGTCCAAATTCCACATCGTGCTGATATATATAATATCCATCAGATGAAAATAATAGGAGCAGTATTATGTATGCTGCATATTTATATATTATTTTCTCATTTATTTTGATCATAATATTTTCATATCACTTCCATTCATAGAAAGCCGTGGTCTTGTAGGCTATAGCCCCTGTATGACTTATAATTCGAATCGGCATTATGAGTATATCACCTTTCTTTGGCTCGCTACCCGGTCTGAAGAAGACCCTGAGGGTATAAACACCAGGTTCAACAATCTCACCTTCAGAATGTGCCGAAGCCCAGAAGCTTGCCGGGATGGCATCTAACTTATTGAGACGGGCATTCACGTCTATTTCAGGAAAGTCCGGGGCTGTATCAGTCGTCTTATAGAAGAAAGGCACGCTGGATTGTTCGAACATGACGTTGTAAACTCGCGGTGTACCTTCTGCGGTTAAATTCGTGGAAACCTGCAATATGAGAGCAGGTTTCGCCAGTCCTAAATCCACACCATGCTGATATATATAATAGCCGTCCACTGAAAATAGCGAGAGCAGTATTATAACCGCAGCATATTTGTATATTTTCTTATCCATTTTTATCACCTATTCCTAATAGTGCGTTAAATAAATTTTTTATGAAAGCAAAGATGGTGAAACGCTCGTAGATCGAGTTTTCCTGAGATTTATCCTGAGAGAGAGACGCCCCCTCATTGTAAACCTTGCCTGCTGCCCATGAACCGTGGCATATCGGACAGCCTTCGCTTAGATTCTTCATATGTATGCTGTGAATCTGGTTTCCGTGGCATGAGGTGCACTGGAATGCCTTTCCCGGCTCGATTTTTACGATGGATAAGCCAGTAGTGGAATTATTATCGGTGGCATTGCCTGAGACATGGCATGTGCTGCACTGCACGGTGTTGTGGGCGTTATGGAAAAGGTCCCGGTCGCTTGCACCTACCGCGGTATTGCCTATATGGCATGCCCTGCAGATATTCGGGTTGTGCTGTTCCTGCATCATGGGCACGTTGATACCTCCAGAGGGAAGCCTGTACTTATGGCAGTCTCCACATTCACCAGGTCCTGAATCAGCGCCTATAGTCTCCTGGTGGCATCCGATACAGGGGATGGGTTTATGGAAATCCGGAACCTCAGCCTTTGCAATACCTGCGCTCAGCAAAACGGACATTACAAAGAGACACAGGAATATTCCATTTTTATTCATTTTTAGTTTCACTTTTTATAATTTTGAAACATCTGTGAATCTGAAAGTTTTTGGATAACTTCCCGGTAAGGGGTTTTTTCCCATAGCTCAAGCATGAGATTTAAAAAACAGGAATCTTTTAATGTACTGAGCTCTTTTATGTCGCATTCTGGATGCTTTGAAAACTGGTTCTTAAACTCTGCTTTGAGATTATCAAAGTTAATCTTATCAGAGTCATCTATCCTGATGACTTTCATATCTATCCACAAAAGTAACTATGTTAACTAAAGTATATAAAGTTTATACAGGATGAAAAAATCTGTAATTTATAATGGTGATAGTTGGATAGACAAACATATAAAAAAAGGAAATGGGGAATTCCCCATTTCATTTATGGTGATGTTAATGCTGATGCGTTGTCGCTGGTTTCGTTGTTTAGACCAGTCACATTCAAACTGTAATTTGTACCGTTAGCATCGACCATATACAGATTGCTGCTTGGTGTCCAGCTATAGCTGTGGTTGCCAGTTGCAAATGAGTTGCCACTCTGGTTGCCGAATTCTTCGACGTTTACAGTACCCTGAGCGGTGAAGCCTCCAATGCCCCAAGTGCCATTCGTACCATTAGCTGCGCCACCTTGGAATGCATTGGCATCGAACTTCAGTGCGTACTTCTTCTGGAAGTTGATGTCAACTGCGACATGCGTATGGCATGCAACACATGCATCGTTGGCTGTACCATAGCCATTTCTCAGAAGTCCTCCACTGGCTCTGACGAAGTCGTTATGTGCTTCCACTTGACCGGTGTCGCCAGGCTCGGTTGTTAGATTGAATCCACCTGCTGCAAGTTGATGCTCAAATGCCGGTGTGTTCGATGCTAGGCTATAGTGGCAGTTAGAACATGTGCTGGCTGGATCAGTAGCATCTTTTAACCAGCCTGCATGGTTATAGGGTTCTGCTGTCTCAATCTCGAATCCTGCAACGCCTTTTTCCTGTTCTCCACCGTGGCACTCCATGCATGAAACAAGCGATGCTGCATGGTACCTTGTACCGGGTGTGACTTCTCTTGAACCTGCATTTGTGAGGTTTTCAGACCTGGTAGCGCTCCATGTAACTGCTCTTGGGTCAAATGCATTGTTCTGTGTAGCAGTGTTTGTATCTTTTGGTACACCGGGGGATTTGTATGTTGCTGTTTCGCTCGCATACGAGTAGTTGAAGGTGTCATTCAACGTGCCAAATGCAGACAAAGGAGACAGAGTGCCTGCGTATTTACCATTATCATCCAATCTAGCCGTATCATTTACAAAGGGTGTGCCGTCTATATTGAAGACGTTCGGATTCCAGCTATCAACGCTGATACCAGCCACATATTTGATCTGCTTCGGGAAGTTACCTGTCTCGAAGTTCTGTATTGTGGTTATGAGGTAGACTCTGTCCGAGGTGTTAAGGGTGTCCGAGTATGTAATCTTTGCATACGCATCGTCACCGCTTGACATTCCTGCCTCAGCCCTGTGACAGTATTCACATTTGAATTCTGCGTGAGGTCCTTTCGTGCCTGTTGTTGCTGAATATCCGCTGCTCAATTCTGCTTTCACATCGCCGTGACATTTCTGACACGGGACCTGGTTGCCTGTTGCGTCAATGTTGTAGAAGGAGTGCTGCCCTGCGAACAATGCCACTGTGGACGGCAGGGCGAACACACCAATCCCAACTAACGCAATCAAGGCTAAGCTAAACTTTGCGTCCATTTTCATATTCCATCCTTCCTATCTTTTTATTATACCCAATTTCCCAATCTGGAGAAAGAATAAGAAAAAAGAGCCTTACTGCCTTTTTCCTATCCTATCCTATCCATTTTCCAAATTTGGGCTAAATTTGGGTATAATTAAGTATTGGCTTTTTCAGTATATATATGTATCTTCCCAATCACCACGTCGTCAGTGTTCCTGTAACGTCACTTTTGAGCCAATGTTCTTACAATCGTATCATGCAGTTCTTTGTTCCTCGTCCCAATTATTGACATACCAGTAGCCTTTACGTCATCTGTAAGGATATTACCCTGAAGGTCGGTCAGGAATCCGCCCGCCTCTTTCAGTAACAAAGAGGATGCCATGATGTCATAACCGCTTATTAGACCACGGGTATCGATAACCCCGTCAAGAGTTCCGTCTGCCACATAACATATATCAAGTGCGATGCTGCCCAGCGCCCTCACTATGATTGATTTTTCAAGCACTATAAGCCCTGAAGGCACAAAAGGCACGCCATAGGAATATATCGATACCACCGGTTTTGGTCGTGTGCCGGGTTTCCTGCGTGCTACAACTCTGCCATTTAAAAAAGCACCTTTTCCCCTCTCTGCGCAGTATATATTTCCCTGTATATCGCAAATCACCGCCATAGTAACATCATCGAAGGTCGCAATATCGGTTTTTTCAGTGTATGCAAGGGAGGTGCAGAAAAAAGGAATTCCGACGGTTGCATTGGTGGAGCCGTCTATCGGGTCGAAAATCAGCATGAAATCAGGTCTGTCTCCAATGGTTCTGTCGCCTAGTTCCTCTGAGATTATTCTCGCCGAAAGGTCTCTTTTTAGAAGCACCTCATCAAGCGCATGCTCGGCTGCCATGTCCATCTTGCGCGTGATATCTTTCGGGCGCTGCGAAACCATCTCGCCATAATCAGCATGCTGACGTATGAAAGAGGAGATAACATCCCTGATTTCAATTCCAATGTTAAGAAGGGTTTCAATTTCCATTTCTCTCGAGATCGAATAATACGATAATGGCATCCGCAACTTTTCTTGCACTCTCATCAGGCTTCATTTTATCCGTATCAACCACTATTTCAGGTTTCAGAGGCTCTTCGTACGGGACATTAACACCAGGGACAGTTGCGCCTTTGCGTGCTTTATCATATATTCCCTTTGGTGAAAAAACCGCTTTCCTTCTGGCTTCACGCTCAATGCATATTTTAAGAGGACATCTGACAAACACCTCAGCGAATTTCGGGATCATTTTGCGCGCTGCATCGCGGTATTTTCTCCTGTTCGCGGTTGCGTCGATAAAAACATTAATACCATTCTCAACAAGGAGTTTTGCCATGTAGCCAAGGGACAGATAAACAATATCCCGCTCTTCATCCGTGTATTTAGGCTCTGGAGTAAGAACGCGCCTGATTTCATCAAGCTGAAGGATTCTGACCTCGATACCCCTTCTCTCAAATAATGACTTCACTCGCGAAGCTATTGCAGTTTTCCCGCTTCCCGGAAGACCTGTGAACCAGACAGCAAAAGCCATTTTTTACCCTAAATACGAATTCACGTTCTGATAGTCAAATTCTTCGCCATCGAGTATGTTGTTGATAAAATTGAAGATTTTTGTCCTGACGCCCGGATCGAGATTGGGATACCATATAGGGCTTGCAACCACAACACTTCGGAACACATAGAATGGCTGTATCACCTTTAATAGCTCATCATCGCCTGTTTTTTCAAGGTAATTCCTGAAGAAAATTTCATACAATTCCTCAAAAGCCCCGGCAAGCTTTCCGTATTTCTGGAGGGAATAGAAAATATAGTTCATCGTTATGGAAGAAACATCATCGGCAGCCTCGCCCCATTCGCCGCGGCTTCTGTCAAGCACGGTAAAATCCGTACCTTCGCGGAACATGATATTCCATGGATGGAAGTCGCCGTGTGTCATGCACAAGCGATGGGTTTTACCTTTTATCCTGTAGCGCCAGTCAATGCATTTCTTTTCGATCTCGCAAAGCTCCCGCCAGCTTACAAAATCAAGGTTATCAGGATAGCTGTCCAGCAATCCCATGATGCATTCCCCGTGACCAACAGTATCCCTGATTTTCCTGATATACAATTCGTGGTCATCGTGCTTGACTGCATGGATTTCAGAAAGATAATCGGATAATGCCAGCGCCCTTTCCTTATCAAGAGCCGTGAGCCCTTCCTTCTTTATTCTCTCAAGGTCAAGGAAATACTCTTTTCCCTCGATTTTATCCATTAGAATGAAATATTCCTTGGCTTTTCCTGCAGAGAAAAGCTCGGCTTCATGCGTAAAATATCCAACATCAAGGGAACGCACATGTCTTGGCAGTGTGTTGAAAGTTGAGTTCTGCCAGATAAGAATCGCCGCCCTGTCTGAGAAATGGTCATGCCCGAAGCCTTTCTGCACGCGCATTGTTGAGAGCACCACGGAGCGCTTTTTCCCGCTTGCCTCAAATTCTATAAGGTAAGGCTTGCCGTAGCCAAACCCTTTTATGCCTTCCTCGACCTCGACTGGAATACCCCCAAGTTCACCGATTCCCGTGACTCTTGCTCTGCCGTATAATCCTGTCAGATACTTCTCAACTGCTTTTTTCCCAAGAATCATGTTCCCAGAGTCCATGAATGGAGGTATTTATCCTGCTCTTCCGTGAGAGTTTCTATTTCAATGCCCATCGCCTCAAGCTTGAGCTTAGCCACTCTGCTGTCGATTTCAACCGGAACTCTGTAAACCTGATTCGAAAGTGTCCTTCCTTTTTCATTAATGTACCTAACAGCCAGCGCCTGGTTAGCAAAACTCATATCCATGACCTCAGGCGGATGCCCGAATGCGCTTGCGAGGTTTACAAGCCTGCCTTCGGCAAGCAGGTATATCCTTCGGTTGTCTTTCAACACATACTCCTGCACATCGTTCTTAATCTGGTTGACCTTCGTTGATAGCTTCGTAAGCGCGGGAATATCTATCTCCACGTTGAAATGCCCGGAATTGCATACTATCGCCTGGTCTTTCATTGCTTCGAAATGCTCCTTCCGGATGGCTGAGACATCGCCTGTGACTGTGATGAATAAATTCCCGATTTTTGCCGCATCCTTCATGGGCATGACCCTGAATCCGTCCATGACGGCCTCCAGCGCCTTTCTCGGTTCCACTTCGACCACAACCACATTGCCCCCTAATCCCCGGGCACGAGATGCTACGCCCCTGCCGCACCAGCCATAGCCTGCAATGACTATTGTTTTCCCTGCAAAAAGGATGTTGGTGGCATTCATTATACCATGTATTGTGCTCTGACCTGTGCCGTAGCGGTTATCGAACATCATCTTGGTCTCCGCGTCATTTACTGCGATTACTGGATACTTCAGCGCGCCTTCAGCAGCCATTGCCCTGAGCCTGATTACGCCTGTGGTTGTTTCCTCGCACCCCCCTTTTATGTCTTTTATCAGTTCCTGGTGTTTTGAATGCACAAGAGCTATTGTATCTGCGCCGTCGTCTAATGTTACATTGGGCTTTATCTTGAGCGCTTCTTCAAGGCATTCGTAATACTGTTTCTCGTTCTCCCCTTTTATTGCAAAAACCTTTATCCCCTCGCCTGCGAGGGCAGCAGCCACATCATCCTGCGTGCTCAAAGGATTTGAAGC
>CAYXIP010000046.1:10819-12428 GCA_964465515.1 uncultured Candidatus Methanoperedens sp. | reverse complement strand
TAGGTAACATTAAAACAGGGCGCTGTTGATGATATGGAAAAAGATAACCTGATAAAGCATGGAAGCATTATGTTGTTTGCATCAGGTATATCATTCCTGTTTGGTTTTTTTTTCCATTCTTATATGGGTAGAAATCTTGGTCCCGAAGAATATGGCAGCCTGGATTCACTTCTGTCTGTTTTTTTTATATTCCTTATTCCTCTCAGTACGATTCAGGCAGTTGTTGCTAGATTTAGTTCGGTTTATATCGGGAAAAACAGACAGGGTTGTATCGGCCTTTTGATGTCCGAAGGTTTTAAAAAATTGCTTGTATGGGGCTTTGGTGTATTCATATTATTCTCGATTCTCAGTCCTGTCATATCGGACGCTTTGAGGATTCGATCTGTTTTTCCGGTTATCCTCCTTGGATTGGCAACTCTTCTTGCCTTTATTTTGCCGGTTTCCAGAGGCGTTTTGCAGGGCGTCCAGAATTTTAATCACCTTGGAATAAATATATCGTTTGAAAAAATCGTTCTTTTTATCTCAGGTGCCGCTCTAATCGGTTTTGGATTAAATGGAGCAATTATGTCGATTGTTCTTTCTCAACTTTTTATGCTCCTTATCTCCTATATGCCTTTACATGTTTTTAAAAAAGGGAAATGGAAGCAAAACCTTAAAAAAGCAGTTATAGTTACATATTCCATTCCTGTTTTTATTAGCTTATCCACTATTGCGATAATGTCCAACATCGATATGATAGTCGTAAAGCATTACTTCGATCCAGTAAGGGCAGGCGGGTATGCTGCAATAGATATTATGGGTAAAATTCTGTTTTTCTTATCTTTTAACATTGCGAACGTAATCTATCCTAAATCATCTGTTTTATTTATTCAGAAAAAAGAATCCATTTTTCTTCTGAAAAAGGGATTATTATACATGAGTGCAATTTCTTTTTTCACTATACTAATATATGCGTTTTTTTCAGAGAACATTATGAGAATAGTATTCGGAGCACAATATCTCGGTTTTATAAGCTTGCTTGCACTATACTCCGTAGCTATGAGCATTCTGGCTCTTGTTGTTGTAATTGTACACTACAATCTTTCAACTATGAATTTTATCCACGTGAAGCCTTTGGTTTTTTCCATGATATTGGAAGGGATGCTATTAATTTTCTTCCACAATAGTCTGATTCAGGTTATCTCAGCAGTCATGGTAAGCTCATTAATTCTTTTAATTTCAATATTAAAATTATCCATACATTCAACTTCGATAACTATATGAGAACAAATTAGGTAAGAGAATGATAAAAATAACACTGGTATTTTCATGCACCATAAAAAAATTATAATAATCGTTGCATTTGTAATTTTCTTGCCAGCCAGCATAGCGCAGGGCTCGATTCCTGCATGGGATATGACATTCGGAGGAGCTGGCAATGACTCTGCTGCATCGGTGCAGCAAACCTCAGACGGTGGATATATAATTGCAGGAACCACGTTTACCTACGGTGCTGGTGGTTCGGATGCCTGGCTGCTAAAGACAGATTATAAAGGAATGAGGCTCTGGGACAGAACATTCGGAGGAGCTGGCAATGACTCTGCTGCATCGGTGCAGCAAACCTCAGACG
>CAYXIP010000046.1:0-10719 GCA_964465515.1 uncultured Candidatus Methanoperedens sp. | reverse complement strand
TAATTGCAGGAACCACGTTTACCTATGGTGCGGGAGGTACTGATGCCTGGCTGCTCAAAACTGATGCCAACGGAACCAGATTGTGGGATAAAACTTTTGGAGGAACAGGTGATGATTCTGCAGCTGCGGTTCAGCAGACCTCTGAAGGCGGGTATATAATTGCAGGAACCACGTTTACCTATGGTGCGGGAGGTACTGATGCCTGGCTGCTTAAGACCAATGCCAACGGAACCAGATTGTGGGATAAGACGTACGGTGGAACGGGTAACGAATCTGCTGCATCGGTTCAGCAGACCACGGATGGCGGATATATAATTGCAGGAACTACATCTTCTTATGGTGCGGGAGGTACTGATGCCTGGCTGCTTAAAACAGATTTCAGAGGAAACAGATTGTGGGACAAAACTTTTGGAGGAACAGATGACGAATCGGCAGCTTCGGTGAAGCAAACCTTGGATGGTGGGTATATAATTGCAGGAACTACATCTTCTTATGGCGCAGGAGGTACAGATGCCTGGCTTCTCTATGTTTCAGATGAAACATCAACAGCTATTCCATCTACCGCATCTAATAAATCTATCCAGGGTTTTAGTATAATAATGGCTGTCACAGGACTGATAGGTGCAATGTACTTAGCGACTAAATTGAGAAATTAGAGTTAGTGAATTGGACTTTCATATATGATGTTCTTAACGCAATCATGAGCATTATGATAATTAAATTTTTTATTAGCGATAAATATATGTACTATAAAGTATCAAACAATGGCAGGATTAGGTAATATTTGTTAGGTCAAATTTACTTAAGATAGATAGGTGTGAAGATGAAAAGAAGTTCATGGATACTGGAGGATAGATTGGCATAATAACTATGGATGGCAAATAAAAGATCAAACTGAAAGCTCAACAACCCAATACACCACGACATTCCATAGCAGGGAATATTCAGACACAAACCTTAGACCCAGTCTGGTGATTCAATATACTATTGTGTAAACTTAATTCAAAAGAGAAATCAGCAAAAAGGTTCGTTATTGTGTAGGACTTCATGCTATCTCGTTTTTCTAAAAATCAACTATAATGAAGCTCTGACCACTAAAAAGAACATCTAAAATCATGACAAACTCCTCCAACAGATATCGACTTTCAGTAAGCGTCGGTGTCTGTGTCTATAACGAGGAAAAAAACATAGCCCGGCTTCTACGGTCTCTTCTCGCCCAGAAGACCGATACGGTGGAGATGAAGGAAATAATTATTATATCCTCTGGTTCCACAGACAGGACTGATGCGATGGTTTCTGATTTCCTAAAAAAATACAGAAACATGAAACTGTTGCTCCAGAAGAAGCGAGAGGGAAAAGCCTCTGCTCTTAACCTTTTTTTTGAGCATGCATCGCATGAGGTTTTAGCAATAGTTAACGGTGATATTATCCTGAAGGAGGATTCGATTGAAAAGCTCGTCTCGCCATTCCACGATCCCAAAATCGGCATGACCGGCGGCAGACCCATACCCGTGAATGACAGAAACACCTTCATGGGTTTCGTGGTTCACCTGCTCTGGAACCTGCACCATCTCATTTCTCTTGGAAATCCCAAGCTTGGCGAACTCATTGCACTGAGAAATGTTGCCCGGATACCATGCGATACTGCGGTTGATGAAGCCTGGATGGAAGCAATTATCAAGAGCAAGGGCTTGAAAGTAGTGTACGTGCCTGACGCAATAGTGTATAACAGAGGTCCTGAAACTGTATCAGATTTTCTGAAACAGCGGCGGAGAATATTTGCCGGTCATCTTCACATTAAAAGAAAAACAGGGTATAAGCTCTCCACCATGGACCCTTTCAATGTCCTGCTTCTTACTCTAAAAAGTCTCAAGTTCGATTTCAGGGCAGTCATGTATACACTCGCTGCTGTTCTCCTGGAACTCATGGGCAGGGCACTGGGTTTCTATGACTTTTATATCCGAAAAAGGAATCCCTATATATGGGATGCCATAAAAACTACCAAGGAAGTTAAACAATGAAAATAACGCTCGTTCAACCTTCCATGAAAGTAGGGGGAAAAGAATTTTATGGGGTTGCTCCTCCACTTGGATTGTGCTACATAGCCGCAGTCCTGGAACAGTCAGGTCATACGGTTATGATAATAGACGGCATGATCGGGAGATTTACCCGCAGTGAAGACGGTTTCAAGCGCATCGGATTGACGATAGAGGACATGGCTTCAAGGATATCAGAATCAAATCCTGATATTATAGGAATCAGTTGCATGTATAGTTTTATGTGGGAAGATGTTGCCAGGTTATCAGCAATATTAAGGGATATTATGCCCGATACCCTGCAGGTGCTTGGCGGTTTTCATCCTTCGGCACTTCCGGAACACTCTCTGAAAAACTCAAGTGCAGATTGTGTGGTCTTGGGAGAAGGGGAAGAAACATTCAAGGAGCTTGCCGATTTTTATTCCTGTTCCAATCATTTTTTGAAGGTTCAGGGCATGGCTTTTAAAAACAAAGACTCAATCGTCGTAAATTCGCCAAGACCCCATATCCAGAACCTTGATTCAGTACCATTTCCTGCAAGGCACCTGATACGCATGGAAAGGTACATACAATTGAGGAAAGCCCCAGGCAGCCAGAAGAACCGCAGATTCACGACACTGCTCACAAGCCGCGGATGTCCTAACAATTGCGTCTTTTGCTCTATAAAATCAGTCTGGGGAAGAAGGTGGAGAGGCAGGAGTCCTGAGAATGTAGTCGAAGAGGTTGAAGAGCTTGTAAATAAATACAGGATAAAAGAGATTCATTTCATAGACGATAATATCTCGCTGGATAAAAAACGGATGGCAAAGATCTGCGATTTGATTATTGAGAGAAATCTGGATATCTCCTGGACTACACCCAACGGCGTTTCGGTGAACACTCTTGATAGAGACCTTCTCTATAATATGCAAAAGAGCGGTTGCTATCAGCTTGCCTTGGGAATAGAATCTGGAAACGAGTATGTTCTGCGCAATATTATACGCAAATCCCTTTCTCTATCCCGTACAAGAGATATAATCAGCCATGCAAGGGAGGCGGGTATCTGGACGCATGGTTTCTTCGTTATCGGTTTTCCTGGCGAGACAGGTGAGATGATAAGGGATACCCTCGATTTTGCAAAGAGTTCAGGGCTTGATTCAGCATTTTTTTCGATAGCAACGCCTTTCCCTGGCACCGAACTTTACGATATGATGATCGGGGAAGGTATTGTAATAAATGATTTCTCAAAGCTGAGGAATATGGACTCGGTTATTGACACAGGGAATTTCACGCAGGCAGAGATTGTGGAGATTCAGAGAAGGTTAATACGGGATTTCTATAAGTTTCGGTTCTGTGAAGAGATAAAACCAGAAAACATATTAAGAAGGGTGGAAAGCATAAGATCTATACCAGACCTTCGATTTTTAACGGGTAAATTCTCCAGGCTGGCTGGAATATGGTAGTCTATTTATGAAAGCGATATGGATATCTCTACTTTAAACACAGGGACTGCACTTGTATTTCCTTGTTTCCATATAAGGTACTGCTGCTGGATACCGGGTTTAATGCCATCTGCATCCGAATAAATCTTTTTAGAGACAATAAATCCTCGCTGAATTATCTGTTTTGTATTATTGAGCTTTATTTCACCAAGAGTTATATTCATGCCGCTCCTTACTGCTTCAAAAACCAGGGTATCATGACCTGTATCCTGCAATGTGATTTCTAATCTGGAATTATTGTTATCATCAGGAATCGTTAAAACGATGCCTGCATATCCTGCGCCCAGTATAGACCTTGAATGGTTTCTTGCCTCGCTCCATCCTTTTCCGTATACCCATCCATTATTACTTTTAGCCCAGTCATCCGCTGGTTCGCCTATGAATACTGTTGGATTTTCCATCCTTGCATATGTATTATTTGAAATTCTCCTGAATACATAGGAGGTTATACCTGACTGATCGGTAAACTCTTTCGTATTCTCATAATATACCAGATATTCATAAAGGAAATTATTCATAGAATAGGAGAACGAAATATCAGCAGGATAGAGAATATATTCAGGGTCAAGTTTTGTGTACTTATCCACAAGTACTATATATGTAGCGTTTTGCTCGCTCCTGCCATCGAGTGGGAATGTTCCAAGCGCGTTGCCTTTGTACCCCAGCCAGTATAGATAGACATTTTGAGGGGAATTCCCCATATAGAACGCTCCCTTAAGGCCGCTATATTCCTCAAGAACAGGGTAATGTGCGTTCGTAATAAAAAACTCCCCGCCTTTGCTTTGATCTTTATTATCTGTGAGATAATAAGGAGTAGCATTATTTGAGATGTACCTTCCTGCATCTTTTAACGAATCTATGTGCCACCAGTCATCGATGAGGGTAGCTGAATAAATAGAGCCGTTGGCTACTGTTCTGTAATCAAACGACACCCCTATCAGCAGAAGTAGCATGATTATAGCAGCGATTCCCGCCTGAAAGCTTCTGATTCTATGGATTATTTTTTCTATGGAGTAACCGAAAAATATGCATAATGATGGTGTGAGAATCAAAAGGTATCGTGCGAAATATGTTCCTGAGAAAACCGTGAATATAACAATGTTTAACAGGAAAGCCAGCACATAAAAGGCGCTCAAACGGTGCTTGTCATGAAGAGCTTTCTCGGCTAAATACCCTAAACCCAGCATCGAGAGAACAAATGATACGAACCCTATATGTGTGCTTACAGTTATCAATGCCCAGTTAAAAGCAATTTTTTGCCCTACGCTCCACCCATAAGAGGTTTTAAGGATTATCCACGGGAAATAAATGCTCTGTCCCAGCGCTAAGGATATAAGGAGTATGATAGCAATGCATGGTGTGACAAATTGGATAATATCCAGAGGCTTTCGAATTCTTTTCATCAATAAATGGGTAATAGTTATCAACAGGAAAACGCCTGCGTAGACCTTGGTAAATATTGCCAGACCGAACATCATTCCTGATGCTTGCAGGAAATATGATTTTTCAGATGACAGGTATTTTGAGTAGAAGTAAATACCCACTGTTATGAAAAGGATGGTAAGCATATCAAGTGTTGCAAATCTCGAATAGACTATAAAGTAAGGATTAAAAGCAAAAAATAAGGAGGCTATTATACCTGTTGAGAGACTGTATTCTCTGCCCAGTTTATAAATGAAGTAAGTGACAACCACTGATATTAGTACAGTTATCATGCGGAAAAAAGTCTCATCGTTCATAAAATAAAAATTTTTATAAAGAAACGACGCAATCATGAAATAAACAGGAGGATGGGCAGTCCCCAGCATTCGCATGCTCTGCCAGTCATAGCCGTTTGCCACTATATCTTTCACGATTTTCACATAAATTGCTTCATCAAAAACAAAAGCATGCTCACCTAATCCGATGACCCGAACTACAAAAGCCAATATCAATATTGCTAAAACAATAATTTTAGAATATTTTGAAACACTGATATTATATGTTTTTTCTTTATAAACAACAGGAGCACTTTCCAATGTTTTCGGAGCTTTAGCTGAATATTCTTTATTGATTATACACCTTCTTTTTCTTGATTGCATTCAATATCTCTATAATGCGTACCGATTCTTTAAGCTTATTTAAATTATTTACCTCTTCTTTTATATGATTTATAAAAGTTGTATCCTGCTCTAAATAAGACCTGTTCAAAGCCCACATAGGGTTTCTTAAATCCATATTCTTCGGATATATGGTATGAGTTCCTTTTCCGACCCTGTACTCATTTATTTTTCCACTGTATAAAGAAGGAGTAAGAATCCCTTTATCACCCACAATCCTGAGCGTCTTGAGCATCTCGGTATGGAGATACTCAGAAAGAGGAGCCCAGATGGCCTGGAGATGACCCAAAGTTCCGTTTTCAAACCTGACAGCGATGTCTGTGATATTTTCAACAGGCAAATCATCGTATGTGCCGGTGAATCCATAAGCTTCCACGATGCTGCTGTCCACGAGCCATGAGCTTATATCTATCAGGTGGCATAAGCCGTCCATGAGCACGCCGCCTCCTTTCTGTGAATCTAAATAGAAGGATTTATTTTCCCGCAAATAAGCTGCTTCGGCCAGATAATATCCGTTCACTGTAATAACTCTGCCAATATGTCCTTTTTTCAAGAAGTCCTTTGCCAATTTTAATTGCGGCATGAACCTGAGATTATAGCCAGTTTCCACAATAAGGTCTGTATTCTGGGCTATTTTTTCAATACTGTTTGCCTCATCTGCCGCCATGCACAGTGGTTTCTCCACAAACACGTGTTTCTTGTGATTGAGGCAATCAAGCACCAGAGCATAATGTGTGTGTGGCGGGGTCAGTATAAATACGGCATCTACACAGGTAAGTAGTTCCCTGTAATCCAGGAACCTCCGGCTCTCTTCAATGCCGAAGTCCTCACCTATACTTTCCAGTGCTTTTAAATCCGTATCAGAGATATAGATCGTCTTTATATCTGGGTTTTTGACAAGGATCGGCAGATGTACGCTTTTTGCAATGTTGCCACAGCCAATAATCCCTATATCAAGCTTCATTCTTCACCTATATATCGATTTTAGTTGATCGCCGGAGTAATACTGACAGGGCATCACGATACGATATCTTCTGCTTCAGCACTTCCATATCAACTGCTCCAAGGGCATCGCCGACAAATGCAATGGAGTTCCCCAACATTTCAAGGCGCTTCCCGATGGATGCGATATAAAAGCCAAATCTTGTGGTGTTGTAAGGAATAAACGCTGTTGTCTTATACGGATCGGGGTTGTCGAGTAGTTTTACTTCGCCGGTGATATGGATATCTCTTTTACCCAGAAACTTTTGAGCCAATTCAAGGTGGTGTACTTTCTTTATTCCCATATAGGTTGCTGCTATGAGGTCTGTTGATAAGACATCATCGCCGGCGATGAAAACGTTGTCCTTTCTGGGCAGCCCATCCACCGGTCCTCTCCCCTCCAAACCCATATTGCCCTCAATAATGGTAAGGTTTGGTCTATAAAATCTTATAAGGTCTACAAGAATGCTATCAAGAAAGGGATGAAGACTTTCCTTGTCCTTCCTTGTGATCAAACCAAAGAGGTTCTTTGTTCCAAGGCTGACTTTTGTAAAAACATGTGTCTTCAATCTTGCCATGTTTATCAGGCATTCACATTCATATAAAGTCAGGGGAACATCAAGTACACCAATTATTAAACCATTTACATCCACCTTGACAGCTTCATCCTTTGACAGGTTTACAACCTCAGCACCTTTCAGTTCTGTGTATCCGAGCCGCTTAAAAGCGATATCAGCACTCAAAGCTGTAGCATCGGACTCAACAACTTTTATCTGGGCACCTGAATTAATCTCCAGTATGCGATCTATTATATTTTTTGTGGACTCAACACTCGTCGTTATTGGACAGGATGCTATGGTACAGAGGTTTACCTTGATAACATAATTATCAACTTTCGGAAGCTTTTTAAAAGCTGCTGATAATACTTCCTCTGAAACTCTCCCAATAGTTACCGATGATGCCATATTTTCCTGGAATTTATACAAGTTTCATTTTTTATATATAACTTAAGATAATTTCTTTCAAATGGTTAAAACTGTTAGCTTTTCTTATCAAGATAAAAACTGGTATTATAGTGAGAATAAACAGAATAATTCCAGCGTTAATCAGAGTGATTTTGACATCCAGCAGCAGGTTGAGGAAAAAGACGCTTAATGTGGAAAGTGAAATGGAAAGGGCAATCGACAAAGCAACCAGCTCCAGAATTTCCTTTTTTTCTTTATCGAACAGCAAAAGGTACCATGCCATGCCAGGAATGAAGAACAGGAAAAGACCGCCCAGAATAATCCATAGAAATTCAATCATATTACCTCATAAATGTATATATTTTTTTCATTATGTACCAATTTCAAGGATTTCAAGCTGATTTCTTCCTTAGTGTATATATAATCAGGTTTTAATTCCAATAAAATTTTTTCTTTAGTCTCAATGTTCCCCCCGAAAAAATCTAATGTCTTACTTATACTATCCTCACTTGACCCCAGTCTACCCCTCATCAGGGATATTACCTTTCTGTCTGCAATTACACCAATTGCTTCCGAACTTCTTGGAGTTGCCAGAATAACAGCATTCTGTGGAGTATTATCTTTTAACCATGAAATATGCCCGTACTCCTCTGGCTCTATTATCAGCGGTATATCATTTTTATTAGCAAATGTAGAATTGATCTGGAGAATCAAGATAATAACAATAAACATTACAACTATTTTTTTGTTTTTAATGGACTGATATATGTGGTACACTCCTACTCCTGCCAGGATCAATAAAATCTCAGATATATACACGACTGTTCGCTCATATGGAGCGAAAAATGCATATCCAAGGTAAAGGTAAACCAGTATAAGAGCAAGTAGCACATCAACGGATAGTGGAAGTATTTTTTCTTCATGTTCTACCATCGCTTTAAAAAAACCAAAAATTGAAAGCCCAAAGGCAATTAGTCCAATGTATGCAGGGAATTGCATTACAGCGACAAAACCATTAATTGGAGTGGAGCGGGGGAAGGTCAGGATTTTAAGTATCTTTGCAATATAATCTATAACAGAACCCTCGAAAGGGACGATTATAAGTAACAAAACAAGCAATACAACTACAGAGACAAGTAATCTGTTTTTATTATGTTTAATGAAGCTTGGATTAAATGCTATATAGAGCCCAAATATCGGGATGAATATAATTGTAGAGGCTGGATGTGCTAATGTGGTGGTAGCGAAAACAAATAAAAATATCGGGAGGTATTTACTTGAAACCAGAGATTTTAGAAAAAGGTAAAATATTAAGGGGATAAAGGCAAGTCCAAAGGAGGATGCCACTAGGAACCATGGGCCAAGAAAGATTACATTGCTTTTTAAAGTCATTACGAATATAGCAGACAGTAAGGCTGGGAGATCATTTTTTGTAAGATACCTGACCAGGATAAATGTATTAAGGGACATTATGAAGACAAAGACTGTGGGCAGGATTAGCCCTATCTCCAGGGCTGGAATTCTTGTGAAGAGACTTGAGAGCGCAACTAGGAGGTTGTAATTGAGTTCCCACATAGCGGAATTGGTACCCGTAACGCCATGGGCTCCCTCATTGAAGTTAATATAATATGGATTTCCTGCGAGGAAAGGATTATATTCTATGATTTTTTCCTCTTTTAATATTTCTTGTGCAATTTTTATATTATCCCATTCGTCTGCATGAAACGGGAAATTGTAGTTAAAATGAGGGCTGGCGGTGGTGTAAATACTCAATAAGATTAATATTAGTATGTACACGAACGATTTATTGGCCAAGATATTTCTACTTTAACTAACCAACATAAATAATTAATCCCCTCCTGAAGTATTCCTTGAAACGCTATTCGAATTTAGTATTATGGGCCCGCGGAGATTCGAACACGTATCAGCCGACCTTAAAAAAAATAGTCTCATGCATATTTTCTAAGACTCAAGCATAGTTTAATGAAATTTAAAATTTCATAGAGGCTAAGTTTTGTTTTTCCAGCTCTTCTATTGATGAAAGTAATTGGTATTTCACTAACGGTTAATCCTGGTGATTTTACCAAAATTTCAAATAGCAGTTTATAACCAATTGGTTTAAGTCTTCCGTCGAGACGCTTAATCGTTTCATTTCTGTAAAGTGCAAACCCCGAAATCGGGTCTTTAACTGATAGCTTGAAAAAGAGCTTTACAAGTCTTGTCGCGACCCTGCTTATGATCTTCCTTTTCATCGGCCATCCAACAATCTTTCCCCCATTCATATAACGCGATCCTATTACTATATCTGCTCCTTTGCGGTTATCAATCAATCGTTTTATATCCTCTGGTCTGTGGGATAGGTCAGCATCTACCATTAATAGATAGTTTCCTTTTGCCAATCCGAACCCTTCAAGAATTGCACTTCCCAGACCAAGTTTGCCGCTGCGTACCCGCAGTTTGATTCTATCATCTTCCGTAGCAAGTTCCTGAACTATTCTGGCTGTTCCATCAGGACTATTATCATCCACTATTATTGTCTCATAGTCATAACCTTCAAGTGTATGTGAAACTGCCTGTAAAAGGTTTTCTATGGTTCTACTTTCATTGTAGGTAGGTACAACGATTGAAATTTCTACCAAAATTCCTCCTTAAATTTTCCTCGATTGTTAATTCCTTTTAGAAATAAAAATTTAATAATGTTTGTGACATGGAATCACCATAATGATGACTTTAAGTACACGGTATCTTAAATCATTCTTTAACGATTACCAATTCAAGAGTTTGGCTTATAAATTTAACTATTTTTTATACCTGCCGTAGCTTTGATGAGATTGCAGCATGGAATTAAATAAAATCTCCCTTCGGTGGTATATTTGGCATGAGCGAGTGAAAGGAGTTACCAATGGTTTTGAACGGGTTTTGGTAAGTGCAATGTAAGGCGGATTTGGGGGGCTTTGGGACAAAATTCCTCTAAACCTCCTTGCTTTGCCAATGAGGTTTTATGCCTTCCAAAATCTCGATGTAACCAATCCTTCTGATATCATGAGCTACAAATTTCAACTTCGTCTCGGTTTCTTTCCTGGGGTCGAGTCTCTTCCTTAGATAGCTGGGGATCACTCCAAAGAGAGAAAAGCATATCATACCATCCAGCAAATCC
>CAYXIP010000045.1:0-12517 GCA_964465515.1 uncultured Candidatus Methanoperedens sp. | reverse complement strand
TCGACAATGATTCTATTAACGTTGTAATTCCAATACAGGGAATGTTCAGCAATTAATCTATGTTTTACTTTCCAATCTATTTGTTCCACCTCTTCTTTTATTTGAAGAACTGGCTCCGTATAAACACGCCAAAAATGGGTTATAGGAACTGAGAAGAGAAGACCCCCTATAGCTAAGAATGTTGATTTTTGTTCTGCCAGCACATAATAAGGTAGAACGATAAAGAAAACGATAACAATAATTTCTGACACAATAATTGCAAATAAATATTTCCCTAACCGCTGACATTTAACGTTCAAGTTTGTCACGATTCATGCCTTCTCTATGACGATTTATCTGTCTAACGTTTTCAAGTATTCTTCAACAATATTTCCTATTTCTCTAACTATTTTTATCGCTATATCAATATGATTCGATTCTATCCACAATCTTCTACCTATCGAATAGCCCGAAACTTTCAATTTTGATAAAGAAGGTAGTAAATCCATGAACTCTTTATCAATTATGCCCCCATTATGAATTAGCAGGTGTCGTTCGATTATTAGCAATCTTAACCATTCTATATCCAGTAGTTCCAATTTTGTCTCAATATCTATCTTAAACTCATTTTTTAAGAAATCTCGAATACGGTCGTATCTTTGAAAGTTATAGGTATATTGTCCTTTTTCTATATTATAATATTTTTTTCTTTTCGCAAAATCAAAGATTTTTTCTTTTAGTACTAATTCCCGAAAAAAATATTCAAAACTAGATATAATATTAATCAATGCATAATTATAATAATATCTTGTCCATTCTGGAATCTCATCTTTTGTAATATCATCCCGTTCTTTATCTGCATCTCTTTTTACTTTTTCTATTAAAGTTAGTTGATAATTCAAGTATTTATAAGGAAGATGTATATCTTTGCGAGATTCTTCTACAATTTTATCAATAAATTCATTAAAATTATCGCTCATGCTTTCTCAATTAAGATATTTCTCCTTACGATTCACTCTCATATCACAAACCCAGTCTCGCTCTTCGGCAGCGCCTTTATCAGAATAAAATTCCTCATCCTCGAAGGAAGCACCCGCGCCACCTCCTTCATCGCAACCCCTTCCACGAAATTGATATTCTCTATCCTCTCATGGTATTCCTCATACGGCAGCTTCACCCGCGCCCCATTCATCTGCAGTGTCACAGGCAGTGGATGCAGGCTGTCCATTATCTCAGGTATCTGCTCCTCTATCTCCTTCTTAATGCGCGGCGGCGCAATCGATGGCGGGTCTTTGGCAAGCTCAAGCCTCACGTTGTCCAGTACCCTTCCTATGACCTCTGCAAGCTTATCCAGCGTGCGGAGCTCCTCGGAATGGCGCATGTGGTGAAGGATTCGTCCGAAGCTTCCCACGTATGCTGTTGCATTCGGCACATCCTCAGTCCGCAGTTCTGGCGCGCCGGTAACAACGATTGGTATCTCAATTCCCTCATACAATCTCTTTGACTTCTCGATGATGCAGTGCTCGTAATTCCCCAGCACGAAAACCGCAAGGTCGTGCTCGTTGATAAGGTCCCTTTCATACGCAGTGAGCTGGCATATCCTCTTTCCAACGCCCCTTGCAAGACCGATCATGTTGGTCTTCGCGCCCTGCTTTCTCAGAAACTCTGCCACGTCGCAGTCAAGATGGGGAAGATGATGGTATGCAAGCGTAGGTGCAACGGTTGCAATCTCGCTTCCAGTGAGGGGCGCCCGTGTCAGCTTTCCCAGAAGCTCCTTTGACTTTGCTTCCACGATCGCCATATCGTTAATAGGCACGAGCATCAACAGCACAACTTCGCTTTGCATCACGTTTTTCTGAAGTATGAAGCCACCGAGGTCTTCCACCAGCTCCACAAGCTGGTTGTGCTTATAGACACCACCAACGTACATCACAGGCTCAAGCATGCTCTTCGCTCCTCAGGGATTTTAATATCTCCCTTCCTTTCGCGAGCCACTCGGGTTTAAGCGTATCCTCGGAAGCCACGAAAAGCACATGTGAGCTTGTAAGCTCGTGTTTCCTTACCCTGAAGCCTTCTGGAATGATTCGGAGTGCAATTGCATCGATAAGCCTGTCAAGAACCTCCTGCCGGGGTTCGTCGATTACCAGATCTCCCATAGCATCCATCTCCTTTAGTGGGTCGGTTTTTACGATGAGGATTTTCTTATCAGGCTGCTCTATGTTCTCCTTGCCATATCTTTCCCAGAGCTTATTGAGCAGTTTCACGGTGTACGCTTCCCTCTGCAATTCTATTTTCACCTCATCCCTGCCGAGCGCCCCCATCTCTATCTTTGCAAAATCCTTGAGCCTGATTGCAGGGCTTCCTAAGCGAAGCAGCGCGGCAAATATAAAAACAGGCTCACGAGGGTCAACGAATACCTTCAATTTCTCTATCACGCGATTCAGGGCAAGGTCTGAGAGCGTGTCCTGTATTAGGGTGCGGGTCGTTTTTGCGCCAACGGCATCAGGCGACTCTACCACAATTGTTTCAAGCTCTTCCATGCATCCTCAAAGAATGCGGGGATTTATAAATCCTGAAACCAGCAGTGCTGCCCCGACAGCCCCTATGTACTGCGCATTATCAGGAACTATAACTTTCACTTTGAGCAGTTCCTCAACCGCCCTTGGCAGACCTTCGATGAGAGCAGTTCCCCCGCACATTATTACAGGTTCCTTCACGTCTATTTCCTGGAGCTGCTGCTCGAACAACTGCTCTGCCACGCTATGGCATGCTGCTGCTGCAACATCCTCAGGCGCACTTCCTGCCGCAAGCGAATTGACGAGCGACTGAATACCGAATACGATGCAGTAGCTGTTCATCTTAATGTTCTCGGCTTTTCCCTTCATTGCAAGGCTTCCAAGCTCCGTGATGCTCACACCAAGCCTCTTTGCTGTCATTTCAAGGAACCTGCCCGATGCACCTGCGCAGATGCCCCCCATCGTGAACATGCCAGGAATGCCGTCGATGACGGAGATTGCCTTGTTATCCATTCCGCCTATATCAAGAACAGTAGCCGTACCCTTTTGCTTGTCTGCAAGATAAACAGCACCTTTTGAGTTCACTGTGATTTCCTCCTGCACAAGGTCGGCTTTGAAATGCTCCCCTATAAGGAAGCGCCCGTATCCCGTTGTCCCGAGAGCCTGGATTTCCTCACGCTTGAGGCCTGCCTCCTTCAACGCTTCGGTATATGCCTCCTCTGCGCTATCAATCACTTTTATCGTGGGAACCCATCCTTTCCCTATTATCCTGTTGTCCTTCATAATAACGGCTTTTGTGGTTGTCGAGCCTGAGTCAATGCCTGCCGTGAGACCGCTCTGTTTCTCCCTTGCGAGCAGGCTTTTTCGCCTCGCTGTCGTTGTAAGGGCTTCCATTCTTGTAAGAAGAGTACCAGCAGTTGTTCTTTCTGTGAATGAATAGCTTATCACAGGAATACCTGTCTTTTCATGGATGTAACGCCGCACCTCGCTTCTCACAAGCGCTGCTTCTGCGCACCGAAAGCACGTTGCAACGAACACGGCATCCACATGCACCTTGCCAGTTACGATGGATTTTGCCCGCGCCATTACGAGCTTGAGGTCAGGACTTGCAACCTTAAGCCCGAACTCCTCCTCGATGGCTTCGATTTCTGCAACATCCACTTCCGGATAAACCAAAACCGCATTGACCTTCGCCACTGCGGTATCTATCTCTTTCTGTATCCCGCTATATTCAGCACCGCATGAAAGCTGGGCTATCCTGACAGGATTTTCGGAGGTCATTTTTCCTCCGCAGCTTTGAGGGATTTGAGAAATTCTGAGATTTTGTATACAAATTCCTTTGCATCCTCTTCTGTTGCAGGATAATCCAGCTCAAGAAGCGGGATTTTTTTTGCCCGTATCAGAAAATTAACAAGCTCATTCGTCCTTGCACATCCCATGCACCCGAACGATACAACAGGGTCGCGCACTATGATGGCAGCATCGGCACTCTGGATAAGAGGGTCAAATAATGCCATCCTGCCCCTCACGCCTGATGGCACTTCCACAGCAGCGTATTTAAGACCGAGCTTCGGCTCTTCCGGCGTGATGTTGATGGGGGGCGAATCAAGCCCATGCGCTCTGACTTTTTTCCCGATTTCAGACATTATAGCAAGGGGCTCATGACCAAAGCGTTCAACCAGGTCTGAAAGTATCAGGCTGTTCGTGGGATAAATAAAAATCTTCATTTTGCCTCTGATTCTTTTATTATTTCTTTAAGCTTTTCCACATCAAGTTTTATTTTTTTCTTTTTTTGCATCGGAATTTCACCCCTGTCCAGCGCCCGAAGTGCCTCGGCGATATGCGGCAGCATCTTCTCCTCGGTCTCAAGGGTATGGAATCCCGGTCTTGCTCCTCCTCGCCTTGTGGCACGGCATCGATATGGTTCGCCAGGCGAAAGCCCGCGCTCCTTGATGAAAATGCCATAGGGGTCCATTTTACGAATGCTGCCAAGAAGCGAATCCACAACAGAACGTTCTCCGGATACCATAACTCCAAAACATGTTTCCTTTATCATCACGTCTGCATTTGATTCATAAAGCTTGATAACAACATCGCTTGGCAGTACTTTTGTGGAATTGATCACTACCATTTTTGTTATGGTGTCCATTAAGAAACCTCTCTTATGTAAATAATCTCTCCGGCATTTATACCCTTGAGGCGCTGGGGTTCGAGCACCGCTCCTATTA
Organism: uncultured Candidatus Methanoperedens sp.; assembly: GCA_964465515.1. Classification (GTDB taxonomy): domain Archaea; phylum Halobacteriota; class Methanosarcinia; order Methanosarcinales; family Methanoperedenaceae; genus Methanoperedens. The sequence goes on along the minus strand of CAYXIP010000045.1, from coordinate 7,794 downwards.
TATTCGTGCATTCGAACTTCTCACCCGTGGGTCCGTACTTCTGGTCATCCACAAGCTTGACCCCTATCATGCCGTAGCGCTTGGCTGCCTGGTTGGTTACACCGATTTCACCTGCATTGACCTTTGTCTTTGGAGTATTCTCGGGATTTATTTCCTTATATGCCTCGGCCTCTTTTTCAGACCTGAAAAGGTATGTGTTTTCATATGTGTAGAACACAGGTAAAGGACCAAGAGGGCGGTCTTTCAGGCGCAGGGAATGCCTGAAGAAGTCAAGCGTCTTTGGCGCAAGGTCATCGTAAAACCTGACATTGATAATTTTATCTGATTTTACACCAAGAGCTGTTACTCCCCCGGCGCCTATTATTCCAAGCGTATTATCAGGCTCCTGCTCCACGATCACCGCATCCTCGCCAGTATAACCTCTTTTCTCGAGCTTCAATCCCCTATAACTTAGGAACTTTTCTGCATCCGCAAAACTCATTCCAAGGATCATTACCCTTTCCGGATTGGAGAGAGCTGCAAGCCTGCTTTTCAGAGGTGCAATCTTGACAAGTTCGATTCCCTGCGAAACATGCCCGACCACGCTGTGGACTGCGCTTGATGTCCTGTCCTCTTTATAGATAAATATCCGTCCGTTCCCAAGACCATCTGTTCTGCTTACAACTGCGCCTTCCGAGCGCGCATCCCAGTGTTCGTACGGGCATCCCTCGCCAGTCAAAGCATCATCTGAAATGAACGAGTTTGAGTGGGTATCCACATTGAATGTTTTTTTTCTTATAAGAGCAAGGAAATGCTCTGCACCTTCAGGAGCTTCATTTACAAGATCAACCTTAAAATAAGTAAAAATTTTCATCCCGTCTTCAAGTTTGATACTCGTATCAGTTGTGGTAATCTTATCAAGAAGGGTTTCCCATTTTATCACAGGTTCTATCCTGAGCAGGGAATCTCCCTGTTTGAGCTTCGCAATAATACTCCTGCCGCTTATAACCTTTGCAATAACCGAATCCTTCGGGCTGCCGTAGTCTGAGATATGTTTATCCTTTGCAAACATGAGGTAGGTATTTTTCGCATCATAGCCGCCTGTTCCAAAAAAAACGTCGTATTTGTTATATTTTTGCTCTGCCCTCTGGGGAACTATGTCAGTTTCAACGGGACCGAATGCAATAGAGTCTCTGGTTTCCCAGTGTGCGTTTATATTAAGAAAGATATGGTTGAATTTATTCCAGAGCGCGGAATCGCCAAGCAGTTCTATCCTGAACTCGCCTTTTGTAGTGGTTATTTTATACTCTGACGTGGCTTCTTCTTTTTTCGTACCTGCTTTCAGAATGCCGATTGTCGTGCCTGGAATATAAAAAGCCGAACTTAGTAAAATGGCATCGTTGAGGCTTGCCCCATCGTTTAATTCTAATTTCTGCCCGTTAATCTCTATCGAAATCACGTATCCTCCGTGAACGGGCATCTGCGTATATCTTCTTTCATCTGTGGTTATTTTAATTCCTTAACAATTCCTTCCAGAGCTTCCTCGCGCTCCTTCTCGGAAAGTTTTGATAGAACAGCATCAGTTTCCCCTATATCCACAATCTTACCAAGACGCATAAGCGCTGCCCTATCGCATACCTGTGCAACAAAATCCATGTCATGCGATATTATGACAAACGTCTCTCCAAGTTCTTTTCTGGCATGGAGAATAGATTTCGCAACTTCTATTTTCGTGACCGGGTCCATTGTTCCTGTAGGCTCATCGAAAACAAGTATTCTTGGCTCTTTGATAAGTACCTGAGCCATCGCAACTCTGTGCCTTTCTCCTTCACTGAGTTCATCTGGCATTTTTGTAAGTATCTCTTCTGCTTTTTTCTCTGTAAAACCCGCGGTCATCAATGTCTGGATGGCCTTTCTCTCTCCTAACTCGAAAGGCAAATCAAGCCCTATGGCTTCGGTCAGGTTATCGATAACATTCCTGTGAGGATAAAGGCTGTACTCCTGATGCAGTACGCCGATGTACTTGGTAGCTCTTCCTTTCTTATCAGGCCCTGGCTGCGTCATGTCTATCCACTCATCCCCGATTCTGACATCAATCGAGCCCTTTGTGGGTTTGAGTAACCCTGAAACAATCTTGGACGTCGTGGTTTTACCTGCGCCGCTCACACCTATTATCCCGAATATTTCGCCTTCCTTCACATCGAAACTGATTTCATTGACAGCCCTTACTATGCCCCTGTCCAGAGAGAAATATGTCATGTGCAGATCGTGCGCACGGATAATAGGCTGTCCGATTTTCACTTCCTCCTGTTCCCCTATCGACCCCACTTCTTTCATAAACGCAGAGGCGATATCTGCTGGGTCTCCCACCATTATGATTTTCCCTTCGTCAAGCCACAATGCGCGGTGTGAAAGCTCCTCGATTACATGAGGCCAGTGGGATGTGATAATGAGTCCCATCTTGAAATTCTTTGTGGCATTCAGTATGCTTTCATGCACTAGTTCAGCGGTCTTGGGGTCAAGCGTACCTGTGGGCTCATCTGCCAATAACAGAATTGGGCTTTTAACAAGCTGTCTTGCGAGAACGACGCGCTGTTTTTCGCCGCCTGAGAGTTCCCTTGCAATATGCATCATCCTGTTGGAAAGATTCACCTGGTCAAGCAGGTCAGCAGCTTTGTGGATAGCATCGGGTCCAAGCTCACCAATCTCGTTGAGCGCATTCATGACATTCACAATAACCCTCTCATCGCCGTACAGCGCAAACGTCCTCTGCAGCATGATGGCAATTCTTCTGGTTATGTCTTTTCGCAGGGGGTCGTGTATAGGCAATTGTACGAAATCAGCATCAAGTTTCTCAAAAACCGCACCGCATTTGGGACAGGCAGTTTCAGCCCTGCTTGGAAGGTCGATGTATCCGCACTTGTTGCATACTGCAAGATGATATATTACGCTTCCAGAGATGTCGTCAAAAGCCTCCACGCCCCTTAGCACATGCATGAGAATGGATTTCCCTGCGCTGCTCCTTCCAAGAATCCCAAGAATCTCTCCTTCTTTCATCTCAAGGTTAATATCCTTTAGAACATCAACTCCATCAAACCCGACGCGAAGGTTTTTGATTTCGATAAATGACGCCATGTATTATTCTCCATTTAAGGCTATTAATCCGCATTACAATTAAGTTTTTGCTTTTACTCGAACAACCGCTACTGCACGCAGGCTCAACTGATACTTACGGCGTTTTAGATAGCTCTGGCAGTACATAAATATAACGATAATACATTACATTATTAATCAAATGAAAATGTTAACCGCTAAACCAATTCTTTATATTCTTTCTCTTTTATTACAGGCATGAGGTATAATATTGAATATCATTGGCGGTACTGCTTCGCAACTGCTTGCAGGAAGAGTTTCAGAGGTACTGAAATCCAATCTCTTAGTGGGTGAATTTAAGAGATTCCCTGACGGTGAGCAATATACACGTATTCTGGGCGATTTTGCGGGCGAAGAGGTTACAATAATCCAGAGCACTGTGAATGATTCGGATTTCATTTCCCTGCTCCAGTTAATCGATGCATGCAGCGAGGCTTCGAAAATCAATGTGGTGATACCATACATGGGCTATGCGCGCCAGGATAAGCAGTTCAAGAAGGGTGAACCCATAAGCGCACGTGCGATGGCAGGGGCAGTAAAAGCTGATAACGTTTTTACTGTCAATATCCATAACGAAAGTATTCTTGACTACTTCGACGCAAACGCAAGGAATCTTGATGCGACTCCGATGATAGGCAAATACATAAGGAATATGAAATTCAAAGAGCCACTTATTATTGCACCTGATGACGGCGCCATCCCTCTTGCAAGGAATGCATCGAAAGACCTCGGCATAGATTACGATTTCCTTGAAAAAACGCGCCTCAGCGGCGAGACTGTTTCAATCCAGCCCAAGAATATTCAGGTTAAAGAAAGGGATGTTATTATTATAGATGATATTATTTCAACCGGGGGAACGATGGCTGAAACGATTTCGCTGCTTGGGCAGCAGGGGGCGCATGAAGTGTTCGCAGCCTGCGTGCATCCTGTTTTTTCGAATAATGCGATTTCGAGGCTGTTCAGGGCTGGCGTGAAGGGAATAATTGCGACTGATACTATAGATAGGGGCGTGAGCGTGGTGAGCGCGGCGCCTGTGATTGCGGAAGGGGTAGGGAATATTTAAATTGTTAAAATATTAGAAACCAGATATCCTTTTTTATACGTTCTCGATTGTCACCGGCTCCACATTATCTGCAAGCCTGAAAGAGAACACCTTCGAATAGAAATAAAGTTCTGCATCAAGGGCACGTTTGATATTCTCTGAACGGCGGAACCCGTGCTGCTCACCCTCGAATGGCAGATAAGCGACAGGAGTCCCCTTATCACGCAAAGCCTTGAATATTTTTTCAGTCTGCTCAGGCGGGACAATCTTGTCTTCAAGTCCCTGGAAAAATATCACCGGGCATGACATCTTATCCACGAAGTTAAGCGGCGAGCGCTTGCGGTAAAGCTCCCTGCACTCAGGATAAGTGCCAATCAACCTGTCAAGATACCGAGACTCGAACTTGTGCGTATCCTTTCTCATTGTTTCCAGATCGCTTACGCCGTAGTAATCTGCCCCTGCTTTGAAGACATCACGGAAAGCAAGGGCGCAGAGCGTCGTATATCCGCCAGCACTTGCGCCTCTAATGATAAGCCGATCTCCATCCGCCTCGCCCAGCTCAACAAGGTGCATGGCGCCGTTCACGCAGTCCTCAACATCAACCACGCCCCACTGTCCATTGAGGCGCTGCCGATACATTCTGCCGTAGCCGGTACTGCCGCCGTAATTCACGTTCAATACGGCAAAACCCCGGCTCGTCCAGTACTGGAGCATGAGGTCTAGCTTGCTGGAAACTGCCGATGTCGGACCCCCGTGGCTTATGACCAAAAGCGGCGGTTTTTCACCGTGTGGAGCCGAAAAGTCCTTGTTTTTTGGCGGATAAAAAAAAGCATGCGCAGTCAGCCCATTCTCAGTTGGAAATTCTATCGCACGGGGAATGGATAGATAACCTGCATTTATTGCTGTATCGGTTGAGCGGCGAAGAACCTCTAAACGCTCCGAGAAAAGATTTAGCCTGACTATTGAGGCTGGTTCTGTCGGCGATGCTGCGACAAATACCGCATGTCCATCCTTTGCCTTAAGATACGTGATATCGGTGTACGGTGTTTTTATCTGCCTGAGTTTTTGTGCAGCAATATCAATGCTTGCAAGATGCCATGTTCCCTTCTCGTTATAAGTGCAGATGATGTTATCGGATGACACGAAGTCGTATGTTGACATCCCGAAAAACCACTGCGGTGCCCCGAACTCGGCTTTCATCTCGGTAATGGGTTCGATATTCCCCTGCCATCGGTAAAGATTCCACCAGTCTGTCCTGTCAGAAATAAAGTACAGGATACCATCTGGCGACCATTCAGGCTGGAAGATGGATTCACCGAAACCGCACACGACTTTTTTAATTCTGCCAAGAGACCCATCCGCCCTCAGTTCACCAACCCATAATTCAGTTCCATCCCAGGGCATGTCAGGATGATTCCAGGTGAGCCATGCAAGATGAGAACCATCAGGACTGAGACGAGGCGATGAATAAAAGTCGTTTCCTGAGACAAGAATATCGCTTCTTTTTGCATGGAGATCGATGCCAATCAGGGTGTTAACAGGCTCGTCCTCAATTGTATGGTCTTCGCAAACACAGATCAACCTGTTGCTTCGATGATCTACGACCATGTCTGCATAGCGATACTTCCCTTCGGGAGTGATCGGTTGCGTCTTTTCTCCGGGTTTCTGACAATAAATACGCTGATCTGCAAAATTGGAGAAATATATCGCACCATCATGGATAGCGAAAACGCCGCCCCCATACTCATGCACCAGGGTTCTGGCGTTGAAGGGAGAAGGAGTGATGTCACATGTATCTTCAGGGGAATGCCGCACAACAACGCATCTTCCTCCTTCGGCAGGCCGCATCTCAATCCAGTAGATATTTTCTCCATCAAGAGCTACCTGCTCAAGCCTGATTGTTCCTGAGGCGATCATGTCTGAGGTGACTGGTGATTTCCAGGAACCATATGGAGCTTTCATTTCATTCCTGCTTCTGTATAACTATCTCCCAGTCCTTCTTATTAATCTGCTTAACACTTAATACCTTATGCCCATCAGCCTCCATGCCACGAGGCACCTCGGTTACTGCTGTCGGATCGTCCACAATTAGTTTAAGAATTTTTCCTTTATCCATGTCATGAAGCGCCTGCTTGGCATACACAAAGTTATAGGGGCAAACGTTTCCTTTGAGATTTACCTCGCTATCTATTTTGGTATAGAAAGTGCCGTTAATATAAGCCCGCGTTCTCTCTTCCTTAGGGTTTTCAAACACTTCACTCGCTTTGCCATGTTCAACAAGCTCGCCAAGGTAGAGATGCACCACGTAATCTGCAAGCCTCATAGCCTGGTGGATGTTGTGGGTGACTATCACGATAGTATAATCCTTCTTGAGTTCAAGAAGCTGCTCCTCAATATGCTGCGATGAAACAGGGTCAAGGGCGGATGTGGGCTCATCGCACAGGATTATCTCAGGCTCGACCGCAAGTCCTCTTGCAAGGCACAGCCTCTGCTGCTGGCCGATGGAAAGTTTGCTTGCAGGCGACTTTAAGCGGTCTTTCACCTCTTCCCACAACCCCGCGATTTTAAGGTATTGCTCCACCATCGCATCCAGTTTCTTTTTTTCTTTGATGCCGTGTAATCGCGGTCCGTAAGCCACATTATCGTATATTGACATCGGAAGAGGGTTTGGCTTCTGTGGCAAAAGCCCCATCCTGCGCCTCACGTCAGTGATTTCAACGCTGCCGTCAAGTACATTAATATCATCCACGATTATTTTACCTGTAGCTTTTGCACCGTCCGTGAGATCGATAAGCCGGTTGAAGCATTTCAGGAAAGTGCTCTTGCCGCATCCCGATGGACCTATGATGGCTGTTATTTGTTTTTCGGGTATTTCAACTGTTATATTCCGCAGCGCCTGATGGTCGCCATAGAATGCGCTTAAGTTCTGGATACTGATTTTCATGTAATCACCTTATAATGTTCCTCATGAATCTTTTCGAGAATGCCCGCGATGCAATGCTCAATGCAAGTACGATTAACAGAAGTATAAGCGCGCTGGCATAAGCTCTCTGCTGCACCTCAGGGAATGGTGTTCCAAGCTGGAAGAATATGGCAAGGGGCAGCGAAGCCACAGGGTCAAAGAGGGAGCGCGGCAGGCTGTCCGTGTAACCTGCTGTGAAGAGAATGGAGGCAGCATCACCTATACCTCTGCCGAAAGCAAGAATTATGGCAGTCAATATTCCGGGAAGCGCCTGCCTGATTACTACGCCTGCTGTGGTCTCAAACCGGGTTGCTCCGAGGGTATAGGAAGCTTCCTTCAATTCCTGAGGAACCATTTTTATCACTTCTTCCATCGCAAGTATCATTATCGGGAGTTCCAGGATTGTGAGAACTATGATTCCGCCAAGGAGCGATGCCCGTATGCCAAGATATAGCATGACAATGAAGCCGAAAGCACCGTAAACAATAGAAGGGGTTCCCCAGAGTACATCAATGGAGAGCCTGATATAGTATGCAGCCTTTGTTCTCCCGATGTAGTCTTTCTGCAGCGCCAGCGCAGCAGGCAGGCTTATCATAAGCGCAAGAATCAGGCTGCCAAAAGCAAGGTAAAGAGAGCCGACTATGGCATTCAGGATTCC
>CAYXIP010000044.1:0-12625 GCA_964465515.1 uncultured Candidatus Methanoperedens sp. | reverse complement strand
GATAGAAAAATTTCTTAACAATAAGTTAGAAATGTTGGGTTCTTAACTATAATTCGCATTCTATGGCATGCCCTAGCTTCAACCGCGTATTTAACTCGCTCAAGATTCTTTTTTCGCAACAACTTTCAATCCTCTCAGCAAGATCGCTATATAAAATTGTGAATAAAGGATTGTTAAGATACCAAGAAATAGACTTACGATATGCATCCAAGAAGAGAAATCTTGAGGCAACCTCTTTATTCTCATAAGCATGCTTAATGATTTCATTAAGAATTGCTTTTCCTATACCTGTTCTTTGATAACTTTTACCGATTGCAAAACGCGTCAGAAATAAAGCTGGATAACTCTTTAAAGATGAGTACTCTTCCTCTACATTAATTTTCGGCTCTTTTATGGCATTCATAGCTTTACGTAAAGTCGCAAAAAGCGTAAAGTGGTTATTATCCACTTCTTCAACCCGTTACTCCTCCATCCTTGCTACATTCATATTCTTCCTGAGTCCCATTGCCTCAGCCACAGATTCGCACTTTGTCCTCAGGAGATAAGCTATGGGTTTGAAATTATACTCAGACATTGTCTCGTAGTTCGCCATTCCCTTGCTGATAATCAGCGAAGCATTCCCGAGCGCCTCAACAAGCTCTTGCGGTGCTTCTTCCAGGCATAATCCTATGGCATTTGAGCCCGTGGTGAGCACCCTGTCAACCTTTTTGTCAAGCCCGAACTCCATTACCTCTTTCATGGTCACATCATTGAGGATGGGCGCGCCCCTCACCACGAGGGTCATTTTTCCTCCGAGTTTCCGTATCTCCTTGAATAGCAAGGTATCGAATATGATTTCACCGCAGTTATCCGCAAGGTACACCACGTTTCCAAGCATCGCCTTCATCCTTTCAGTGTCATCCACGTCAAGCCCGCGCTCAAACTGCCCCAGCATCGTTTCTTTCGCTATCTCCTTATTGGTATCAAATCCCAGAACCCCGAAATCAAACGAATTGCCGACTATAGAGGCAAGCACGGCGCGCCTGAACGAGTCCTCCCCTGATACGAAGGCAATCGCAAGAGGCAGTAGCTTTTTTGCAGCCTCGTTGCTCTGCTGCTTTTTCTCTCTATAAGGGTCTTCATCTCCGAGTACCCTGTACGCTTCCCTGTGTATCTTGGTGCTTAGATGTGTCGCTGGCGCGCCGTCAACCAGGTATTTCTGCAGCACCTCAATGCCTGCAAGCACGGCTTTCTTTTGCAGGGCTATGTCTTTAGTGGAAAGCTCTGCCTCGAACTGCACTCGCGATAATAAGCACGGTGCACATCGTGGATGGATTTTCATTTTCTCCTAGAATTCGAATAATGAGCGCTGCCCGCTCACCAGCCTTTTTTCCCTCATCACTCTTAACTTTTCCCCATGCTCCCCGAAATCCGCGAGTATACGCTCCACAGGCGGGAGTATCTGCTTGGTGATATAATAATCGACATCAAGAGGCAAATTTTTCTCCCTTGCGTATTCGGGGTCTTCTGCCCTCTCAACAAATAACCCGTTCCCTGCAAGTATGACAAAAGGTATTCTATCACCTACATTAGCTATTATTCCCCGTTTTCTCAATTTATCCACCACTGTTATATGCGGCTGCCTGCTCCTGTAGCTCTCGGGTTTTTTAGTGTACTGCCGTGTTAAAATCAGCTGGTCAAAGAGTTCCGGATGCTTTCTTGCATCGATCTCACGGATGCTGTCAACAGTGTTCTTTACAAGCTCAACCGCCTCATCTACCTTCCCTTCCTTCAGCACAAGCTCAAGAACCTTTTCCACAGTCCTCGTGGTGAGTTCACACCAGTCGCGGCGAACCGTCTCCATGCCCTTGACATGAAGTTTCTCTTTCACCCCATCTCTGGATCTTTCCCACACAAGCACTGCATATCTTTTCTTGGCTATGAAAATGGCTCTCCTGCCGAACGAGTCAAAAACAAGTTCCATTGGTTTCAACAGCGAAGATGTTACGATTTTAGCAATCCTGCGCCCCACAAGTTCAGCATCATCCAGCGTGATTTCCTTATCAAGGAGATTTACGAAAACGCTGTCAGTATCTCCATATACAACCGATAAAGCAATTGTTTTTCCTTCTTTTGCCTCATCCTTTGTAAAAGCCTCACCATTCTTGAGTATTATTTCCTTTATTTCATCTTCAATAAGGCTCTTCGTGCGAAGGATATTTTCGCGCCCGAAACTTGTGATAGCACTGGCAAGGGTTAAACTGTAGAGCCTTGCTCTTGCGTATCCTGAGTAGCCATAGAAGCTGTTGAGAAGGATTTTAAACGCAAGCTGGGTGGCATCGAGTACGCGGTATTCCTCTTCGCTTGCCGTTTTCATTTTCTCACGCGTTGCCTGCCTTCTGTTGAGGAGGTCTTCAAGTATTGCGGGCACGATGCCCTTTGCCACTTTCTGTGAAACAAATAAGCCGCCAGAAGGCGCTTTTATAACATCGTCCGGCCTCTCATCCAAAACCTCGGTGGTATAACATAGATTGTGCGCCATCATTATGGTCGGGTAAAGCGATTTGTAGTCAAGAATAACGATATTTTCAAGAAGTCCTTTCTTTGGAGGAAGCACTTCACCGCCTGCCAGTTCTTCGCCTTCGTCAAACCGCTCATCCGACATCTCGCCAGTTGGTTTTGCTGGCAGCACACGCTTATTTTTCATGTACTCCCGAAGAATGATATTCTCCACCATCTGTGTCTGCCCTCCGTCGAGTATGTCCTGGAGCAGCGTTCCGCTGGCTCGTGCGAGAGCAATATACTTGTCAATGAGGCGAAGTTTCAAAAGGAAAAGAAGCGCAAGCTCAGAGTCGCGGCGCGCATATTCAATGAATTTCGAGAGCTTCTCGCCATCATCTTTCCAGTATGACTCCATTTCAAGGAATGGGATGTCAAGCTTCTCGGTTTCAAGCAGTTCCTTTGCCGCATTCCTCAGCGTATATTGCTTCAGGGAGAATTCCCTGCGAAGTAGCGGCAGCACATCCACCGTGATTCGCCCCATAACGCTCACTCGTGTTGTATTTCCGAATTTCTTGTAATACACGGACTTCCCGTCCCTGCCCATGAGCGGCTCTATTCTTGCTCCTTTCCTATTGAGGGTCTTTATCCTCTCCACGATATAAGGAATGTCAAAACCGCTGGAGTTATATCCCACAAGAATGTCAGGGTCGTATTCTCTGATAATTTCAAAAAAACGCCTAAGCATCGCCTCTTCGCTTCCGCAGCTCTCTATATTCCCGTCCATACCCGTTCTTTTTCCAACAAGTACAAGTGTCTTTTTACCCTTGAAATCAGGCTCAAAGGCAAGACTAAGGAGTATTATGGGCGATTTCTCCGGAGCCGGCATCGCCCCGTCGAGGGGAAGGCATTCTATATCAAAGGCAAGGTTGCGAAGCGGCGCATTTTTAAGAATATCCACATGCTCGACTTTTCTTGAGGTTATCATGATGCTGCTCAGTGTACTGGCATCAATCGAATCCCCTGCATGCTCTGCTTTTGCCCAGCCCATGCCTCCAAGACCGTTATCTATCATGTACCTGTTTCGAAATAGTATGTCCGTCTCATACACGTCACCAACGATTTTTCTTACTTCATCCCTTATCACGGGCACGCCTTTGGGGTCAAAAAGGATGACCTTGAGCATGGAGACAGGATTTTTAAAATAGCCGATCGGTTCGTATAGCAGAACAGGCTCAATCTTTTTTATATGTTCTTTGAACTTCTCCTGAAGAATTCCTGCCATTTCAGGCTCTGCCTTTGCATAGAAATACGGCTCAAAATCAGGTACTGAGCAGCAGACGCTGTTTCCGGATTCGTCCCTTCCATAAAGCCGCACCACTGGCCTGCCGTCTCTGTAAGTGTAGTCAGCATCGAGAATCTGGAAGTTCATAAGCGTTAATTCAATTTAATCCCTTTATAGGTTTCTTTAAGTGCTTGCATGACTATTTTTTATCATGCTCAGAATCGCGATTACGGGAAGCCCTGGCGTGGGGAAGCATAAGCAGGGCGCAGGTCCGCGCGCGGGGAGTTATCATGTTAACCTTGAGGATTTGAATAATACAGGTGTGGCTGCTATTAAAAATGCTATGAACTCGCAGCTTATCGTGATAAACGAGATAGCACCCATGGAATTCAAATCGCCTGAATTTGCTCGGGCAGTTGAGGATGCGCTCAATTCAGACAGGAACATGCTCGTGGTGCTGCATCAGAAATCCGCTCACCCGCTTGCAGAGAGGATGCGGCGGGAGTTTGAGGTTTATACTGTGACGCTTGAGAACAGGGAAAGTCTTGTTTCGAAGATTGCTGAAAAAATAATTAAATCGACTCAATAATTTCCTTCTTGCCCTTCCTTTTGATATCCCTTATGAGTTTCTGGTGCTCATGGAGGAAGGAGGTGGCATCAGCCTCGATTCTCTTCTTGTTGATTTTTTTCCCCCTGCCTTCTCCGGGGCAATCCACCACAGCTATTAGCTTCATTATGGGTTCATCGGAATACGAGACCTCAAACACCCTGAAAGGCAGCAAACGACAGACCACGGGCTCGTTCTCCCTTATTGTGCATTCAAGTTTATCACCGATAAAAAAGCATTTTCCATTCTTTTCTCTGATCCTGAAGACCTGGTTTATCTCATCAAAGTCCAGAAAATCCTCAAGCGAATATCCAAGTCCCTTTATCCTTTTTATATCCTCAAGCGTAAGCTGGATGCCAGGGATACAACATTTTGCACCGCATTTCCTGTATTCGCATACCCACTTATCGATATTCCCAATGATATGAATCATGAGCAATAATTGGCTCTAATACGATTTAAGCCTTCCTCTGCTATTGGTTTTATTAAATTACCTTTGGTTATAGAAATCATGCGAAAAAATGCTTTAATACAATCTGCAATTAACATATGAATAGATATACCATGATTTCCCAAATAGTTGTTTTGATGAAAAAAATAAGGGCTTCCATGGGAACTCTGGGAGTTCTCGGGCTTGAACTTATAGATATGGATACCCCTCCTACTACTGCTTATCTTCAGATTTATACCGAAAAACGCTGCGAGGCGAACTGTCTATTCTGCGCACAGGCAAAGGGTTCAAGCGCGGAGCTAACCCATATCGCAAGGGGCATGTATATGCCTGCCGAGCTTGGGCTTGTTGTAGGGCGGCTTGGAATGGCTTACGAGAGGGGTTATATAGCCCGCGCCTGCATACAGACCGCACTTTATAATAATTGGTGGGAAGATACTGTACACTTAATCAGAAGTATCCGCGAAGAAAGCCATATCCCGATTTCGCTTTCTGTTTTCCCGTTGAGAGATGAAGGATACGAAGAATTAAAAAAAATAGGCGTGAACGAAATTGTGATACCGCTTGATGCATGCACTCCAGAGTTATTTGAAAGAATAAAAGGAAAAGGCGCAGGCAGCCCTTATTCGTGGGATACGCACATGGACGGGATAAAAAGGGCATCACGCATATTTGGAAAAGTCGGGACGCACCTCATGCTCGGTCTCGGTGAGAGCGATGAGGATGCTGTCAGGATTATCTCGGAATTATGGCAGAATAATGTCAATCCCGCACTTTTTTCATATACGTATATTCCGGGAGCGCAGCTTATCGTGAGTGAAAACCATGCTGGAATGAAGCACTACCGCACAGTGCAGCTTGCACGGTACCTGATAGTGAAAGGGGTTGCATCTTTCAACGATATGCGATTCGATAACGGAGTTCTTTATGATTTCGGGGTTAGCAGGGATGTGATGCTTTCGGCTATTGAGAAAGGCGAGGCTTTCCGGACTTCAGGATGCCCTGACTGCAACCGTCCGATGGCGAATGAGGAGTTTTCAAAAATATACAATTTTCCGCGAAAACCGGATGATAGCGAGATAGAAGGTATCAGGAAAGATCTGGGTTTATAGCCAGATTCTTAAATTTTCGAAATATTCACCGCAAAGCACGCAAAGAACGCAAAGCGGAGCAGCAATTTTTATAAACAACGAACTCAAAACGAACTCGTACGAACTCTGGTTTAAATATTTTAAACAGTTCCGGCGCCCGATATGAACCCCATGCAGCCATAGTTTCTGGGAAAACGCCAAACAAGGATAATCAACCACAGAGGACACAGAGAGCACAGAGATTCGTACTTTTTCTCTGTGTCCTCTGTGCGCTCTGTGGTTTATATTCATCGGTGATTATGGAAAAGGCTGTTATCCGCATCATCGCGCCTGAAACCGCAGCGGGAGGGTGCGCGCTTGCGGTGGGGCGGGTCGGGGTTTTAGAGAAGGGAAGCTCGTATATCGAAACGGTATATTGCACATTAGGATATTTACTATTATAAATTAAAATGTCATGAAAAGAGCGTGAACATATCAAATAGGTAAGGTTATCTATTTTGAAATATTAGAAAAGACCAATGCCTGATACAAAAGAGGTTTCATGCACTGGTGGATTGCCCGCTAAAACTCCAATAGCCACTCCCCCGCTACCAGACCCAACATATGAAGTTACAAAATTTCTTTCGTGGCTGAGAAAACTAGGTGGAATGCGGAGCTTTAATCAATGCAAGAAAAAATGTGAAAGTCTGGGTCTTGATATTGATAGTGTCATTCGAACATTGAACCCTCATTTATGTGCTTATAGATATAAAGGTGAAAAAGTAGTTAGATTGGAAAATACGGTGTGGGCATGTCAATGGGCGATATATTATAACCTTGAAATCCCTCATCATAGGCACTGGAAGAGATTAGAAAAAATTATTTCAGATACAGAAAGAAAGAAAAAGGTTTAATACTTAGGATTTACAAAATAGTACAATAGAGGAACAAAGTATGTCAGAGGAACAATTGCCTGAATTGCCCGAAGAGTTAGGGGCTTATATCGACCAACCTTATGGGGGACTTTTTGGAAGTAATGCTCAAACCAAAATCATCGAAGAAGTCGTAGCCGACCCCTATAGTAGCTATCGACCCGGATATTTTAAAGAAATAACTGGTAAATCTGAACCTAGCATAAGAAGAGCTTTGAATAATCTAACAACTCTAAAGTTGCTAGAAAAAGATATTAGTGATATTCAGCATCCTATATATCATGTAAATCTAAAGTCAAAAAAATTGTTGGCATTAACTTTTTTGTCTTTAGCGTCAATTGATGATAGAGATAATACAGACTGTTTGGATCTTGCTATTTTGGATTATTATTTAAAGATACTAAAAGAGAAGGTTCAGGTATCAGCTATTGCGACCATGGTTAAATATGATATCCAAGGTGTGCAGATAACTGATACATTTGCAACAGAAGTAAGAGAAACTAACAAAGAATCTATTACAGTAGTTGCAAGGACGGCTTGATACTAATGACAGTCGAGAATAAAGAGATAGAAGTTCGAGAATTCGGTATTGACTTAAGCGAATTTTTTAAATTCGACCCTAAAGATGTTGTACCAGACATATCTATAGTACGTTATTCAAATTTTGCAGCTATAAATGTGACTAATAGAGATGTCCATATAGATTTTCTTGAAATGCCAGGTATCAAAAAGGACGGTCGGGTTCTCCTTAATGGAACCCGCATATACATGTCTTACGTAGCCGCTCAAAAGCTTGCTGAGGTTTTGCAAAAAGCTCTAGAGGAAGTCCATTCTAGTGGTAAGATGGAGATGTTTGCTAGTAAATTAGAACAACAAGAGAAATCCGGTTAGATTCCATCACATACCTGCAAAAAAAGAATAGATTGTTGCACATAGACATAACTACCAACATCAATAGAAATTAAATTTATGTTGGTGAATAAATTACTGTTCTTTTGGTCAAATCCTGTGATGTGTTGCACATTAGGATAATTACACCGACGCAACAAATCTGCGTTCATCTGCGTTTATCTGCGGTCTGTTTCTCATAGATATTCTGGTAGCCTCCGACCCCCGCCATAATACCGCAATCTTAATTTACCATCCAAACAAAATTACATCAAGGGGAAGCCAATGGAAATCACACAAGAAATCTTCGAATTCGCGGACGAAATCGGTCCTGAAAAGATTGTACATCTATACGAGCCGAGAACGAAAATGAAAGCCATCGTGGTCGTTGACAACGTGGCAGCAGGTCCTGCCATCGGAGGGGTGCGAATGGCGCCTGATGTAACAACGACAGAAGTTCGAAGGCTGGCAAGGGCGATGACTTATAAAAATGTGATGGCAGGTCTGCCTCACGGCGGAGGGAAATCAGGCATATTAGCTGACCCGAAAACTGTAAACAAGGAACATATAATCAGGACCTTTGCCCGGGGAATAAAAAGCCTTGATGAATACATCCCTGGACCCGACATGGGAACAGATGAAGCCAGCATGGCGTATATCTACGACGAGACAGCCCGCGCAGTCGGGCTCCCAAGAGAGCTTGGCGGTATACCGCTTGACGAAATGGGTGCTACGGGATACGGCGTGGCTGAATGTACAGATGTGGCAAAGGATTATATCAACCTTGACCTGAATGGAGCAAGGCTCACTATCGAAGGGTTCGGGAATGTGGGAAAACCCACAGCGCGGTATCTTTCCGAGAAGGGCGTGGTACTGGTTGGGGCGAGCGACTCGAAAGGTACGATTTACAACCCGAAAGGATTAAAAATCGAAGAATTGATACGGATCAAGGACACCACGGGCTCGGTGACGAATTATAAGGACGGCGAGGTTTTGAAAACTTCTGACCTTCTCATGATAAGCACGGATATTTTCGTCCCGGCGGCGCGTCCTGATGTGATTACCGAAGCCAACTCAGATGTTCTCGATGCAAAACTGGTAATCGAAGGTGCTAATATCCCTATCACCGAGAATGCCGAAAAGATGCTCCACGGAAGGGGAATACTTGTAATTCCTGATTTTGTGGCTAACGCAGGCGGGGTGATAACAGCATCAGTTGAATACCACGGCGGAACCGAGACGCAGGCGTTTGAGCGGATTAAAAGCACCATTCCAAGGAATACGAAAGAGATTCTTGATAAGGTATATAGCGAGAAAACATATCCACGGGATGCTGCTCTCGGCATCGCAAAGCAAAGGGTGCTTCGCGCCATGAAATACAGGGAATGGATGTAATGCTTTCTTCTATATTCGAGCCAGGATCCATAGCGGTAATAGGTGCATCCAACAATGTGAGAAAATGGGGCGGACGAATTTTCAAAAACATATTTGGCAGCTTTAAAGGTGCTGTATATCCTGTGAATCCTAAAGAGGAGACTATACAGGGTGTGATATCTTATCCTTCAGTCCTGGACATTCCAGGTGACGTAGGAATGGCAGTGATAGCAGTGCCTGCGCAATCTGTTATTCCAGTGGTAGAGGAATGCGGGAAAAAAAACGTAAAGGGGCTTGTTGTAATCTCTGCCGGGTTTGGCGAGACTGGAGAGCAGGGGAAGGAGCTTGAAAAAAGGCTCCTATCGGTAGTAAACAACTACGGCATGCGTATGATAGGACCAAATACCCTTGGAATAGTCAATGAGCCCATGAGCCTTAATGCAAGCGTTATAGGAAGGCTTCCGCAACCTGGTCCAATTTCTTTTATCACACAGAGCGGAACTTTGGGTCTTGCGCTTGCTGAATGGACTATTGATATGGGTCTTGGGCTCTGTAAAATAATCAGTACGGGTAACAAGGCTAATACCGATGATATAGACCTGATTGAATATCTGAATAACGATCCTTCAACCGGGGTTATAGCGATGTATGTGGAAGGGATAAACCGCGGAAAGGAGTTCATGGAAGCTGCCCGCCGCATTAAAAAACCCATAATCGCAATCAAGACTGGAAGGTCAAAAAGAGGGGCAAGGGCGGTTTTTTCACATACCGGCTCCATAGCAGGTTCGGATGAAATTTTTTCTGCTGCATTCAGGCAGGCAGGAATACTGCGTGTTGATTCCATCGATGACGTATTCGATGCCGCACTTGCTTTCTCATGCCAGCCTCTTCCAAAAGGAAATAACGTCGCCATTCTTTCAAACGGCGGAGGTGCTTCCATTGTGGCAACAGATGCGTGCGAGAAGCACGGCATCAATATTGCAGACATGACCGAAGACACAAAGGAAAAAATAAAAAAAGCCATTCCCGAATTTGCATCCAGTTCGAACCCGATAGATACCGCAGGTACGTCTTCTCATCAGGTTTACTTAGATGTAATCCATGCACTCCTTCTTGATCCAAATATAGATGCGCTGATTGTCATCTATGTTCATACCCTCATGACAAGTGCGATACCTCCTGCTGAGGCTGTGATCGAACTTAAACACACAACCCAGAAGCCGATTATCACATGCTGGATGGGTGGAGCCGGGAAGGAAGAAGGGGTTGAAATCCTGAAAAGCGGCTGTATGCCGAACTATTCGGCGCCTGAGAGGGCGGTGAAAGCATTGCATGCACTTATAAGGCACAAGGAATTCCTTGAAACGGTGAAAACAAGAGGAGGGGAGAGAACATGAGCACGATACTTACTGAACATGAGACAAAAAAGCTTCTTGTAAAATACGGGATCCCTGTGACGAAAGAGCAAATTGCAGCGAGCGCCAAAGAAGCTCTGGCAGTTGCATTGCAGATAGGAACTCCTGTTGCCATGAAAATCTCTTCGCCCGATATTGCGCATAAGAGCGATGTTGGAGGCGTTGTTCTGAACGTGGAAAGGGAGCATGTGCCAGCAACCTACAATAAAATCATGGCTCGGATTAAGAAATCAGTTCCAGATGCAAGGATAGAGGGCATCCTTGTGCAACAGATGGCGCCGCCCGGTCATGAAACCATTGTCGGTCTCAAGAGGGATGCGCAGTTCGGTCATGCGCTCATGTTCGGCTTGGGCGGGATATTTGTGGAGGTTTATAAGGATGTTTCTTTTAGAGTTGTGCCGATTGAGAAAAGCGATGCGCTTGAGATGATCTCTGAGGTCAAAGGCTTCCCGATACTCAAAGGCATCCGGGGGAGGAAGCCTGCTGATATTGAGGCTATTGCTCAGGTGCTGGTTTCGGTCTCGAAGATGGCTGAAAAGGAGAATATCATCGAGCTTGATATTAATCCTTTGGTTGTGAATGAGGGCGGCGCGATTGCTGTGGATGCAAGGGCGATGATAGAGGAATGAAAGAAGATATGGAAAAATGTAATCATAAGAAAGAAAAAAATACTGCTTTATCGATACTTAAAAAACCCGTTAACTGGGGTGTTACAGATTCATCCGAGAATGTTGATGAATTTGTACGGCGAAACCGATAAGTCCACTGATTAAACCTGCTCTCATTCCAGGCAATTTTATTTCCTGTACTTCCTGATTTCCTCTATCATCCCCTTATCCACAACTCGCGGCTCAGTCATCTTGCGTGCATCAAGTATTTCATTCAGATATCTCTCAGGAATAATATCCTTCTCAACCAGCACCTGCCTCAGCGACTTGTTCTCGGCTAATGCGGTCTTCACAAGCTGCGCCACAGCATCATAGCCGATGTAGGGATTGAGCACAGTCGCAAGGGCATGGCTTTTCTCAAGAAGCTCGGCACACCTTTTCTCATCCACTGTAATACCTTTAATGCAAAACTCACGGAGCGTCCTGACTGTATTCGTCAAAAGCTCAATACTCCACAAAAGATCAAATGCGATAAGCGGCGTCATCACATTGAGTTCAAGCTGCCCCGCTTCCGCCGCCAGCGCAACGGCATGGTCATTGCCCATGACCTGGAAGCATACCATGTTCACAGCCTCCGGAATGGAGGGGTTGATCTTCCCGGGCATTATGGAAGAACCCGGCTCAACTTCGGGCAGGATTATCTCCGCTATTCCTGTTTCAGGTCCTGAATTCAGCAGGCGCAGGTCGTTTGAGATTTTGCTGAGTTCAATAGCAGTGGTTCGCAGCGCGCCTGATACGTCCATAAAACCCGCCATGCTCCATGAGAGCATGATGCTATTGCCCTGATAAAACTCAAAACCGGTGAGTTTGCTTAGTTCTGAAATAATCGTCTTTTTGAAATCGGGATGCGTATTGATTCCTGTGCCCACAGCAGTACCTCCGATCCCCAGCTCCAGCATGCTATTTTCAGCAGAACTCAGCCTAACGATACACCTCCCAAGCGCTGCCGCATATCCGCCGAACACCTGACCGTAATTTATGGGCACGGCATCCTCGAGATGAGTCCTCCCCACCTTGATTACATGGTCGTATTCTTTCGCTTTTGCATGAAACGCTGAGATTGTTTCTTCCAGTTCCTTTATGAGAGGGGGCAGGGTTAAAAGCACGCTCAATCGTATCGCCGTTGGTATCACGTCGTTGGAGGACTGCGCCATGTTCACATGGTTGTTGGGGTGAACGAGGTGATAATCGCCCGGCTTTCCTCCTAATCTCTTAATCGCGACATTGGCAATGACCTCGTTGGTGTTCATGTTAAAAGGCGTGCCTGCGCCTGCCTGGAATACATCGAGTACGAACTGGTCGCTGTGTTTGCCTTCGATAACCTCATCTGCTGCTTTGACTATCGCATCCCCGATTTTTTTATCAAGCATGCCGAGCTTCATGTTTGCCAGCGCTGCAGCTTTCTTTATGATGGCGATGGATTTTATGAACTCAGGCTTTGCACGAAGCCCGCTTAT
>CAYXIP010000043.1:0-12630 GCA_964465515.1 uncultured Candidatus Methanoperedens sp. | reverse complement strand
CCCTTGAATTCCATCAACTTGCTTTTCAGCTCTTCCGTGTTCCTTGAATGAGAATAAAGCTTCTCAAGCGAGCCGTATTTTTCCTTGAGTTCCTTCATTATGTTCAGCAGCTTCGTTGCAGTTGAAAAATCGTATCTCACATACCCTCCTTCGTCCAGTATCCTTACAAGCTCGTCCCAGCCTGCATCCAGAATTTTATCGGGGCTCAGGACGCCGTATTTCTCAAAAGTTCTGTATGTTTTCATTGCTATCTTTTCGCTTATCCTTGCGCCGAAAAGGATGGAAGCAAGAAACCATTTGAACCTGCCCGAAGGCTTTTTTAAATCTATCCCCATATCTTCGCTGTATAGAGGAAATTCAGAGCATAAGGTTTCCACTTTACCCATGTTACATGTTTTGTGAATAATCTATATTGAAGCTTGCTCAAAACTTGCTGACCACTAAAACACGCCGCTATGCAAAGTTTCACCTGTAAATAGTCTTTCGATGCCCAGCCCTCAAAACAACTAAATTTCCACCATCAATATCAAATACTACCCGATAGTCACCAACTCTAAATCTATATGTTCCTATTTTTGGACTTTCGAGTTTTCGCACATCTCTCAGCGGCTTGGAGGCATATTCTTTGAGTTTCTTGATTATTCTAACACGAACTTGCTTTTCTAATGCATCCAGGTCTTTTAATGCCCTCTGGGTGAGAGTACTTTATACATCAATTTCCTCGATACTCTTCACCCTGCCATGCTTGTAATCCTCTCTTGCTTCTCTGATAGAGGTTAAATATTCCTTACTTGAAAGAGCGGTTAAATCTTCAAGCAAATCTTCTATATTTTCTTTTATCGTATCCGAGACTAAAGTCTTAAATTCCCCGACTGTTAAATCTCTTAACTTCGTTGTTGTTGCGGTTTCCATTGATTATGCTCCTTATCCTATTTTGGTTCTTTGTCTATAAAAATTTGCGTTGAAATACTTTGCATTGCCGCCTCCATCGCGCTATAGTCCGCGACATTTTTGAGCAAACTAAGCCGTCAGGGGAACCGTAATATGCAGCGCATCGTAATCCACAACAGGCACCCTCCTGACATGGTTCTTCCCCTCCTTAAGCTCAAGCAGACCCACGCCTTCAAGGAAAGTCAGGTCGTTATGCACATTCGATTCCTTGCGCTTCAGCAGCCTCGCAAGTTCGCTGATAGATTCCGGTCTCTTCTCCCTGATAATCGAAAGCAAGCGCAGGCGCTCTTGTGTCAGTATTTTTCCGATATCCTCAGCCGTGCGCGCCACTATCTTATGGGGCTCTGGCTCATGTATCCCGCCGCGCCTGACCCTTTCAAATAGCTGGTTCAGATGCTCATCGTATTCTTCATCGCTCATGACTATGATTTCAACGTCTTTCGGTTCTTTCGATT
Source organism: uncultured Candidatus Methanoperedens sp. (assembly GCA_964465515.1). Lineage (GTDB taxonomy): Archaea > Halobacteriota > Methanosarcinia > Methanosarcinales > Methanoperedenaceae > Methanoperedens. Next base: position 11,224 of record CAYXIP010000043.1, on the reverse strand, counting down.
TCGTGGGCATGTTATTATTATGCATTATGGCATATTATGTTTTATGCAAAAGTTCTTCCCATCCGACCATTCAAGGGATTCTCTCCTTGCAGCGCAGAAACTTGTGGCTGAGAAAGCAGTTGCAAAAGACTATTTCAGCGAAATTCGCCTTATTGCAGGCGTTGACCAAGCATTCATAGATAATAAAATCATATCGGGTATTATAGTGTTGAAATATGATTCGTTTGAGATCATAGAGCGCGTCCATGAAATCCAGCGTTTGAGTTATCCCTACATTCCCACCTTCCTGAGCTTCCGCGAGGGACCCGCAATTGTCAGCGCTTTTAAAAAATTGAAAAATTCCCCTGATATTCTGCTGGTTGACGGCGCGGGCATCAATCATCCACGCCGTGCAGGCATTGCCACACATATCGGTGTGACGCTGAATATACCGACAATCGGAATAACGAAGAAGATTCTATGCGGCACAGGAGTTGAGCCATCACAGGTCGGCGAGGCAAACCCGCTCATCTATGAAGGCAAAAATGTCGGATGGCTCCTCAAGTCAGGCAAGAGAAGCAGGGCGATAGTGGTTGCGCCAGGGCACAGGGTTTCGCTTGAAAGCTCCCTTTCGATTGTGAGAGCATGCCTTCGGGGGTACAAGCTCCCGGAGCCTGCAAGGCTTGCGCATGAGTATGTGAACGAGCTGAAAAAGAAGGGTTTGCCTTAAAATAGCTCCGTCAGGTTGAACTTGTAAGGTCCAAGTGTACCGCCGTAATTGCCCGCGCTTATCTTTTTCACGCCGGGGATTTTCACAGCAGCCTCTATCCCTGCCTTCATGGAATTGCTGATAGCCTCCACGCTCAGACCGTTGATCACGATTTCGTATATTGCATTCACATCAGCAGGCACCTTCGTATCTTTTATTTTAGCCTTTAGCGAGGGGCTGTATTTCTCATTCGTGGTAGCCTTCATGAACTTGGCATAGTTTATCGAGCCAACTTTTGAGCCGCTTGCCACTATGCCACCCGGGAAAGGGGTGATTGTACCTTCAAGCTGGGCTATCGCATCAACGGCATTCTCAGCCGCAGCGAGCGCTGCCATCTGGTTATCAGCCATTATAAAGAAATTTCCTCCTGCTATGCCGTCCTGCGCCCCGATACTGTGCTCGGCAATGAAATCCCCCTGCATCATGGGTATCTTATACGCCTTCCGACCTCCGATGCTTGTCTCTGATTCAAAACCATCCCCGAAAAACTTGAGCTTGAATCCTGTATCGAACTGTTTCTCTGCTCTGGGAAGCCCGTTCCACATCGCAGCCGTTGGGGCTGTCAGGACGCACTGACCGAGGCGTTTTAATAATTGCTCCTCAAGTGCTTTAAATCCAAACGTGCATATCTGGATGTATGCACCAGGCCTCCCGTCCGGCGTCTCAGTTCCGTTCACCACCTTTTCTATACCAGCCTCTGCAGGGCACATTATTACGGATGTCCCAAAGCCGGTGGCTTCCTGTGCTGCAACTTTTGCCCATTTCTTGGTCGCACCTGTGATCAAAACTCTGGCTATCTTTATTGGAAATGCTTCTGCAAATGTATCTTCTATCTGTACTCCATTAAGTTCCATATTGTTCCTTTGATGAATCCAATGTTCTCCATTCTTTTTTGACGGATTCATCAAACCTCATGCACTTTTCTTAATGTAGTACCTAATATACGCTTCGAAATGTTTTGATAAATAAAAAAAGAAAAAATCGTTTTTAATGCATCATTTCATCCACAGCACGCGTCGCAAGCTCCTGCATTCGCACCTGGGTTCTTCCAGGTCCTGAGAATTCGTCGTGAGTCATTATGGACGCAATCTCCTTACCCAGGACGAATATCGCGTGTTTGTGTTCGGCTTTGCTGCGATGCACATGTATTGGGCTTATCTTAAGGGAATGGTACTGGGAAAATTCTCCCTGCCCGTTTTCCTCAAAAAATTTCTTCATTTGCACCATCAGTGTGTGTAGCTGGATCAATTCTTCCTTGTGTATAAAACCGCCTCCTAACTGTTGATACTGTTTACCGCAGATGCAGTAATTCTTTGTTTATTGACATTTATTCGATACTAAAATGGTTTTGTAAGGAAGAATAATTCCTATCTTCTTAACTTAAAGATTACGATTTAATTTTAATGATTCTTCGTGACTATTTATGGATTTACGATGATGGTCTGGTTATGGATACGCGGGAACTCCTTAATAGAAAACGTATAGGTTCCAGTTTTGTTAAAAGTATAATCGAAGAATGTATTATTATACCGCATCAATCCTGTCCGACCCGTCCAGAGCCCTTCATTGCTAATTAGAGTAAGTGGAAAATCGTAGCTGTCGTCATTAATCCATCTGACCTTGTCTCCGACGTAGATAGTAAAATTTAATCTATCAAAACTAGAGGGTAATACTATATACGTAGTTCCGTTAAGTGCTCTAACCAGGTAAAAACCACGATCGCTGTCTATCCAGACCTTATAAAAGACAGGAAAAAGCCTTGGAGTAGATGCAGGCGTTGGAGTCGGTGTAGGCGTTGTGCTGGGAGTAGGTGGAACAACCGTGGGCATTGCAGTCCCGGTAGCGGTTGGCGTTGCCGTAGGAGTGCTTACCTGCTTCCCTACGCATCCCAGTAAAACCGATGACAAGATTATAAGCATGATTGTGATTAATTGAATTCTCTTCATACATTCACCGGATTTAACAATAGTATTGTTCATAAATAACATTATCGATTTGTTCTCTGATAGCGATTTATTAGTGAGGTTTATTATTAATGCCTCACATCAGTCCTCTGTATATGGAAAAAAAAGAGATGAAGTGGATATATGAAGAGATTGTGGGAAGAATCCCGCCTTTTTCCCTTGTTTCATACAAGTACAGTATCCTGCTGCAATTGTTTTTCCTCCTCATACTCGGTCTCATACTTGGCCTTATCTTTAAACTGAAGCTAATTTCCCTTCTCTACGGTTCGCTTGCCATTATGGTTGCGGTTTTATGGAGTTTATTAATCCTGCAGCTCGGGCCCACCCTTCGAAAATTCAGGGCGCCGCTGAGTAAGGATGAAAACGAATTGCTTGAGCAGTATAAGGGAATACTTTTCCACAGGAAGCATTACGAGGCAATACCGGGATTGGCGATTTTCATTCCCTTTATGCTGTATCTTTTCTATTTTGGCACGAATTTATTGGAGTACTGGCTCGGGGAAAGCCCACATATTATACTGTTGCTGTTTGTCAGTCTTCTTATCTGGGATATCTGCTACAGGATGGGACTTGCGCTATGGACATCCATCCTCGCCCTATGGAGGTCTGTTAAACTTCAAAAGCTTGCAGAAAAAAGAACCGAACTTGAACATACACCCTACACGGAACTTCGCTCCCTGCGCAAGCTTGATATCAACAATGTTTTTTTCGGAATAATCTCGCTTCTTTTAATACCATTGTTTCAGATCGATAAATTTCTCGTTACGATAACACTCATTTTCATGATTTTCATATCTTTAATTTCAATGATTTCAGCCTACACAGTATCGAAAGTACCCTGGCTCCCGCCTGATATATACAACCTTGTAAAGGATTCCAGTTTTGCATACATAGGAACTTCTCTTAAAGGCGTGCCGCACGTAACGCCGGTAGTCTATGTTTTCGATGGTCAGAAGATTTTTTTTAATACATCAAAGGAGGCGAAAAAATTGAAAATGATGCTCAAAAACAACAAGGTGGCTTTTCTGATAGACAAAAGGGATCTGAGCAACATATATGAAAACAAAGCTGTGTTATTTACGGGCACGGTAAAAATCTACGGACTTCTGGATATTCCTTTGCGTCTTATCAATATGCTTTCTACGCTTTCTCTTTTCATGAGAAAATATCCTGAATACACAAGAAAGTATCGGACTTCTGAATTACCCAAAGCCTGGCAGTTGACACCGATTATAGCAAGGATACTGGTGGAGGTAAAACCCATTAAAATCATATACTGGAGAGGGGCAAAACAAATCAGCGTGCCGGTGTGATATGAGAATACCTGATGAGATGCGAAATATACTCTACGGAAATTATTTCGGCTATGTCTGCACAAGCGACAGGTATGACCTGCCGCACCTTACTCCTGTATTCTTCGTGTATGATGAAAATTCCCAGAAAATATTCTTCATCACCAATGATAAATCAAAAAAGGTAAAGAATATATCAGAAAATCCTAATGTCAGCATAACCATCGATATAAGAGACCCAAGGAATCCCTTCAACAATGAAGGCGTCATGGCACAGGGAAAAGCCACAATAACAGAAAAGGCTCCCATCTATTTCCTGCCAGAAGAAACTCTTCGTTTATACTACGATATATATATGGAATTCAAGAGCAAATACCAGGAAGTGATAGAAAACAAACCTCTTGGGGAGAACGATGTGATTGTGCAGATAAATATCGAAAAGATGGTGTACTGGAGAGGGCCTCATTTTAAGTCTGTAAGGCTTTAACTATGTACATCGATACCTATACATCACGCTGCAAAATCTTCAAGTTTGTACCCATCGGTTCAAAGGTGCTGGAAATCGGCGTCGGCTCCGGGAGGCTCGCCAATCTTTTATCGATGAGGAAAAAATGTCTTGTTTATTGCGTTGAGAAGGAGCCTGCAATGGCTTCCATTGCAAGGAATAAATGCGTGGAAATGCTGAATATGGACATCGAAACTGATGAACTGCCCTATAGCGACGGGTTTTTCGACTGCATCGTTCTCGGAAACGTGCTTGAGCATATGAAAGAGCCCTCTAAAATATTAAGCAACCTTAAAAAATATCTCGCAGACGACGGTTTTTTAATATATTCAGTGCCTAACATTGTCAACTGGCATTCAAGAATGACTATTTTTTTTGGAAAATTTGAATACGAAGATAGCGGGGTTTTTGATAGGACTCATCTGCGCTTCTACAATCTTAACTCTGCGAAAAAGCTTGCAGAAGACTCTGGTTACGAGATTACATGGCTTGATGTTACACCCAGCATATATCTTTTCAAGGAAAAACTGAATTTCCTGTGGTATGCTGCAGCGAAGCTCTGGATGAACCTTTTTGCCGACGAGTTCATCATTCAGGCAAGGAAAGCCTAAGAATACATGGGATTAAATCCCTTGCTGAGCGCCAGGTTTATCTGCTCCAGAAATACCTCAGGCGGCTGTGCTCCGATGAAAGAAGTATCCTCGTTGATTACGATGTGCGGAGTACTCATGATGCCATACCTCTGCACGAGGTGGGGGAACTCGGTCATCTCGACCACGTCAGAATTTATGAACTCGCTCTCGATTGCGAACTGGTGCGCAATCCTTGCAGCCCTCGGGCAGAAAGGGCATGTGGGTGTAACGAATACCTGTATGTGCACTGGCTTTTTAATCTCTGCCAGCTTTTTCTTTATACTGTCGGACAGCGACGTTGTCCCCTTTGAGACATCTATAATGTCTTCCACTATCACCGGAAATTCATAGCCGGCAGGTACGCCGTAATACCTGATACCGTAATCCGATTTCCCGACGATTGCAATGGCGGGGATTTTTTTAATGTCATATTTTATGTCTTCATCTCCGTCTTTGACAAAGTCGTACACTTTTGCTTTTATTTTCGAAGAAAGCGTTCCAAGCTCAAGCACAAGCTCCCTTGCCTCCCTGCAGAACTGGCACTCAAGTTCCTGCGTAAAAACGATGAGTTCTACATCTCCTGTTAGCTCTGCGAAGTGTTTTTTTAAATGCTCTTTTTCCTTATCGGGAATTATCATTAGTTATACTTAAGGCATTATTAATTCAAAATTCTTTGGGTGCTAGTAACCCTCATACCGACCAAATCTATTTAAGTAAGTTATAGTCTAATCCAGACGACTCTGAGGATACATGCATCTAATCATAACCGAGAAACACGACACCGCAAAAAGAATCGCGGCTATACTATCTGAAAAAAAGCCGCAAAGGGAGAGAGTCAATGGTGTGGATACGTATAAGTTCGACGGCAAAACCGTTGTAGGTCTTTCTGGGCATATAGTGGAGGTGGATTTTCCAAAGGACTATAATAACTGGCAGAAAACTGATTTAAAAGCCCTGATCCACGCTGAGGTTCAAACGAAGCCCACGCATGCGAACATCTTCACAGCGCTCCGGAAACTCGGAAAGGAAGCAGAACATCTTACGATAGCCACAGACTATGATCGCGAGGGGGAATTAATCGGCGTGGAAGCACTGAATGTGATAAAAAAGGTAAAGCCAGAGGTTTCTGCCGACCGCGTGCACTACAGCACCATAACACCGCCGGAGATAAAGAAAGCCTTTTCCAATCCAACCAAAATCGATTTTAATCTTGCAGCTGCAGGAGAGTCGCGGCAGGTGATAGACCTTGTATGGGGAGCGGTTCTTACCCGTTTTGTTTCCTTAAGCTCAGGACGGCTGGGGGATAAGTTCCTCTCAGTAGGAAGGGTTCAGTCGCCAACTCTTGCCATAATAGTAAACCGCGAAAAAGAGCGGGAAACTTTCGTGCCTGTGCCATACTGGGAACTCTTCGCAACGCTTGCCAATGGCGGGGAATTTGAAGCCCAGCACAAAAAAGGACGGTTCCTCGACAAAGCAGAGGCAGAAAAGATAAAATCAAAACTGGGAAAAACAGGGACAGTGAAAAGTATAATACTTGGGAAAAGAAGCGAGAAGCCACCCACGCCATTCAATACCACTGAGTTCCTGAGAGCCGCAAGCGCAATCGGCGTCTCTGCAGCGAATGCCATGCGGATAGCTGAATACCTCTACGTAAACGGGTTCATCTCATATCCACGAACCGATAATACCGTTTATCCGCAGATCCTCGATACAAGAGGTATTCTGACCTCATTTTTAAGCACGGAATTCAAGGATTACGCACAGAAACTCCTCGAAGGAAAACTTGTTCCCACGAGAGGTAAAAAAGAGACCACAGACCACCCCCCTATCCATCCTGCGACGCCGGCTAAAAGAAGCGAACTCAAGGAGGATGAATGGAAAATATACGAACTTGTAACAAGGCGTTTTTTTGCAACGTTTGCCAACGAGACGACATGGGAAACCATTTCTGTTACAGTCGATATAAGCGGGGAGGATTTCGGGGCAAACGGGGCAAGGCTTGTAGAACCCGGCTGGAGATGGTATTATTCCTACAACATGCCTGAGGACAGGCTCCTGCCGCAGCTAAGAGAAGGGCAGCTACTCAACGTAAAAGAGGTAAACCTCGTAGGAAAGGAGACTCAGCCTCCTTCGAGATACGGGCAGGGGCATCTGATAAAGATGATGGAGGACCTGGGACTCGGCACCAAATCCACGCGCCATGAAATCATATCCAAACTCTATTCGAGAGCCTATGTGCACGGCAATCCTCTTGCGCCAACCAAAACAGCATATGCCGTGATAGAAGCGCTTGAGAAGTATGCAAACACCATCACAAAACCTGAAATGACAGGCAAACTTGAACACGACATGGACGAAATATCTGAAGGCAAGCTTACCGAGGATTACGTGATTAAGGAATCAAGAGAGATGCTCGACGGGATATTCAGGGATATGTCAGAGAATAAAGAGCTCATAACCGAGTCCTTGAGAAACGGGCTATACGAAGATAGGATTATAGGGACATGCCAGAAATGTTCCTCAGACCTGATAATACGAAAATCCAGAAAAGGCTCACGGTTCATCGGGTGCTCGGCTTATCCTAAATGCGACTTCACACTTCCCCTGCCCCGGGGCGGCCAGATTGTGGTCACGGATAAGCAGTGCGAGCAACATGGGCTTTTTTTTATCAGGATAATCAACAAAGGGAAGCGAGCATGGGATATAGGATGCCCGCACTGCAATTTCATCGAGTGGCAGAAAAAACTTGAAGAAGAGAAGAAGGGAAAAGAGGAGAATAAATCACAGCCGTGATTATATTTATGGTATAATAAAGCGGAGTTAACCGCAGAATGGTATTTAGATTATTCATAGCTTATGGCTTAATGGGTCTTTTTGGTGTCAGCGTTGTTTCTTCCATCATCCCGATACCGACGGAGTTTGTCATACTGGCATTGCTGCGAGTGGGGGAAAATCCGCAAATTATAGCAATCACATTGACAGTCGGCTCAATAATAGGTGCATCGCTGGGTTATCTCGTTGGAAAATATGGGTTTCAGAAGCTCATTCCGTTCCATAAGGAGGAAAGGGAAAAGGAAGTTCATGCTCACTTTCGCAAATATGGTGCGGCGTTGCTTCTTGTTTCTCCCTGGATTCCTCTTGTTGGCGACCTTGCCCCAATGGTGGCTGGAATAGAGAACTATGAGGCAAAGAAGTTTTTGATAGTGATTTCAGCGGCAAAGATTATCAAGAGCATCCTTGTTGTTTATTTATTAATAAAAGGAATTCACTGGTGGACGCTGTTTATAAAATAGGCACGAATGCTATTTATATAAACATGGAGATAGGAGATTACAATGCATACACTTGTCATATGTATCGACCGGGATAACGACCTTGGGGAGAAGGCAGGAATTTCAAGTCCCATAATAGGTCGCGCTGCAAACCTCGATGCTGCTGTTAAGCTTGCTACATGCGACCCTGAAGATTCCGATACTAACACCATTTTCGGCGGGATAAACGTATACGATAAACTAAATGCCGAACAAAACGAAGCTGAAATAGTTTCAATAACAGGTGACACGAAAGTCGGTATTATTTCAGATAAGAAAATATCAGAGCAGCTCGACAGAATAATAATGCAGCTAAAACCTGAGAGGGCAATCCTTGTATCCGATGGTGCAGAGGACGAATCCGTACTTCCAATCATCCAGTCCAGGATAAAAGTGGATGCCGTGCACAGGATAATTGTAAAACAGCATGAGAATCTGGAAAGCACGTACTACATAATAAAAAAGGCTTTTAACGACCCGAAAATCTCGCATACCTTTTTCATGCCGATTGGTCTTGTATTCCTGATATACGCAATTTCATTGTATTTTGACCAGCCCGGGATTGCGGTTATGGCAATAACGGCTGCGATAGGGGTTTACATGCTCTTTCGGGGCACTGGTCTTGATGATGCTCTTGATGATTTCAAGAAGTCCATGACCAACTCGCTCCATGGCGGAAAAATCACCTTTGTCATGTATCTTGCAGCGATTATACTTTCCCTGATAGGAACAGTGCAGGGGGGAATAGAGGTGTGGAATTATTACAACCAGGAGATATTGGTAGGGTACCTTATACTCCTGATGGGTTATATCAATGGCTCAGTATGGTGGTATGTAATTGCAGGAGTTTTAATCAATACAGGAAAAATAATCGACATGCGCCTGGCAAAAGAAAAAATAGGGAGGAACTGGTCGCATCCCTTCTTTGTGATTGCCGGAGGAATTCTCTTCTGGGCGGGCAGCACATATATCCTTGTAATAAGCGAGGCATTGGCGGAATTCCCGCTGGGTAACGGACGTGAGTTTCTGGTCGTCAGTGTGGCAGGTGCAGTTTTGATAGCAATAACTGGAGCATGGATTTCCACAAAATCAAATAGAAAGAGAACGTCAAAAAATTAATTGCTATTGTGCCTTTCCACAGCTTCGTCGAGTGTCAGTTCTCCTTTAGCTACAGCCCGTGCCAGCATTCTCGGGATTGTTGAGCGTCCGTTAGAGTATTCGCGGCTGTGTTCCTGTATAACCCTGACCTCGCCGGAAGATGGCTCTATAAACTGTTTTCCTACAATTTTTCCTGGAATCTTTGCAATATTTATTGCAGCAATTATATCCGATATTACCTGACCGTGCACGCCTTTACCAAGTCGAGGCGTTGTCCCTGTCTCGTCCACCATCTCCACCTCAAGTCCCAGGTCAAGGATTCCGTTAATCAACTGGGAACGTATGAGCCTTGCCCCGTGTCCTATCCTGACAATAATTTTTTTATTCCTGTATTCCTGCATGATCCTTTTTATCAGGGGGCAGACCTCGCCTACAGATACGTGATGGACCGAGATGGTTTTATTGTTCCCGAGCACCGCCACACCCGGATTTTTCCCGGGATCTATGCCTATAATTACCTGCTCAAAGTCCTCACCGAACAATAAAGAAACGGCTTTATCAACTGCAACCTCGGGCCTATCTGCGATTATAATTCTGTCTCGGCAAAAATCGATGCTTTCCGATTCGCTTTCTGTAGTGATGATTACGCCCACGTTCGCCGGGATAGGCTGGGAGGGATTCAAGACTATCAGATTCAGTCGTCGAGAACGAGCTTCCTCGATAATAGAATGGTATAATGAGAAATCTTCCGTGGCAAGGGCTATGCTCTTAAACCTTTAAAGCCCTCCGTTGTAATATTTTATGGATTGCAATTATATTCTATATTATGATTTATGGTATATTATCCTTTTCAATCACTTTCCTTAACAGTCCCTGCCCCGAAATGAATCCTCCTCTTCCTCTTTTTGCAATAATCTCACCGTCTTCGAAAATTACCTCGCCTCTGGAGATGGTTATTCTGGGGAAAATGCCAGTCATGCCGTTATACGGCGTCCATCCAGCCTTGCTGTGTAATTTTTCTTTCCGGATTTCCTTCGCTTCACCCACGATTATCATGTCAGCGTCATAGCCAGAGGCAATAATGCCCTTATTGATTCCGAATATCCTTGCAGGGTTCTGACTTGTAACCTGGATTAATCGTGAAAGTGTGAGAAGATTTCGCTTAACAGCCATCAGCATAAGCGGCATCATAGTTTCTACTCCAGGCACGCCTGCAGGGGCGCTCCAGATATCGGTCATTTTCTCTGATTCAAGATGGGGCGCATGGTCTGAGGCAACAACATCTATTATGCCTTCGTTCAAACCCGTCCATAAACTCTGCTGCGAGTAAAAATCGCGCAGCGGCGGGTTCATCTTTCCAAGCGTTCCGAGGCGCTTGTAGTCCCTTGTGGAGAGGAAGAGATGATGAGGCACAGCTTCGCAGGTTATCCCCGCATTAAAATGCGGGGTCTTTTCTGCTTTTGCCTTTCTTATAGCTTCAAGGCTTTCATGGGCGCTGATGTGGCAGAAATGCAGCTTCGCATTTCCAGCAAGTTTGAGCGCCTTTTCCACCGCGATTTTCTCGCACAGATTAGGCCTGGACTTTGAGTAGGCTTCAGGCGCGAGGTTCCCTTTCAGGATATGCACGAATTTGTTTCTCGTCTCCTCGTCCTCTGCATGGATGCAGGCTACTGC
>CAYXIP010000042.1:0-13184 GCA_964465515.1 uncultured Candidatus Methanoperedens sp. | reverse complement strand
AGAAATGATAACGTGAATAACGATTATTGATGTAGGATTTTCAATTTTCTCCGTACTGCATGGAGTTGGATGTAAATGGCTCTATTTCTACCTGCGATCCCTCTTTATAATAAGATATTTTAATATCATAAAGGTAGTGTTTGAGATAAAGCTTTTTATGGTAAAATCGCTATTTTTAGCATGGATTACAGGAACAATAAAAATCCATGTTTATCATAAAAAGGTAAAAAAGTCATGAAAATTCATGACGTGGTTTTAGTCAGGTACGACGAACTCGCCCTCAAAAGCAAAAAAGTAAGAGCAAGGTATGAACAGATACTTGTGAAGAACATAAAAGCCATGCTCAACGCCGACGGCTGTTCATATTCGAATATAAGCAAAGAGATGGGAAGAGTTTTCATACACACAGGCGATGGCAGCGCGGCAAAGAGCGCGGCAAAAGTATTTGGCGTGGTTTCAGCGAGCCCTGCTTGCACCTGCGAGCCCACGCTTGAAGCCTCATCAGAATTATGCGCCGATATCGCGGCGAACATGTTGCATGAAGGGCAGTCCTTCGCGATAAGGGCTCGGCGCGCAGGGAATCATGATTTTACATCACGAGATGTTGCGATTGCATGCGGGAATACGGTATTTCAAAAGGTAAAAAATATCAACGTAAACCTCGATTCCCCTGATGTGGAGATTTTCGTAGAAGTAAGGCAGGAAAAAGCGTATGTCTTCACAGAATTTGTAAAAGGCGTTGGGGGACTTCCCATGGGAACTCAGGGCAAGATGGTCGCTCTCATTTCAGGCGGAATCGACTCGCCCGTGGCAGCCTGGTTGATGATGAAAAGGGGGTGCGAGATAATACCCCTGTATCTCAACAACGAGCCTTTTTCAGACGAGACAACGCGCGAGAGGGCGATGCAGTGCATCGATGTTCTCCAGAAATGGGCGCCGCAGAAAAAGTTCACCATTTATGAGGCAAGGCACGGCGATAACCTTCTCGCTTTCCTTTCAAGCTGCGACAGCAGGCTGAACTGCGTATTGTGCAGGCGGATGATGTACAGGATAGCGGGGAAGGTTTTAGCCCTTGAGAATGCCCACGGGATAATCACAGGTTCCTCCCTCGGCCAGGTGGCTTCGCAGACGTCGCAGAACATGCTGGCTGAGATGTACGGCATGGAATATCCGATTTATCATCCTCTAATAGGGCTTGATAAGCTTGAGATTACAGAGCTTGCAAGGAAAATAGGCACGTTTGAACCCTCAACGAAACCTGCAACCTGCTGCATGGCAGTGCCAGAATATCCCTCCACCGCTGCTAAACCTGAGGAGATACTGGAAGCAGAGAAGCAGATAGACGTCCCTTCCCTTGTTGATTCAGCTATGAAGACAATAAAGAAATTCTCACGTTAAGATCGACAATTATTACCTCATAATAATTATAATATACATGGGAAACGTTTTTAAACAATGATACCCTAAACAATATCGGTGATTCGATGAAAAAAATAGTCCCCGTCATATTACTAATCCTTATTGCAGCAGTTTTTTCAGGCTGCACAGGTACCACTGCTCCGCCAGAAACACAAAAATATCCTCGCCCTAATCCTAACCTCGATGCAAAAATCGTAAACGTGAAATTTGACAGGGACGACTTCAGGGCAGGAGAGACGGTCACGGCAGATCTTATTGTGGCAAATACCGGCACTGAAACAATCACCAATGAATCCATTGAAATAAAAGCTAAAGTAACGTCGCTTGAGTCGTTCCTTCCAAACCTGTACCTGAAAACCATGAGCGAGGATAAGAAAACAAGGACTTTTACAATCGACTTTAATGCTGAAATTCCTCCTGGCAAGGTTGACACGAACAATTTTAGCGCTGTTTTCCGTACACAGCAGGAAACGGCAGGAACAAACCTTGCAGGTACATACGAGGTTACAATCAACCTGTTTGTAAACGGGCAGTATGCCGATACAAAGGTAGTTCCGATAACACTCCAATCAGGCACGCCGAGGGAGTTCACGCCAGCACCAACGCCTACTCCCACGCCTACCCTAACACCGATTTATACCCAAACTCCCACTCCAACCCCCACGCCAACACCAACTCCTATGCCAACACCTGTGGTCGTTGCTACACCGACAGGAAAGAGTGTTTATACGAGGATAATGAGTTCCGTATTCACTGTTTCGAAGCTACAAATAAATGCCGGCGATGCGGTTAAATGGGACAATTACGATGAGGATACACCGTACACCATAGCCGAAATGAATAAAAAGATTGCCAATATAACCCTCAGAGCGGGCGAATACACAATATATGTATTCAACACAACAGGCGATTATAGCTTCGGTTTATATTACTATGGTATGAAAGGAGCCCCGAGTATCCAGAATATCGCTGTAAGGGTCAATACAACCAATATAAGCAATGCAACCAATACAAGCTAACGTATTGGCTCGCAATCTTTTTAATGATGAAAGACAATAAACACTTGAGGGATTATGAAAAATAAAATAATACTGGGCATCTTTGTGATGTTGCTGAGCATAGGAGCAACAAACGCAGCCACTCTTAACGTAGGGCAGGGGCAGACTTACACCACCATCCAATCTGCAATAGATGCAGCAAAGACAGGCGATGTGATTTCGGTAAACGAAGGCACATACATTGAGAACCTTGTTGTAAAAACTAACGGGATTTCAATTATAGGACAGAACAAAGAAAAGACCATCATTGACGGCAAAAAAACTGGCAGTGTAATCAGGATAGACCAGGCAAACAATGTCAAGGTCAGCGGGTTCACAATCCAGAACAGCGGTGGAAGCGGTCAGTCTGATGGCGGAATAAGCCTCTACCGGGCAAATAATAATGAGATTGCAAATACGATTCTTGTGAACAATGTCGTGGGTATTTCGATATACCAGGACAGCAACAGCAACATTGTTTCAGGGAATGATATAAGGTCGAATGGAAAATACGGCGTTTTTATTTTTGCATCCAGTAGCAATAAAATATATAACAACAATATCCAGGGCAATGGGATCGGGTTTTATGGCGATTCAGCCCGTACAAACCAGATTTATTTGAATAATTTCATTGACAATACCAACCAGGCGTACGATAACAGCGGCATGAACTCATGGGATGACGGACAATCCGGCAACTACTGGAGTAAGTATATAATTCTGGGCGGGGCGAATGCAAAGGATAATCGCCCGCTTTCAAATCCCGTTACAATAAAAGAAGAGGCAATTACCACGCCTTCCGAACAAAAGGCACAAGCAGGAATTTCACCTGCAGGAACCGGGAAAACCTCACCCGGCTTTACAGGTATCGTTGTTCTGATCGCGTTGATCGCTATAGGGATATTAAGAAGGAAAAGAGGGTAGATTGATTTTTTCATGTGAATATCGATTCCAGATATTCTCTTTCCCCGACTAATTCCCTGACTTTATCCTCCCTCGACAATGGCTTGGAGTATACCTTGTCATCAATCTCGATGGTAAGGTCATTTTTATAGCCCGAATCCCGAAGCCTTCTCAGTATCCTATCCATCTTTTTCTCGCGATGTGAAGGATAATGCGGCTTTCCGTTATGCGCAGCCCCTATATGCACATTGATGATCCTATCACCAAGCTCGTCTATAAACGAGATTGCTGTTTTAGGAGAATCCATGAAAGCATGCACCACATCGAAAGTGAGAAAAAGCCCCGGGAATCCATTTAAAACTTCTTTCATTTCATTCGGCGATGAGCACATGGAAGAAACATCAGGCATGCTGTTTTCAAGTGCTAGAGCTACGCCAAGAGCATCTGCTCTCTCATTAGCAGCCATCAAATATTTCATGAATTTTTCCCTGTCCTCATTGGTAGGAATGCGATGAACTGTTCTTTTACCGGGATGAATCGTAACCATCCTTGCCCCCATGGTATCTGCAAGCTCAAGAGACCATAATGTTTCCCTGACAGTGGCTTCATGCACAAGCTCGTTGTACGATGAGGGGTTTAAATCCAGAATCGGGGCATGCAGTGTGCACCCACGCGGCATTATGGATATTGCTTCTACGAGCGCAGCGACTGCGGTCTCGTCATTTCTGTTCATCCAGAAAAAAGGTGTCTCTGCCCAGAATTCAACGCTTTCGATGCCTGCCTCTAACAGTATTTCCATTATATCATAGATGCTGTATTCCCAGAGAAACAGAGATGCACACGATATCCTCATTCTGACACCAATGAATATATTGGGTTGATGGTTTATATTGTTTTCAATCAAACGCCGTATTCTTTTTTCAGCGCCTCGATTTCAGGAAGCAAGATATAATCCAGAGAAGTCCCCTTTGCCTTTCTTATCTGCATCGCTTCGATAAGCTCTGAATATCTCCCGCCCGCAAGCCCGTTGGCAATAAGTGCTGCCCCCTGCGCTGCCTCCTTGACGTTTTTGACAGAAAAGCCTTCAAGCCTTCGTACCGGGAAATCAATCCGATTTTTTAATTCATCAAAAAGTCCCTTGACTCTTGAAATCCTTCCAGAGACCATGATTTCCCGGGGTTTCACAGACGCTGTCAGCGCCAGGATATCCTTAATTGCGCCTTCAAGATATGCATTCAACGCATCTTTATTCTCTATAATTTTTTCTGGCTTTTTAGCGAGCATTTCAATACCGCCTCTGAAAATGAGTTCCTTATTAAATCCTCCCAGGAGATAAGCGAGCTCTGCGTCCATGCCTCCGAGTGAGAGAAAGCCGATATTGCCTGAGCTTCCACCGATTCCGTCCACGATTTTCCCACCTGCTATCGCCAAAGCTGCGGTGTATCCGAACCCCATTTCCAGCAATATGAACGATGTTTCGCTGTAATTCTTCTTATACTTTAATGCCTGGTCTCTGATACCGAGCGCTGCACAGCAAAGTTTGTCGGCTGTCCCCATATCGATTTTGTTCAGTTTTCGATAATATGGGACTGTGGGAAGATGTATAACGCCGGGAATAAAAAAGACAGGAAGTTTATTCTGCTTCATTTTATTTATGGATGCGCGCATACCGAGATTGCTTTTTTTATCTTCTTTTTTAATCAGAGACATAAGGAACAATTCCCGCTCACCTATGTCTTTTATATCTGTAACCGGAATGCCAAATCCGGAAGGACCTACAACAAGGTCTGCGCCCGTTTTCATAATGATGTTCGAGAGCAGCTCAGGATCCCTGATTATATCCTCTGTCGATATTGAAGTATCGAGAATTACAGTGTCGTCTTCCAGACCGCAGAAATCAAAACTTCTTGTTCCCGGGTCTATGCCGATTACTCTTGCCATATCCTAAAGTTATCACGCATATTCATTAATGTTTATGTTTGGCATCGGTGTTAAAACGCATATGGTAACTTTGCGCTCTTGGCGTGCTTTGCGGTGCAGGATTTTTTCACCGCAGAGGGCGCAAAGTACGCAAAGGATTTTGCTCAACACCAAACTTTTTTACAGTTCCGTTTAGCATAGTTTTTTATCATACGCCGCAATTTAAAGATATCATGCAGGCAGAAGTATATGATAAAGTCCGGATAGAAAGTAAAGGCGCGAGTTACGAAGGAACCCTCATGCCTTCGCAGACAGATAGTCTCGTTTTAAAATTGAAAAATGGTTACAACATCGGGATAAGAAAGGATAAAGCATCCATAACCCTGCTTGGAAAAAAGGAAGAAAAAAAAATCCATGAGCCAATTTCTATACCTCACAAAAAGAAAGCATCTCTCCCGAACATTTCCATACTCTCGACAGGCGGCACCATTGCAAGCAAAATAGATTACCGAACAGGCGCAGTGACCTCGCAGTTCTCGGCAGAGGACATCCTGCGTGCAATCCCCGAGCTTGAGGAGATAGCGAATTACAACTGCCGCATGATTTACAGCATTTTGAGCGAGAATATGAAGCCTTCGTACTGGGTCGAGCTTGCGCGTGCGGTGTATGAAGAGATAAAAAACGGCGCGGACGGCGTGATAATCACTCACGGCACGGATACCATGATGTACACCGCAGCAGCGCTCTCCTTCATGCTCGAAACACCCGTTCCCATAGTGCTCGTTGGCTCACAGCGAAGCGCGGACAGACCCAGCAGCGACAATGCCATGAACGCAATATGCGCCGCTGCAGTTGCTACAAGCGACATCGCAGAGGTGTGCGTGGTTATGCACGGCTCAACAAGTGATGATTTCTGCTACATCCATAGGGGAACGAAAGTTCGAAAGATGCATACTTCACGGCGCGATGCATTCAAGTTCATAAATGCAAGACCCATAGGGCGCGTGGAATACCCCTCAAGAGAGATAAAAATATTATCTAATTATACGAAGCGCGGAGAGAAGAGGCTTGCTCTCCATGATAAGCTCGAGCCCAAATGCGCCCTGATTAAATACGCTACAGGAGCAAGCAGCGAATCGCTATTATTCCACTCAGGCTCGGGCTATAAAGGCATCGTGATAGAAGGCACAGGTCTCGGTCATGTCTCGACGGAATGGATTCCTTTCATAAAGAACGCCACAGATGCCGGCATACCTGTTGTCATGACCTCGCAATGCATCAATGGGCGGGTTTGCGACCGTGTATATGATACAGGAAGGGATATATTAAAAGCAGGCGCAATCGAGGGAGAAGACATGCTCTCAGAAGTAGCGCTTGTTAAACTGATGTGGGCGCTTGGACAGACTCAGGATATCGGAAAGGTAAAAGAGATGATGCGCACCAATATGGCAGGTGAACTCACTCGAAGCACATGTTTATCATAATGATAATAATTATTATCTACCCTCTTTAATATTAGCGTAAGTATTAAATACTATCAGAACCATCACTAATATTGTTGTAGGATTAGATGCCTAATGCCTTTAGTACCCTCAGTCTCCTTCGACCCATCGTTTTTATTAGGCATGTAATCCTACTCCAATTCATTTTTAGATTTTTCTAAAACCCTGATGCTCTTTATTTCAGTGAAAGGATAATTGCCCGTTTCATCCTTTTCTTCGGATTTTACCATGTCCCAGATTGTGAGCAGCGCCACGCTCACTCCATGAAGAGCCTCCATCTCGACCCCTGTTTTGCCTACCGATCTGACTTTCACTGTTGCTTTGATTGTGTCAGTTCCGATATCAAATTGAACATCCACGCTTGTTATGGGAATCTGGTGGCACATCGGTATCACAGAAGATGTGTTCTTGACCGCCATGATAGCCGCGATGCGTGCAGTTTCAAACACTTCCCCCTTCACTATCTGCCTTTTTTTGATTGCTTCTATGGTTTTGGGCTGTAATTGTATTTTACCTGAGGCAACTGCCCGCCGCACAACATCTCTTTTATCGCTGATATCAATCATTCTTGCCCTGTCATTGTGGATATGCGAAAACATATTCAATCTATTCTGACTTTTTTCCTTTTTTCAAAATCCAAAAGCAGCTCGTTAAGCTTTCCCGCAAGTTCGCTGGCTTCATTTAATTTTAACCTGATAACTGTCTCATCCCCATCGTGTTTTACCACGATCCTTATCCTGTTGCGTTCGATATCTGCACGGATCTCCCTCATTCCTTCATCACCGCCGGTATATAATCGATAACATCGGTGGCAAGAAGCCCGTATCCGAATTCCACATATGCCAGATCCCCGGCAGCGCCGTTGATGAATGCACCAGCGCACGCCGCTTCAAATGCTTCGTGTTTGGCAAAGAGAGCGCCGGTCAAACCTGCAAGCACATCGCCAGTTCCCCCGACTGTCATGCCCGCGTTCCCTGTCCTGTTAGCTCTAACTTCTAAGCCGTCCGAGATTATATCAGCGGCACCTTTTAACAGCACAGTAACTTTATTGTTTTTTGCAAAATCCCTGATGAAATCAAGTTTTTCTTTTTCATCTCTTGGAACATCGATGCCCGATAATCGTTTCATCTCTCCTGCATGAGGTGTGACGATAATATTTTTATGGAACTTGGGAATCAACTGGGGCTGGAGTGCGTCGGCATCGATTACGGCTTTTCTGCACAGCATGACTATCTTTTGGACTGCTGCAAGCGTCTCTTCCGAGGCACCAAGACCCATGCCCATGACTATAACATCATGTTTTTTTATCAGGTCTGAAATAACGGGAATATCATCCTCAATCAATCTATCACTTGAAAGCGCGCGGACAATGAGATTTGGTGAGAACGAGGCAATTATGTCGGCAACATTCCTCGGCGCTGCCACGGTAACTATATCAGCACCTGCTCGAAGCGCACCGAGGGCAGCCAGTGCAGGTGCGCCTGAATACGCTCCACCTCCTATTACAAAAACCCTTCCAGCATCGCCTTTATGGCTTGTCGGCGGCCTTTTTTGGAAGGGTTTGATATCGCCGGGTCCGACAAAGAATTCAGCTTCCTTAGGAATACCGATATCAGCTACCTGAACATCGCCTGTATATTTTCGCGCCTCAGGAGTGAGCATGCCTTTTTTCATTCTGTGGAAAGTCACTGTTGCTCCTGCATGCACAGATTTCTCAAACTCCCCTCCATCCGGGTCGAAGCCCGAAGGTACATCCACAGAAATCACGAAAGCATCTGAATCGTTGATAGTATCAATTGCCGTGGACTCAGGTTCGTGAATTTTTCCTCGTATGCCTGTTCCGAAAATCCCGTCGATTATTACGTCGGCATTTTTTATTATGGTATTAAATTCAGTTGAATCCGCAAGCTGAATCAACGGTATGGTGGTTTTTTCAAGCACATTCCAGTTGTGCAGGGCTTCGGGTGTTTTTATTTCTTCTTTTTGACCTATAAGAACAACCACGACATCGTAATTGCCAAGGTGCCGGGCAGCCACGAAGGCGTCGCCTCCGTTATTGCCTTTTCCTGCGATGATTGCTACTTTTCCAGAGCTTATTCTTTGTTTTACGGCGTTTGCAACCGCTGCGCCGGCATTTTCCATAAGCTGGAGGCGCTTAATTCCAAGGTATTCGCAGTTGGCATCAATGGCTGCCATGCGGGATGAGGTGATAGATTCCATAAGCAGATATTCCACCCATAAACACTTATAATTTGTTAAGGAACGTAGTGAGCATAATGTCTCAGCAATCCCACCTAAAACGCGTCCGAACTATAGCAGATTACCAGTTCGGGCGGGGCGCTGGAGAAGCACTCTTTCCCGAAAGCGTGGAATTCCAGTTTTCCTCCACAAAAAGAATTCGCTCAATTCTGCTTGAAGGCAACCGCCTCGCCACGCTCAGGGCTCATGACGGCATGCTTACCCTGAGCATCGAAGGTGCGAGAAGGCTTCATGCTTTTATACAACACCCGAAACAAAGGGTTGTGGTCAATCACGATGCAGCGCCCTTTGCGGCAAAAGGCAAGACTGTTTTTGCGCGGCATGTCGTGTCAGTTGATCCTGGTATCAGGGCTGGAGAGGAGGTGCTCGTGGTGGACGAGGATGATAATCTGCTGGCAACTGGGAAAGCCATGCTCTCCGCGATTGAGATGTGCTCATTCAAGAAGGGCATAGCCGTGGATGTGAGGAATGGGATAGAGAGCAATGGGAACGATAATAAAAATACACAATTAGTTTGAAACCTGTTCAACGATCCCATTGAAATGAGCATCAAAACCAAGGTATTTCTCAATGCCAAACTCATTCATGATTTCAATGGATACAGCATCCGTAAAGCTCAGGTTCCTGCCCGAATACTGTTTGAATGTTTTTGTCGCACTTGCGAGAAGCGCCGCATCAACAAAAACCATTTTTATCCTGGGGGACTGCATCACCCCTGCAATATCCAGTGCCGCAGCAATATTGTTTGACCTTACAAGAGCAAGCGTCAGAGCCTCATCGTAGATGTAATCGGATGTGTACATCTGCCCGTATTTCCCATTCAGCGCATCCATGAATAATTTTTTTGCGCTCTCGTGATATTTATCCTTTTTATTTCTGTACGCCAGAAATGCCCCGGTGTCTATGAACACGGACATTTCAATCCTCTGTGTAGATATATTCATCCACTCTGCTGGCGTCGGTTTTGACACCCCAGTCTATGGGCGGCTTCATCGCAGGGTCTTTTTCAAGGGGAGGCAGCGCTCCTGCCTGCAAAAGCTCATCCTCATGCCGCAGGGCGATTCTGGTTATGGCATCAATAAGCTCGGAAAGAGTTTTTTTCCTGTGTATGTTGAGCGTCATCCTTGCCTGAAGCATGTCGAGGAGTTGCTTTGTCTCATCCGAAACTTTAATCGTGGTTGTCATGGTTTATTAATATACTATTATTCTAAATATACTTTTCTACTTCATCCATTTGTATGATGCAAATTTTTATTACCCATAGTTATCTACGTGTACGGTAAATATTATATATGGTAATGTTCTATTATGCTTCTGGTGAAGTTAATGAGCCACGTCATAGGTTTGAAATGCAGGGAATGTGGCGCTGAATACCCTGCCATTATCCAGAATACCTGTTATGAGTGCTTCGGTCCTCTTGAAGTCAATTATAACTGGGATTATATTCACGACCATATAAGCAAAGAAAAAATCGCATCGGGTCCGAAATCCATATGGAGATACGCAGACCTCCTGCCCCTTGAATCTGAAAAACGCATTGATCTCGGAGCCGGTTTCAATACGCTTCACCATGCACAGCGCCTCGGCGCAGTGCTCGGTCTAAATGAACTATATATTCTTGATGAATCTGTAAATCCGACAAATTCATTCAAGGACAGGGTCACGTCCGTAGCCATTTCAAAGGCAATAGAATTCGATGTGAAAGCAGTAGGCTGCGCAAGCACGGGAAACCTTGCAGCAGCCGTGGGTGCACATGCCGCGAAGGCAGGCTTACCTGCGTATATTTTCATTCCTGCAACAATCGAGCTTGGCAAGATTGTGCAGATGCTCATCTACGGTCCCAATGTGATAGCGGTGGAAGGCACATACGATGATGCCAACCGCCTCGCCAGCGAGGTGGCGGATTCGCACCCGGACTGGGCTTTCGTGAATATCAATATCCGTCCCTATTATACCGAAGGTTCAAAGACGCTGGCTTATGAAACTGCGGAGCAGTTGAACTGGGAAATACCCGACCATGTCGTAGTACCCATGGCAAGCGGTGCGCTGCTCTGCGCCATCTCGCGCGGGTACAAGGAATTGGAACGCGTTGGTCTTGTAAAGAGCGACGCCGTGAAAATATCTGGCTCGCAGCCGCTTAACTGTTCACCCATATCATGCGCAGTCCAGAAGGATAGCGAAGTCGTTCCAGTTCGGAACTATGAGACTGTGGCTCACAGCCTTGCAATCGGCAATCCAGCGGACGGATATTATGCCAAGAAGACAATTCTGGATTCGGGTGGCTATGCGGCTTCACCAACGGATGCTGAAATCATCGAGGCAATCCATCTTCTTGCAAGAACCGAGGGCATATTCACCGAGCCTGCTGGCGGCACAACTGTTGCAGGTTTAAAGAAACTTGTGGAAAGCGGGCATATTCAGAAAGATGAGAAGATTGTGGTCTATGTTACAGGGAACGGTCTTAAAGCCCAGGACACGTTGCTCAAATCACTGCAGCGCCCGCCTGTAATAAAACCAATGCTGAGTGAGTTTGAACAGCTCACCGCCCCAAAACTTGAGATTCATAAGCACAGAGAGGCACAGCCTCTTGCACATATTGCACAATAAGGTGATAAAAATGGTTAAGATAAGATTTTCTTCAGCATTAAGCAATGTTACCCATGCACGAGAAACTACCCTTGAACTTGGAGATACAACGGTAAAAGGTGTGCTGGATAAACTGGTCGAACAATACGGCGCAGATTTTGAGAAGCGGATTCTTGACAAAGGTGAAGTAAGGCGGTTTGTCAACCTGTACGTGAACGGCGAGGACATAAGGCATCTCGGCGGTCTTTCTACGGATGTGAAGAACGGCGACGAGATTTCAATACTGCCTGCTGTCAGCGGGGGATAATTTCCTTCATCACATTCCCGACACCCAGAGCCACTCCCTCCACCTCAATCCCTCCCTTACCTTTCGCGCCGTCTCCCACAACGTATAGATTGCAAACAGGCGTCATATTTCCAACATCACTGCCCGAAGATGCCCTGTTCACAGGCCAGCCATTGGAATAGGATTGAACTAAAAGTACCTCGTACTTTTTATCAGGGAAAAGTCGCTTCAAATCATTTAGCCCGACAGCGATTTCATGCTTCAAACCATCTGACAGCATAGCCTGATGCGACATTGCAAGATGCTTTCCCTGCGGCGCAAGGGTAGGGTCTGCGTTTGTCACTTCGTTGATGCCGTTTATCCTTTCTGCGAAAGGGGTGAAGAAAACCCCGCTGTGACCTATCAATGGCTCGTCCGATGAGAGACATATCTTTATTCCTTTTGAGGGCTTGGTCTTTTTAATTTTCTCAAGATACGCAATATCCCTGCACTCGTACATCCTGCTTGTCTCAAGGTGCCCGATATCGCTGATGACAATATCGGCGTCCACTGTTCTCCCGTTTACACCAACCCCACTTGCACGGTTTTTATCAATGATTATTCTATCCACACATGATTTGGTATGTATCCTTCCGCCATTTGAATTAATAACATCAGCAAGCGCGCCTGTCACTGCGCCGCAGCCGCCGAGTGGGATTCCTGAGCCCTTGTATCGATACATATTGTCGATAATTTCCAGCATTTCCCGCGCAGGGACGTCTTTTGCACGAAGGCTCAAAGACCAGCCGCAGAAAGAATCCGCAAGCTTCAGCAGGAATTCGTCATTAAAAAATCTCAGGATCCAATCCCTGAATGAAATATCGCTTTTGGGTTTGAACTTTCGTGAGAGGAGAAGTATAGTTCCAAGTTTCACGTTCTTTGTAAATGCAAGCTCTTTTCGGAAATCATGAAACTCGATGTCTTCCCCGTTCTCTTTTCTGATGACTGCCATCGGTTTTGAGTCGATTATGGTTACATCGGTGCCCACCTCGCGCAGCATCTGTGCAAGAGGTCCCCTTGAGCCGTGGGGTATCATGTGCAGGGCGCCCGTGCTGAGTTTGAAGCCTTTGTAATCAAGATTGGCAAACCTGCCGCCGATGAAGGGTAAACGCTCGAAAATCTCAACCTTATAGCCTGCTTTTGAGAGCTTTGTGCCTGCAAGCAAGCCTCCGAGACCCGCGCCAATAATAACCGCTTTCATTCATCCTCCGAAATGGCGCAGACAGGGCAGTA
>CAYXIP010000041.1:0-13401 GCA_964465515.1 uncultured Candidatus Methanoperedens sp. | reverse complement strand
ATGCTGAAAGTCTGGAAGCAGGCTGCCAGAGAGACTGGTATAAGTGCATAGAGTAGTGGCGCACCGTGCATTAAATCTGCGCTCATCTAAAGAACTCGATATACGATTTTTACTTCATGACCCTGAAAACAGCATCGGTCAGCATCTCAAAAGGTTTCACAGCAAAGTTTCCGAGTTTCCTTCTCATCCCGAACTGCGCCTGCCCTTTCAGAATCGCAAACTTCATTTTCATCTCGGAGAACTCACCGTCGTAGATAAGCACATGGTCTGATATGAAGCCGCAAGGAGCTTTCCATTCCTTTTTTATCCTGTGCTTTAGGCACGGTAAATGAAAGGTAATCAAGAGGAAGCGATGTGGAAAAACGCAATGTATCAAGCACGGTATCATCGGTCTCACCGGGATAGCACAGAATGAAAAAAGCCCCTGTGCGAATCCCTGAGGAATGAGCAGCCTCAACAGCCTTTCGCGCACTATCTACCGTGATCTTCTTGTTCATCATTTTCAGAATCCTGTCGTTGCGCTGCTCGGTACAGTAACCACAACCACTACAGCTTCCACTTCAGGCGGAGGAGGGGGTGGCGGTGGAGGAGTCACTTCCAGTGAGAACTTCACCAACATCGAGAAATATGAAAGCCAGGATAAGAATATTGCGATAGGCGCAGTATCAATAAACTTCTCAACTCTGGACATCGTAAAAGAGGTTAGATTTGATGCCAAGACAAATGAAGGATGGGTAACAGCCAAAGCTGAGCTGCTTAAGGGAAGACCTTCACTCGCTACATCCGATGCCCCTGGTACTGTTTACAAGTATTTCAACATATGGCTGGGAACGTCTGGATATGGAGAATCCTCCAAGATCGAGAACACGTATGTAACATTCAGCGTGCCGGATGACTGGGCCAAGAATAATAAGATAGAATCTGTAAAGCTGATGAAGTTAAAGGACAATTCATGGGTAGATATTAACACCGAGAAAATAAGTGCAAATACCTATAAAGCACAAACCATGGGCTTCAGCAGCTTTGCGATAGTAGTCTCAGGAGCAGTGAGCCAGACAGCAACAACAACGCCTGAAGTTACTGCAACAGAGACTGGAACTCCGGGAGTTACAGGAGCCCCATCCGAATCTGCGCCACCGGTTAACTTTACACTTATCATTGGCTTGATTGTTATAATCGCCATTGTTGTAGTGGTTTTTGCCAAGAGAAAGGAGATATTCAAAAAGGACAAAAGCAAATGACGGGGCGTTATGATGCCCCTGACCACAGCCGAAAAGGCGCCATGGATGGGATTTGAACCCATGTAGTTCGGCTGGAACTACCGATTCATAAGATCGGCACAATTGGCATCTCTGCCACCACGGCACAAATCACAGTACGCCCTCTAACCACATAAGTTTAGCGACAGAAGGTTTATGTAGTCTAAAAACAACGTAAATATATCGGCTGGAACTACCAGATTAAGACTGGTAAATGTCGCGGCGCTCTGCCGCCATTAAAAGGGATACATGGCTTCTGGCTGTGCGTCCCTTTCTGCTTTTTTGGGGTGAAAACGTATGCAACAATCCTTATATCATGAAGGCGAATAAGGCAATATGAACGTCAGCTTCTCCTCTCTTGCCCTCGTGAACAACCCTTTTGACTGGGCTTATGATTTAGAAAATCTGGGCTTCACGGGCTGGGAAATCGTGAGCGAAGGAAAGCAGCAGTTAAACGCTGAAACGCTCTCGGAAATAAAAAACGTCATCGGAACCACCAATCTTGTACTCACGCTTCACCTCCCCTTCTCAGACCTCAATCTTGGAAGTTTAAATCACCCCATCTGGAAGGAGACCATCCGCCAGATGACAAAATGCATCGATAGAGCCTCGGATTTCGTGGAGCTTGCTGTTGTGCATCCGGGTCAGCTCTCGCCTCTTGGGATGCAGTTGCCTGATATGGCATGGCAGCAGAGTATAGAAGGCTTGCGGGCAATCTGCGATTTCGCGGATGATTTCGGCATTAAAATCGGAGTGGAGAACATGGTGAACATGCCGCATGTCTTCGGAAAACAGCCTGGTGAGATTCTTGGGATGATAGAATCGCTTGAGAGGGAGAACGTCGGGCTGACGCTTGATATGGGGCATGCAAATACAAACGGCAATGTTCTTGAATTCCTTGAGGATTTAAGTAGAGTTGTGCACGTGCATTTGCATGATAACAAGGGGAGAATCGATGAACATCTCGAACTCGGCAAAGGTAATATTAAATGGAAAGAGGTCATGAGGAAACTCAAAGGATATAAGGGCAGGTTCGTGACCGAGGCAAGAACGGTTGAGGAAGGGAGTGCGAGTTTAAAATATCTGAAGAGCATCAAATAATTACCCAAACCTTATATAGAATTTAACCTATTATTTAATAGTCAAGGAGGGTAAGATGAATATCGTTCCTTCGTATATCCCTGATTTAGATGACATCCTTGAAGGGGGTTTCAATAAGCCCTCTGTTGTACTGGTGGCTGGGGCTGCAGGAAGCGGAAAAACCACATTCGCTGCCGAATCGCTCTTCAATGCAGCCAAGTCAGGCGAGACATGTCTTTACATTTCAACCCTCTCAGAACCCCCTGCAATGATTAACAGCTACATGTCGCGCTTTTCCTTCTTCGACCAGACGCTGTATGAAACCAACAGAATGAACATCTTCAGTATAAGCGAATCATTATTAAAAGAGGGCTCTGCTGCCGTTTTGGAGTTCATAAACAGGAAAATATCCCAGCTTAAGCCTGCAAGGATTGTGATAGACCCCCTGACGGTGCTTGGCGACATTCTTAAATCCGGGCGACCTGTAACCGATGATGAGAGGCGAGGGTTCTATTTTGATTTATTCACTTCCATGAAAAGCTGGAACACGCTTGTCATTATCACAGGCGAATTCGTACTTGAAGACCTTCGCAAGAATGTGGTGGGTTACCTTGCAGATGCGATAATATATCTTTCTGAGGAAACCGTGGGCATGCGTGTGGAGCGCAATATTCAAATCCTGAAAATGAGGGGGCAAAAATACATCGCAGGGAAGCATTCGTTTGATATAAGGGATAAGGGCATAATCGTCTTCCCCCGCCTTTTGCCCCAGACATGGGCAGAAAAACCCGCCCCCTCTTTCAAGGTCAGCACAGGTGTTCCTGGGCTGGATAAGATGCTAAAAGGCGGTATCCTCAAGGACGATGTAATGCTGATTTCAGGAACAACAGGCACAGGTAAAACCACATTTGGTCTCCACTTTATCTGTGACGGGCTTAACAGGAGTGAGAATGCGCTCATAATTTCCCTTGAAGAGAGACCCTCCAAGCTTATGAGGAATGCAAAAGCCTTCGGCATGGAGCTTGCGCCTTTTATAGCAAAAAAAATGCTGGAAGTTCTATATGTTTCTCCTGTTTTATACCATCCCGATGAGCAGGCTTTGATATTAAAAAGAAAAATAATTGAAAATAATGTGAAACGTCTTTTATTTGATGGTATAGAAAACCTTGAGACCTCGATTCCCGATAATATAGAACGTAAAAACTATATCACCGTGCTGCTTGACCTTTTTTCATCCATGGGCGCTACAACCTGTGTCAGCAGTGAGATTTCTGAACTTTTCGGAGCAGTAAAATTAACCCATGAAGCTCTCTCGGGTGCAGTAGATACCATAATTCTCCTGCGGCATGTTGAGATCGAAGGAAAGATGCACGGTGTCCTGAGCATACTTAAATCCCGCGGAATTGAACACGACACGGAGATACGGGAATTTGAAATCACAGAAAAGGGCATAAATGTCAAGACAGCGATGAGAGGGTATGAAAGTGTGCTCAGCGGGAGTGCGCGCAAAACGCCTGTGGATGTATTCAAGGAAGCGTTCGGTGAAAAGCCTTGATAATCAATACCACGATTCTTTTTATATTGGTTCTGGTTCTGGGTATTACATACGTGTTCCTTATCGGATTTCCCTTCAGCATTGCCTATTTTTATGAGAAAGTTTTTAAAAAGCGTGTAATTCCTTATCTTTTTATCATATCGAGCGGCTTATTCATCGTCTCATTTCTGATTTTTCTTTATGATTTTTTCAGCGACACAGGAAGCGTCTTTTTTGCCTCAGGTGGTGTTTTATTAGCCGCTGCAAGCCTGCGGCTTTATTTCGTAATGACCGGGAGGGATTAGGATTACACCGCAACTGCACCTGCTATTGCTATCGATCGGGACAATTGGGATTGTTATTTTTTATCTTGTGCTGGCAAGGCTCAGTGCTCGAATGGGGAAAGGGCTCGGGCTTGCACCGTATTATTTCTTGGATTATGCAGCATGTTTTATTGCTTTAACAAGCATATATGTTCATGCACAGTTGCATCTGCAGCCGTCTTCGCTTGATCTGCAGGGACTGTATATTTCCCTGCTTCTCTTAAGCAATGTTATCGTTATTCTTGTTTCATTTAAGTACTGGTGGTGGCTAAAGGATGAGCTTCTAAGTAAATCAGAACAGGGAGGTAAATCAAATGAGTAAGAAAATAATGGTTGTGGACGATGAGCCGGATACCGTGGATTTGATAAAACTGGTTCTTGAAACCGAAGGATTTGAGGTTGTGCCGGCATACAGCGGCAGGGAGTGTCTTGAAAAACTCGAATCAGAAAAACCCGCGGCTGTGCTGCTGGACATAATGATGCCTGAGATGGACGGCTGGGAAGTTTTCAAAAAAATCAGAGAAAAATATGAGGATATGCCCGTGGCTATGCTCACTGTAAGGAACCAGGATATAGATAAGATGCTCGGACTGCACGTGCTCAAAGTGGATGATTATATCACCAAGCCTTTTGGAAGAAAGGATCTCGTGGAAAGGGTCAAAAAGCTGGTTGAATCGTGAAAAATTTGAGTATAAGACATAAATTAATTATTTTTCTAATAGCAATCTCAATCCTGCCCTACGCAGTGCTAAGCTACATCAATTATTCAACAGAAAGGGATACGCTTGAGAAAAAGGTATTCGAGGACCTAAATGGACTTGCTGAGGCAAAGAGCACCCATATCTCAACAGTTGTGAACTTCAGGATAGAGCAGGTCAGGGAAGTTGCCACCGCCAACTTCCTGCAGCAGCTTGAAAGTAGAAATGCAGGTGATATAAGTCTCAATCTTTTAAGAGTAAAACGAGAGCTTCCTGAATTTTTTGAAATATCTGCGCTTGACGTGAATGGCACAGTTCTGGCTTCTACCGAAAGCAGGCTTCTGAATAAGAACTACAGTGAAGAAGATTTTTTTGAGAAGGGTAAAGAAGCTCTATATCTTGGAAGCATAAATTATTATGATAACAACACAGGCTATATGCTATCATATCCTGTATTGAATAGAAGTACAGGCAAACTCATAGGCGTAGTTGCAGCCACCGTTTATCCGAAGTTCATTTACGAGGTCACAAACGATTATACAGGTCTTGGCGAAAGCGGCGAGGCTCTTCTTGTTCAGAAAAGAGGAAACGAAGTCGTATATTTGAATCCTTTACGCCATAAGCCTGATGCTGCGCTTCGCCTGAAATTTCCCCTCGATTCTAACCTTGCTAAACCCTCAATTCTTGCTGCAGAAGGGGGAAACGGAACAATCCAGGCGCTGGATTACCGCGGAAAGGAGGTTTTTGCTGTGTATTCCTACATTCCTGCAGCAGGCTGGGGTCTTGTGGTGAAGATGGATGCATCTGAAGCATTGATGCCTTTGACCAGGTTTGAGGAGAGATCCATCGCGCTTGGTATATTTTATTCTGCCATAATTATTGTGCTGGCAATCCTGCTCGGGAGAAGATTTACAGCTCCGCTTATAAGACTCTCGGATGCTTCTAAAAAAGTTGCCAAAGGATACCTCGATGTTCATATAGAACCAGAGAGCAGGGATGAAATAGGTGAACTTGCAGGTTCTTTTAATATCATGGTACAAAAATTGCAGGAGTTATATGAGGGTCTTGAACAGAAGGTGAAGGAAAGAACCAAGGATTTGAACAGGAGGAATCTTGAACTTGCTGCACTTATCAAAACAAACCAGAGCATTTCAAGCGGCCTTGATTTAAATAAAGTTCTGGATATAGCTGTCAGGGAAGCGGTAAGAATAGTCAATGTCTCCTACTGCTCCATCGTACTCGTGGAAGCAGGGAAT
The DNA here is from genome assembly GCA_964465515.1 of uncultured Candidatus Methanoperedens sp. GTDB lineage: Archaea > Halobacteriota > Methanosarcinia > Methanosarcinales > Methanoperedenaceae > Methanoperedens. The sequence goes on along the minus strand of CAYXIP010000041.1, from coordinate 7,251 downwards.
GATTACGGGACTGTGGCTTCCGAATACAGCCCAAGAGACAAATTAAAGCCTTCGCTGGGAGAAATATTGTACCTTAAGGACTTTCCGACACTGAGCGAGGCATATAACAGAAAGCAGTATGTGCTTGTTTCTGATACAAAAACGGCAGAGCTCTCCCCAAAAGAGAAAGAGATGGCGGACAGGCTGCATATCAGGTCTATCCTTGTAATGCCGCTCGTTATCGGGGAGAAGACGCTGGGGACGATGCAGCTGAGCAGTCTTGGTGAAGTTAAAGAATTCACTGAGGAGGAAATCGGTGTCTGCCAGACGATTGCAAACCAGGCGGCAATAGCCATTGAAAATGCCCATCTGTATTCAGAACTCAAACGCCATGACAAGACCCTCGAGACGCTTTTTGAAATAGATAGGGTAGTGAGCCAGTCGTTGTATCTGGACGAGCTATTAAAAGAGACAATTTCAAAAACCATTGAGGTCACCTCATCGGACGCAGGCTGGCTTTATTTGCTGCAGGAGGATGGGGAAACCCTGAGACTTGAGACATACCAGGGAATATCTCCCGAACTTGCAGACACTGCCTCAAAACTGAGGGTGGGGCAGGGAGTATCGGGTCTGGCAGTAAAATACGGGAAACCAGTAACCATGGACATCGAAAACTATCCGTATCCTGAGCTGGTTCCCCTCATGGCAAAGGACGGCATAACTTCCCTTGCAGGCATACCTCTTGTAGCGAAGGGAAAGATTGTCGGGGCTATGGTTCTCTCAAACCGAAAGCACAGGATATTCTCGAAAGAAGATATCGATGTACTATCGTCAATAGGCAGCCAGATAGGAGTGGCGGTTGAAAATGCAAGATTGTATTCAGAACTCAGGTACCATGATAAGACCCTGGAGACGCTTTTTGAAATAGACAGGGTAGTGAGCCAGTCCTTAGACCTGGATGAAATATTCAAGGAGGCGCTTGCCAAGACCATCCAGGTGACCTCTTCGGACGTGGGCGCGATCTATTTGCTGGAAGATGATGGAAAGAAGCTTAGGTTGAAGACATCAAGAGGCCTATCTTTGGCTTTTGTCCAGGCAGTTTCCGAGATAAAACTGGGTGAAGGTATAGCAGGGGCTGCTGCCCAAAACAAGAAGCCTTTCATCACCGATATAGACCATTTCCCCACCCGTGAACTTCTTCCCTACCTGGAAAAAGAAGGATTGATCACCCTTGTAGGCACGCCTCTAATGGCTAAAGGCAACGTTGTGGGAGCCATGAACCTTGCCAACCGCAGGCGCAGGGTATTCACAAAGGACGATATCGATGTCCTTGCATCCATAGGCGGGCAGATAGGAGTGGCAATTGAAAACGCCAGGCTGTACCAGGAAGCCAGGGTCTCTTATGAAAAGCTGCAGTCGGCATACGAGGAGCTTAAGTCCCTGGATAGGATGAAAAGCGAGTTTCTTTCAAACGTATCGCATGAACTCAAGACACCGCTTGTTTCCATCCGCGGATACAGCGAGCTAATGTACGATGAAAAACTGGGAACTATGCCAGATGCCCAGAAAAAGGCGCTGGAAGCCATAATCAGAAACACGGACAGGCTTACGCGCCTCATCGACAGCCTTTTGTTTTTGAGCACACAGCAGATGGGCAAACCTGAAATCAAGATGAAACCAAAACCTCTGGCCATCGATGAAATAATAACCGCTTCCATGGCAGATATGAATCTTCAGGCAGGGAAAAAGAATATAAACATTATAAAAGACGTACCTTCAAACCTTGTGGTTATGGGAGACAGGGACAGGCTGACAGAGGTACTCCTGAACCTTATGGACAATGCCATAAAATTCACACCTCCGGGAGGTAAAATCACAATCAAAGCCTGGGAAGAAGAGAACAGCGTGCATACGACTGTGACCGATACTGGCATAGGGATTCCGAAAAATGTTCTTCCTTTCCTTTTCCAGAGATTCTACCAGGTTGATGCTTCCCTGACCAGGAAATACGGAGGAACGGGTCTTGGGCTCTATATCTGCAAGAGTATTGTTGATGCACATAAGGGTGAAATCTGGATTGAAAGCGAGGTCGGAAAAGGGGCGACTGTTCACGTACGCTTACCACGAATTAAAAGTTTCACATGATGATGACAATAATACTGATTAATTGACAAAGGTTATAAACCCTTAATGAGTATTATCAATGAAATACTTAATGTTAGCATTTGGTTGAAGGAACAGACATGACGGTTCGGGTATATGCCATCGCCTCGGGAAAAGGAGGAACTGGTAAAACTACAACAACTCTGAACCTCGGTACTTGCCTGGCAATGCTTGGGAAAAAAGCCATAATCGTAGATGCCGACATAGGTATGGCAAATCTCGGACTTTTAGTCGGGCTTGAAAACAGCAAGATAACATTGCACGAGGTATTAAGCGGGGAGGCTGAAATAAAGGATGCCATCTATAATGGACCTTCGGGCATTAAGGTGGTGCCGAGCGGATTATCCTTAAATGGATTCCAGAAATCCGATCCCGATAAATTAAAGCAGGTGATACCCGTTCTTTCAGAGAGCATGGACTTTGTATTAATAGATGCGCCCGCAGGTATAAGCAAGGATGGTCTAATTCCGCTTTCTGTTGCAGACAGGGTTCTTCTTGTAGTAAATCCCGACCTTCCCTCTCTGGCAGATGCAGTAAAAACAAAAACATTGGCTGAACTTCTCGGCAAGACTGTGGAAGGCATAGTCCTGAACTGCACCAAGCTTGAAAAGACTGAAATCAATCGGAATAAAGTCCAGGAACTCCTTGGAGTGCCTGTGCTTGAAATGATACCTGAGGATGCAAATGTAAGGCGTTCTGCTGCATTCAAGATACCTGTAGTAATGAGGATTCCCACATCCCCGGCTTCGATTGCCTTCAGACGGCTTGCAGCAAAAATAGCAGGTGAGAAGTTTGTAGAACCCAAGGAGAGAAGGAAGAGTTTTTTTGGCTTCTTTGGAGGAAAAAAGACGGAGTAGAGGTAGTTTTATTAATGATATTGTATATTTCATAAGTTTAACTTTAAAGATATAATATGGACGAAATACGCGAAAAAGTTCGTGGGTTCTTAACCGAATTTACGAGTCCTGATGAGAAGGATGTTGAGAGTTTTGTCGGCAATATAGCTGCAGAAAATCCCTCTCTTGAAATAGGGCTGTTCAGGAAGAATTTAATCAAGCTCGTAAAGCAGGCAAGAGAAATTGAAACTTATGAAAAAGAGCTTTCTTTTTTAGAACAAGATTCGCCTTATTATAATGAACTTGAAACTGCTTTTAAAAAAGCTAAAGAAGGGCAGCAGAATCTGGAAGATATTTCCGAAGAATTAAAAACTGTAAAAAGAATTCTGAAATCGGGTAAAGAGGAAGCGGGCTCAGAGGATATAGAGAAAGAAGAGGATATGAGACTCGATGAGCCGGTTGAAAAGGAGGGGGAAGAAGGTTCAAAGAAGCAAGGAAAGGGTGGGAAAACTGTAAAAAAGAAGGTTAAAAGAAAAGAAGAAAGAATAGAGAAAGGCGAACCTGAGGGGATGGAAGGGCTGATGCGCCACCATGATGCGGATACGACCCGTGAAATAATAAAGGAAGAGATGACGCCAGAAAAGCATGTCAAATTCGGACAACTTCAAGAGAAATTATTATCCGATGTCGAAACAGGCATGAAAAAGCTTAAAGAGGCTCCGCCTGAAAGACCCCGGACTTTGTTTGGGAAGGTAAAAACTTTTTTTACAAAGGATGCAGAAGATGTGGATGCATACAACCAGGCTTTGCACGGGCCACTTGTCACGTTTGAAGGCATGGCAGGGTACAATGAAGTCGAACGCTACTGGGTAAACGAACCTTATGCTTTTGTGGTAATGCTCTTAAATCCTGAAAAAAACTCCTATCTGTATTATGTGGCCGAGCCAAAACTTTCGGATTTCGAGGATTTGTTCCTGAAAGAAATTAAAGACAGACTGAAGGATGTGCTTCTTTTTGAAGATATAAAGAGCGATGAAGATAAGGAGAAAATTCTGACATCTAAAGTCAAACGCATAGTAAAAGATTATGCCCTCGATATAAGCCCGCTGACCCTTGAAAAAATATTGTACTATACACGGAGAGATTTCATCAAATTCGGCAAGATAGACCCTATTATGCACGACAACAATATCGAGGATATTTCCTCCAATGGCTATGACATCCCGATATATCTGTACCATAAGAAATACACCAACATGCCTACAAACGTTTATTTTACAGAGAGCGAGCTTGATTCGTATGTAATAAGGCTTGCCCAGCGCTGCGGAAAGCATATCTCGATAGCGGAACCAATGGTTGACGCCACAATGCCCGATGGTTCGCGTATTCAGATGACGCTGGGAACCGAGGTGACAACCCACGGCGCAACGTTTACCATTCGAAAGTTCAGCGAGGTCCCGATAACGCCTGTTGACCTGATTAACTGGAATACTTTCTCGGCAGAGGAGATGGCATATCTCTGGCTCTGCATCGAAAACAATAAGAGTTTGATCTTCTCAGGAGGCACGGCTTCGGGAAAGACTTCCTCTCTCAATGCAGTTTCCCTTTTCATTCCATGGCAGGCAAAAATAATCTCACTTGAAGACACCCGTGAACTGAAACTTCCGCATCCCAACTGGATTCCCGGAATAACCAGGGACTCTTTCACTTCTGACGGTAAGGGGATTATTGATATGTACGATCTCCTGAAAGCTGCGCTTCGCCAGCGCCCAGAATACCTTCTTGTTGGAGAGGTCAGGGGCAAAGAAGCACTCACGCTCTTCCAGGCGATGAGCACAGGCCACACCACGTTCTCAACCATGCATGCCGATTCGGTCCCGAGCGCTATACACCGTCTTGAAAATCCTCCCATCAGCGTTCCCCGGAGCATGATTCAAGCTCTCAATATTATGAGCATTCAGGCGCAGACCTATGTGAACGGGAAAAGAGCACGTCGCAATATGAAACTTGTTGAGATTACAGATATAGACCCCACAACCAGGAACATAAGGACCAATGACATATTTGTATGGGATGCTTTAACAGATAAATTCCACAGGGTGGGGGAATCAAAAGCAATGAACGATATACTGGTCAGGAGAGGCTGGAATAATTCGGATTTGAAAAAAGAATTATCTAACAGGCAAAAAATACTCGAGTTCATGGTTAATAATAAAATAACAGATTTCAATGCCATTGCTACCATTATCCATGATTATCAGGTAACTCCTGAAAAGGTTCTTAAAAGTATGACCATCTCTGGATGAGAAAAATGGCGAGTAAAATCGAATTGTTTTTCCAGAAATTAAAGATTCTGCCGTTTGCCCTGCTTGGCCACAGAATGAGAGCAAGGAAGGAAGAGTTCCGAAACCTGCGGATGGCATTGAGGCAGGCGCGTATCCCCATTTCCTATGAGATGTATCTATCAAATGCTATGTTTTACTCGGTAATTGCGGGTATTGTGGGTGCACTCCTTGGTTTGATAGCAGCTTATATTGTAATACGTAAGGTGGGACTTCCAGCACAAATCACCCGTATTAAATTCAGTGCATCGACTGCATGGTTGCTCCAGTATAAAGCAATATCAGTTGCAATTTTTATCATAGTCATTCTTGCCCTGCTGTTTGGCGGCATAACTTACATGCTCTATCTTGCTTACCCGGCTTTCAGGGCAGGAGAGAGAAAAGGCTCAATTGATAAAAACCTTCCCTATGCCGTCACATTCATGTATGCACTAAGCCGTGGCGGAATGAACGTTATCGAGATATTGCGTGCCCTCTCAAAATGCACCGACACCTATGGCGAAGTAGCCAAGGAGGTGGACACTGTTGTACGTGATATGGATTTTTTTGGAAACGACCTTCGAACCGCACTTCACAATATATGTGAGATTACCCCGTCGGAGAATTTCAAGGATCTCATGTACAACCTTCTTACGGTGATAGACAGCGGCGGAAATATTTCCACTTATTTTCGGGATAAATCCGAACAATACCTCAACAGAGCCAAGATCGAGCAGAAAGGATTCCTTGAGACGCTTGGTTTAATTGCAGAGTCATACGTGACAGCCTTTGTGGCAGGTCCCCTGTTTATTATAATTCTCGGGGTGATGATGTCGGTAATGGGTTCAGGAAGCCAGCTAATGATATATGCTATAATATATGCAGTGATACCAATTGGTTCAATGATGTTTGTAGTAATGGTGGATATGATAACCCCTGGTTCCAATGTCGAGGCGCCGCTTCTGCCAGCTCAGAATTACGTTGGTGAAATAGTTGTTCCAGAGACAGAGGAAAAGACCACATTTTCTAAATTTGTCAAAGCAAGAGACTCACTTAAAATAAGAGAGATGCTCCGTGACCCTCTAAAGCCCATGAAAGAAAAACCCGAGTACTCTCTGGCAGTAAGCGTGCCGATTGGACTTATCTACCTTTTAATTTCAATTTTCAGTAGTATAAGGAAACCTAACTTTATAGACTACATAGATGATAAGATAGTTTTTACAGTGTTAATAATTATTATTCCTCTCATGTTTTTCCACGAATACAAGAAAAGAAGGGAAGACAGGATACAATCCCAGATGCCAGATTTCTTGAAAAAACTCGCCAGTACCAACGAAACCGGAATGACGCTTCGAGATTCTCTCAAATTGATGACGCGCACAGACATCGGGTTGGGCAAGGAGATTAAGAAAATATGGAATGATATCGAGTGGGGACTTGCAATCAATGAAGCACTTGTGCGCTTTGCAAACAGGGTAAGGACACATATCGTAGCCCGCTCTGTTACTCTATTGACAAAAGCCAACGAGTCCAGCGGCGATATAGGCGAAGTGCTGAATGTGGCAGCAAGGGATGTGGATGCAGAGCAGGAATTAAAAAACGAACGCAGGGTCAATATGTTTATCTACGTAGTAATTATTTACATATCGTTCCTCGTATTCATTGGTATTATCTACATAATCTCTACAACATTCCTTTCTGAGATGGTAAAGGCAGGAGAAAAAATTTCAAACGCCGGCGGTTCGGTGGGAGCGGTTCCCCTCAGTCTTTCCAGGGAGAAATTGGAGGCGTATAACCGCTTATTCTTCCATGGCGCCCTGATTCAGGGTTTTTCCTCGGGATTGATAGCGGGAGTAATGGGAGAAGGCAGCGTTCTTTCAGGCTTGAAGCATTCTGTAATAATGATAGTTATTGGCTATCTATTATTTACGCTGTTTGTGCTTTAATACGGG
>CAYXIP010000040.1:0-13606 GCA_964465515.1 uncultured Candidatus Methanoperedens sp. | reverse complement strand
TCATATTCTTTTATCGGCAGTGGGGAGGTCTTCAAAGTAATGAGAGCTTTCTTTGCCTTTTCCACTATCCGCTTATCGAGATTCTTTAAAGCCTTTAAGGCAGCATTGCTCAGATAAATTTCAAACATTCAATTCAGCAAGAGCATCATCAAGTCTGACCCTTTCCCCACGCTTCATCCCTGCATCCATATGAAGGATCTCTGCCTTCTCCTCATCGCTGACCTTCTCTTCAGGGATAAGGGCGGTTCTTATCAATTCTACTTCACGTCTGAGCTTTTTTATTTCTGCGTATATGGAATTTAAGGAAGCTTTGGATTGTTGCAATGAGAGACCTCCAAATAAGCTATATTTATAGCCGTACTTTGCTTAAATCTACCTTTTTATTTTAGAGCAACAAACCCTCGTCCAGCATTTCAGTAAAGATTAAAAAGGTATAGAATCATATAATCCTGAGGGAGGTTTAAAATTGCCAAGACAAAAAATTCTGGACATGAGTGTGGACTGGCTTTCGATTCTCGATTCTGAAGGCAATGTGGATAAGAGTCTGGAGCCGGCTCTAAATAACGAAACACTTGAAAAATTTTACAGGACTATGATGCTCACACGCATGTTCGATGACAAGGCATTGAAGCTCCAGCGCCAGGGCAGGATGCTTACCTTTGGCTCATGCCTCGGGCACGAAGGCTGCCAGATAGGAAGCGCTTTTGCCATGAACCCGGATGACTGGTTTTTTCCCTACTTCAGGCAGCACGGAGTTCAGATAGCAAGAGGGATTCCCTTAAAGCTTATCTATATTTACTGGATGGGCTCCGAGGATGCGAACATGAGCATACCTCCAAAAAACTTCACGGTCAATATACCCGTTTCAACCCAGATACCCCATGCCGTAGGCGCAGCATGGGCTGTAAAAATTAAGAAGCAGAATATCGCCGTTGTGGTATATCTTGGGGATGGCGCAACCTCTGAAGGGGATTTTCATGAAGGTATGAATTTCGCAGGGGTATTCAGGACGCCAACGGTCTTCATCTGCGAGAACAATCAGTACGCCATATCATTGCCGCGCGAGCGGCAGACGGCTTCCAAAACTCTTGCTCAAAAGGCTCTGGCTTACGGCTTTGAAGGAATACAGGTGGACGGCAACGATGTACTTGCGGTTTACAGCGCAACCAAGGCTGCACTTGAGAAAGCAAGGTCAGGGGGAGGACCCACATTCATAGAATGCTTCACCTACCGTCTGGGCGCGCATACGACCTCGGATGACCCCACGAGGTATCGTGAAAATAAAGAGGTGGAGGAGTGGAGGAAAAAAGACCCCCTAAAGCGCCTGCAAATATACCTTGAGAAAAAAGGTATCTGGAGCCAGAGCTACGAAGAAAAACTCATTAAAGAAATTACAGATGAAGTGGAGAAGGCTGTGGATGAGGCTGAAGCCTATAAACCAGTGGTTGAAAACATGTTCAGGTACGTTTACGAAAAAATGCCTCCTCATCTGGAAGAGCAGATGGAAGAACTCCTTGACTTTATAAAAAAGAAGGGATAATGATGGCTAAACTCAACATGGTGCAGGCAATCAACCTTGCGTTACACGAAGAGATGGAAAAAGACCCCTCGATTGTTGTGATGGGCGAGGACGTTGGGGTGGACGGCGGTGTGTTCAGGGTAACCGAAGGGCTTCTTAATAAATTTGGAGAGGAGAGAGTGATCGATACGCCGCTTGCTGAATCCGGCATAGTGGGAACTGCAATCGGCATGGCAGTCCTTGGACTCAAGCCCGTGGCAGAGATACAGTTCGAGGGCTTCAGCTATATGACGATAGACCAATTAGCTGCCCATGCTTCAAGAATCAGGTACCGCTCACGAGGTGCTTATCATTGTCCTCTTGTTATCAGAGCGCCCTACGGAGGAGGTGTGAGGGCGCTTGAACACCATTCAGAAGCCGTGGCTACGTTTTTTATCCATATCCCGGGCATGAAGGTGGTTATACCTTCTTCGCCTTACGATGCAAAAGGTTTACTTATATCCTCAATCAGGGATCCCGACCCTGTTTTCTTTTTCGAGCCAAAGAGACTTTACCGTGCTTTCAGGGAAGAAGTACCCGAGGGGGAGTATACCGTGCCCATAGGCGAAGGAAAAAAGCTCACCGAGGGAGATGACATTACCCTGATAGCCTGGGGCGCCATGCTCAAAGTATGCCAGGAAGCCCTGGAAAAAATGAAGGATGTAGGCGTTGAGTTAATTGATTTACGCACCCTCTCGCCTCTGGATGATAAGCTCATAATAGATTCCGTTAAGAAAACAGGAAGGGTGGTAATCGTACACGAGGAACCGAGGACTCTGGGTTTAGGTGCTGAGATAATTGCGAGGATAAACGAGAAAGCCTTCCTTTCCCTTGAAGCGCCGGTGAAAAGGGTAACGGGATACGATGTCCCTGTACCCCTGCCCAAGCTTGAGGATTACTACCTGCCAGATGCCGAAAAGGTAGCCAGTGCATTAAAAGAGGTGGCAGCTTTCTGAGGTGAAAATATGGTTGATGTAAAGTTTCCTGATGTCGGCGAGGGTGTAACCGAAGGCACGCTTGTTAAGTGGCTTGTAAAGATCGGGGAGGAAATAAAGGCTGACCAGGCTGTGGCAGAGATTGAGACTGATAAGGCGATTGTTGAAATACCATCGCCGAAAGCCGGGAAGATATTGAAACTCTTTGGAAAAGAAGGGGATGTCATAAAAGTTGGAAGCATCCTTGCCTCGCTTGCACTGCCAGGTGAGGAGGTAAAAATTCCCGAGGCAAAGCCTCCTGCAATCAAGCCTGAAGTGAAGCCTCCAGAAATAAAACCTGAAGTGAAGCTGCCTGAGCGGGTTTTAGCCACTCCCTCAACAAGGCGACTGGCAAGGGAACTGGGCGTGGACATATCAAAAGTTGCAGGAACAGGACCGGGAGGCAGGATTACTGACGAGGATGTTAAAAAATTCAAGGAAGCGCCAAAGCCAGAAATCAAACCTGAAATCATGCCTGAAGCTGCGCCTGAAATAAAGGCTCTTGAGGAGAGAATCGCCGTAAAAGGAATACGCAAGACCATAGCCGAGAGGATGGTAAAATCATTATTCACGGCGCCGCACGTGGTTTCGATGGACGAGGCTGATGTGACTGAGCTTGTGAGACTCAGGGAAAAGGAGAAAAAACTCGCCGAGGAGAAGGGCATAAAGCTTACCTACCTTGCATTTATTGTAAAAGCTGTAACTGTAGCACTGAAGCAGCACCCTTATCTTAATTCCTCCCTTGATTCCGAGAAAAATGAAATAATATTGAAACGCTACTACAACATCGGGATAGCGGTTGACACTCCCGACGGTTTGATGGTTCCAGTAATCAAGAACGCAGACCAGAAAAGCATAATGGAACTGGCACAGGAGACTGAAAAACTGGCGCAGGAGGCGCGAAGCCGAAAAATCAAGCTGGCGGATTTAAAGGGCAATACCTTCACCATAACGAACATAGGAAGCATAGGCGGGATTTTTTCAACTCCCATAATCAATCCTCCCGACGTGGCTATTCTCGGGGTGCACAGGATAAGGGACATGCCTGTAGTTATCGACGGGGAGATTAAAATAAGAAAGATACTGCCATTAGTGCTTTCGTTTGACCACAGGGTACTCGACGGTGCGCAGGCTGCAAGGTTTATGAACACGCTGATTGATCACCTGAAAGACCCGGATTTGCTCCTGCTGGATGTGATATAATGGTAATGGGGGATATTGTTACAGGGTGCGATGTTCTCGTTGTCGGCGGAGGGCCGGGAGGATACACCGCTGCCATAAGGGCTTCGCAGCTCGGAAAGGACGTGATACTTGTGGAAAAGTACGACCTCGGCGGCGTCTGCGTTTACCGAGGCTGCATTCCTTCAAAGGCTTTAATACACGCCGCAAATCTAATCTACGCAATAAAAAATCCCGGTAATACAGGAATAAAGGGTTCGGTTGAATTCGATTTTAAAAAGCTCCAGCAGTGGAAGTTCGAGGTCGTGAAAAAACTCAGGGACGGCATAGGCTTTCTCTGCAAGAAATACGGCGTTGCTGTGATCAAGGGCGAGGTTTTTTTTGAGTCTTCTGATAAGGCAAGGGTTACTCTGCCCGATGGCGAGATCCAGACCATACAGTTTGAGAATGCAATAATAGCAACAGGCTCGCGTCCTTCGGATTTCCCGGGGTTTCCTTATGACGGTAAGTTCATTATAAACTCCAATGAAGCCCTGAGCCTCATGAGAGTGCCTGACGATATGGTAATCATCGGCGCCGGATACATCGGTATAGAACTCGGGACGATGTATGCCAAGCTCGGTACAAAGGTAAAAATAACCCAGCGCTCGCCACGCATCCTGACCAAATTCGACCCTGAATTGGTAGAAGTGGTGAGCCAGAAAATGAAGAAACTGGGAATGGAGATATACTATAACTCAAAACCGGAAGGGATGCGTAAGGAAAACAACAGGGTAGTAGTAACCATCAGCGATAAAGAAGGCAAGAAAACAGAGCTAAAAGCCGATAAAATAATGGTAGCTGTGGGTGTAAAACCCAACAGCGAGAGCATAGGACTTGAAAATACAAAAGTAGAAGTTGATGAAAAGGGCTTTATAAAAGTGGATGAGAAAAGAAGAACAACCGCCCCGAAAATATACGCTGTCGGGGATGTGGCAGGGGCTCCATTCTTGGCGCATAAGGCTTTCAGGGAAGGCAAAGTGGCTGCCGAGGCAATAGCAGGTTTGCCGAGCGCCTTTGATAACAGGGCAATACCCGCTACAGTTTTTTCCGAGCCTGAGATAGCTACTGTTGGTCTGGGTGAAGAAAGTGCAAAGAAAAGCTATGAAATAATCACTGGCAGGTTCCCCTTTCGCGCCTCTGGAAGTGCGCTTACTCTTATCAATGGTACTGAAGGGTTTGTGAAGGTGGTGGCGAATAAAAAAAACGGCGAGATTCTTGGCATCCACATCGTGGGAGCAGATGCCTCCATGCTGGTAAGCGAAGCCTCGCTTGCTATAGAAAATGCTGCGTTTTTAGAGGACCTTGCTGGAACAATCCATCCTCATCCAACGCTTCCAGAAGCTCTTGCAGAGGCGGCTGAAGTAGCGCTTGGTAAGGTGATTCATATATGATGCTAAGGTATAAAAACCTTTGAAACCATACGTAATTACGGGGTGTTAAAATATGGCATACGAACCAAAAAACTTTGATAGCTTGCTCGGCACGAAAGGGTTAAGCGACCAGTTGCTGAAGAACCATTTCACGCTCTACCAGGGCTATGTGACGAACACAAATAAATTAGCAGACGCACTGAATGCGATGCTAAAAGAAGGGAAGACGGGAACGCCGGAATATGCAGAACTCAAGCGGCGGTTTGGCTGGGAATGGAACGGCATGAGGCTGCATGAGTATTATTTCGGAAATATAGTGAAAGGCGGCGAACCAATCGATAAAAGTACAAACCTGTACAAGAAGATAGCTTCGGATTTCGGGTCATTTGAGAACTGGGAAAAGGATTTCAAGGCAACTGGCGCCATGCGCGGCATAGGATGGGTTATGTTATACTACGACAAATGGGCTGAGCGGCTCTTTAATACCTGGATAAATGAACACGACGTGGGGCATCTCTGCGGTGCATTCCCTCTTCTTGTCATGGATGTGTTTGAACATGCCTATATGCTTGACTACGGAGTTAAGAAAGCTGATTATATCGAGACATTCTTCAAGGCGATTGACTGGACAATGGAAGACTGGGTGGATAAGATGTTCGAATGAACTTTCTCATCCAATCCGAAAGCATCTCATGGAAACTGAACTGTACTGAAATCTTTCGTACGTGAATTTCAGCGGTTATATATTACTTTCCAATGATTGTATTACCTAATATTAGGATTATTCCAGCAGCATAATCTCATGAAATAAACCCGTTTTTCCACTCCCCATCCTGTTTTCCTGTTTTCAAAGTGTTTATATAGGATAGAATAATAGAGAACAAAAAATTTCCGATAAAGAGGTAATTCGTAATGGGCAAAAGAAAGAAAATGGTCGAACGCGTGACCGCGCTGATGGATAAACCAGAGTTTATCCGCAATATAGGCACGGTTGCACATATCGACCACGGTAAAACAACATTCTCTGATAATCTGCTCGCAGGCGCAGGCATGATCTCAAAAGAGCTGGCGGGCGAGCAGTTATTCATGGACTTTGATGAGGAAGAACAGAAACGAGGGATAACCATCGATGCAGCCACTGTCTCAATGGTGCACGAGTATGAGGGCAAGGAGTATCTCATCAACCTTATAGACACGCCCGGTCATGTGGACTTCGGAGGCGACGTTACGCGTGCCATGAGGGCTGTGGACGGGGCTATTGTACTTGTGGACGCGGTGGAAGGACCGATGCCGCAGACAGAAACCGTGCTTCGCCAGGCGCTGCGTGAGAACGTAAAACCCATACTTTTCATTAACAAGGTTGACAGGCTTATCAACGAGCTAAAGCTCACGCCGCAGGATATGCAGATGCGCCTCGGGGCTGTGATTGATAAGGTCAATAAACTCATAAAAGGCATGAGACCGGAGCAATACGATGAACTGAGGCTTGATGCGGCTATAGGAAAAGTGGCATTCGGCTCTGCGCTTAACAACTGGGCAATCAGCGTTCCCTATATGAAAAAGACAGGCATCGGTTTTAAGGAAGTAATCGAATATTGCCTTGCTGATAAGCAGAAGGAGCTTGCGGAAAAAGCACCGCTTCATGTCGTGGTGAACGACATGATCATACGATTCCTGCCCAATCCTATTCAGGCACAGAAAGAGAGAATCAAGGTAATATGGCATGGTGATAAGGAAAGCGAAATCGGGAAATCCATGATAAACGTTGACCCGAACGGCAAAGTAGCCCTCATGGTAACCGATATTACCACAGACCCGCATGCAGGCGAGGTAGCAAGCGGGAGGCTTTTCTCAGGCACGATGGAGAGGGGCAAGGAGCTTTACATCTCAGGAATGCCAAACCCGAACAGGGTGCAGTCCGTGGGGCTTTTCATGGGTCCTGAGCGTATCGAGGTTGAAAAAGTCACTGCAGGCAACATCGTTGCAGTGACGGGCCTTGCAGACGCCATCGTGGGCTCGACTGCATCCACCGAAAAAAGCATGACGCCTTTTGAGAGCATAAGGCATGTCAGCGAACCTGTGATGACGGTAGCAGTGGAGGCAAAACACATGAAAGACCTCCCCAAGCTCGTTGAAGTCCTTCGTCAGGTGGCAAAGGAAGACCCCACGCTCAAGGTGATGATAAACCAGGAAACGGGAGAGCATCTGCTTGCAGGCATGGGTGAACTGCATCTTGAGATTGTGGCTCACAGGATTCAGAGGGACAAGCATGTTGAAATCACCACATCAAAACCCATTGTGGTTTACAGGGAAACAGTGCAGAGCCATGCAGGACCTGTGGAGGGCAAATCCCCCAACCGCCACAACAGGTTCTACATGGAAGTGGAGCCTCTGGCACCTTCGGTAGTGGAGCTTATAAAAAACAACGAGATCTCGATGAGGCAGCAGGAAGTGGAGCGCAGGGATATTCTCATGAAAGCGGGCATGAGCAAGGATGAAGCAAAGGGAATTACCCATATCTACGAAACCAACATCTTCATCGACATGACCAAAGGCATCCAGTACCTGCATGAAACGATGGAACTTGTTCTTGAAGGCTTTGAGGAAGTGATGAAAGCAGGTCCGCTCTCAAGAGAGCCTGCAATGGGAGTGAAGGTAAAATTGATGGATGCCAAGCTGCACGAAGATGCAGTGCACAGAGGACCTGCACAGGTAATACCTGCTTCGAGGCAGGCTATCCAGGCTGCGATGCTCATGGCAGGCGCAACATTGCTTGAACCCTTCCAGAAGGTGTTCATCCATGTGCCGCAGGAGCAGATGGGCGGCGCAATGCGCGAAATACAGGGAAGAAGGGGCGCCATACTCGACATGAGGTCAGAAGGCGATACCTCGATTATTGAAGCAAAAGCGCCCGTTGCACAGCTATTCGGTTTTGCAGGCGATATACGCTCGGCTACAGAGGGCAGAGCCATGTGGAGCACGGAGTTTGCAGGATTCGAACCTGTTCCGGGGAACATGCTCAATGACATCGTGATGGATATAAGAAAAAGAAAAGGACTTAAACTTGAAATGCCAAAACCGAGTGATTTCATAAGTCCTTAACGCAAGGTTTAAAAACCAAAACAACAATACGGGTGAAAACACATTATAAAATTAAAGGAGAAAAATTATGGCAGAGAAACCACATTTAAACTTAGCAGTCATCGGGCATATCGACCACGGGAAATCAACTCTCGTTGGCAGGTTATTGTTTGAGACTGGCGCAGTTCCTGCGCACATCATTGAAAAATATAAGGAAGAAGCAAAGGCGAAAGGAAAGGAATCCTTCGTGTTTGCATGGGTCATGGACTCCTTGAAGGAGGAAAGGGACAGGGGCATCACAATAGATGTTGCCCACCAGAGATTCGATACGCCAAAATACTATTTCACCATCGTGGATTGTCCCGGTCACAGGGACTTTGTCAAGAACATGATCACAGGCGCATCCCAGGCTGACGCAGCCATACTTGTGTGCGCAGCCAAGGAGGGTGTGCAGGCGCAGACGAAAGAACATGTATTTCTTGCAAGGACGCTTGGTATCAACCAGCTCATCATTGCGCTTAACAAGATGGACGAGGTAAACTACGACAAGGCAAGATACGATGCAGTGAAAGCCGACCTCGGCAACCTTCTCAAGATGGTCGGTTACAAGCCGGATGATATGCATTTCATCCCGACATCCGCTTTCAAGGGAGACAATCTCGCAAAGCCAAGCGAGAACACCAAATGGTACACTGGTCCGACATTATTAGCTGCGCTTGATATGCTGAAGGAGCCAGAGAAACCGGTAGCCTTACCGCTTCGCATCCCTGTTCAGGACTCTTATACAATTTCCGGTATCGGCACTGTGCCTGTAGGGCGCGTCGAGACGGGAAAGATGAAACCCGGGGACAAGGTAATATTCATGCCAGCCAAAGCAGTGGGTGAAGTCAAATCCATCGAGATGCATCACCAGGAAATCAAAGAGGCGCTTCCGGGCGATAATATCGGATGGAATGTAAGGGGCGTTGAGAAAAAGGATATAAGAAGAGGCGATGTCTGCGGGCATACCGATAAACCGCCAGTTGTTGCTGATGAGTTCACAGCCCAGATTGTTGTGCTGCAGCACCCATCAGCAATCGCAGCAGGCTATACGCCTGTAATACACTGCCATACAGCGCAGGTTGCGGGAACAATCACAGCCATACTCAAGAAGCTTGACCCCAAGACCGGTCAGGTTGCACAGGAAAAACCTGATTTCATCAAAGCAGGCGATGCTGCGATTGTCACAATAAAACCCACAAAACCCCTGTGCATTGAAAAGGTCAAAGAGATTCCCCAGCTCGGGCGCTTTGCTATAAGGGATATGGGAATGACCATTGCGGCAGGCATGGTGCAGGATATCAAGCCGCGCCTGTAATCTCTTTTTTATTTTTCGGAGTTAAAAATGGTCCAAAAAGCAAGAATACGTTTATCCGGGACAAGTCCTGTTACCCTTGATGGGGTTTGTTCCCAGGTAAAAGACATAGCACTAAAAACCGGGGTGAGCATCTCAGGTCCAGTTCCACTTCCCACAAAGAAATTAATGGTGCCGTGCAGGAAAAGCCCTGATGGCGAGGGGAGTGCGACATGGGACCACTGGGAGATGCGCGTACATAAAAGGCTCATAGATCTGGATGCCGATGAGAGGGCGCTGCGCCAGTTGATGCGCATACAGGTGCCCAAGGATATCAGTATCGAGATTGTTCTTACGACTTAAATTTTTTCTCTGACTATATCTTCATCAGCATCATAATGATAAGTCTTATTAAGATTGAATACTAAGTCTAACCTGTGAAAAGCGATTCTGCCCAGATAACCTTAGACTATATCACAGGCATAGGGATATTTCTCCTTGCTGCTTTTTTTGTATTCCAATTCGTATACGGTTTATTCATACCCTTCCAGTCAGGCTCGGATAAAGCTACACTGGCTGCTGACAGGGCGGCAACTGTGCTTGTAGAGCAAATGCTTCATGCAGATACATCAGGAGCACTGAATATTATAGACCAGGGTAAACTGTTTTATTTCAATAATACACGGTTGAATTATTCTAATCAAACTGCCTATAACAATGCGCTCAGCGCACTCGGGCTATTTAGCAGTCAGACGGTTTTTGACCTGAATGTATCGGTTGCATATCTAAATGGCACTGTGATGAATCAAAGCGGTGCTCCGCTCCCGGATAACACCGATACCGCCCTGACCAAACGGCTGGTATTGATCATAAACTCCTCAACGGGATATAATCAAAATGCTACCCTTTCATTGAGGGTGTGGTAATGTTGTTTGAAAATTCTGTGAAGCTTCTGGACTTCAAATATTTGACTGAATTTTCAAAGGATGAGAAAGCACAGTTGCATACGCTTGAGGGCGTTGCAGCAGCCACGATCATGCTTCTTGTTGTAGTATATGCACTTGATGCGACCTCGATGACACCTCTGACATCCTCAACCGCAAATGCTCATGCAGAAACCGAGCTTCAGGTACTCGGGCAGGATATTTTAAGCGCTCTGGATTATGCCGAGCCAGGATATAATTCAAGCCTTAAATATGATGTGCTGAACTGGGATGGGTATGAATATATCTGGACAGGAGAGATATACTGTCGACTGCCTTGTAACAACCCGTCTCTAAATCTCACCAACAATCTAACCTCACTCTTGAACGCCACCCTTGTCAACCAGGGGATAGCCCATAACGTGGACCTTATTTTTCTCGATAATAACGGCACTCTTACCAGCAAGAAAATGATATACAACGGCGACCCTTCGAACAACGCCGTGATAGTTTCCAGGAAGATCGTGTTGCAGAGCAGCGATTGTGCGTTGGTGGTTTCTAATTGTGTCAACAACCCGATACAGAATATCGACCCCTCTACCAACCTGTATATCGTGGATGTAAAACTTACTTTATGGAGAATGTGATGGGATTTATAGATAACCAGAATGCTCAATTTATGCTGCTGGCAGGTTTTATAATAGCCTTAGGTCTTGTAATAACAACGGTGCTGCTCAGCAATATAATATTCCAGGGCAATATGGCTGGCGAGGCGGGAAGCGACCCCGCAAAATATGAAATAACGAACCTGATGGCGATTAGCGCGGATGAGATGAGAAGCGCATACAGGAATGCAACTGCGTCCGGGGATGCTCAGGGTAAGTTCATCATACAAATGCGAGATTTCAACGGGAATTTGTCACAGATTTATGCGCAGCATGGAGACAGTGTGAATGTAACCTGGGATAAAAGCAACTGGGATAAAGGTCTTTATGCTAATTTCACAAAGAACGGGATGAAAAATAGCGCAACGAACTGGACTGTGATTCAGAATGTGAGCAGCAGCAATATTATTGTGAATGTTACATCTGGCACTTTCTATGTTATAACAAATAATAACACACAAATAACCTTAACTGCCCCTAACAACTACACAATTAGCAATTCATCCAGTACTCCATATGCAATTATTTTCCTGAATGGCTCCAGTGCAGCAGGTTATTATAATATCACAGGCACAGCCTCTGGCAATAACTTTATCCGCGCCCGCGATTACGTCCTGAACGCAACTGTAACATTTTCCACCAGCAGGGTGCGCGCCAATCTCACGATTCCGGTTTCGGTGCCGTGGTGATTCTATGCAACCCAAAAACCTGATAAAAAATGAGGAGGCAGTATCCATCTCACTGGGGTTCATAATGATGCTCTCCATTTCCGTACTGGTTTTTTCTGGTGTTGTCCTTTCTTTTTATACACTTTCGCAGCGTTCCGAAAAAGCAGCCATGCAGGGAAGCTTTGAAATCATGGGAAGCGGGCTTGCCTTCAGGATAACCACTATGGATACGCTGGTAAACATAACCAATAGTTATGGGGGTACGGTGAACGCCCTTGAATACGAATTCTCGATTCCTGCAACCATAGCGAACGAGGGTTATTCGGTCAATATAACCAATTCCACAAAACAGGTGATAATACAGGCTGATAACGGCGCAATAGCCTGGGTTCCTTTCAGCACCTCATCCAACGTTACGCAGGCAACAATAAACAGCGGCGCCCGGGATTTTAAGTTTATTTACAACAGCACCGGTAATACGATTAATATCGGAGGGCAATGAAAACAATAAAACTTCTTTCCTCCGAGGATGCGGTCTCCGAAGTGGTGGACTTTGTCACAATCCTTGGAATCCTTGTGTTTTCCATCAGTGTTATAGGGATTGCAGGCTATCCCATGGTGAAGAATGTCCAGGATGCAGATTACTTAGAAAACACAAAGCAGAGCTTTACTATTTTAGCTGAGAACATCAATAAAGTGGTGCTCGGGCAGATGCCGTCCCAGGCAGTGGAGCTGAAGCTGTACGGCGGAACTCTGAGCGCCAACGGTAGCAGCACGATTACCATAACTGCAATAAATTCAACAGGTTCACCTGTAACGCTGGTTAACCAGCAGCAGATGCGCAGCATTGAGAGCATCGTAGGAAATACCGTGTTTGCGTACGAAGGCACAGGCGTATGGGCGAAGTATCCTAATGGAAATACGCTCCTTCTCTATAAGCCGCTGATTACAAACCAGAGCAATGCGCTTGTCATACCTGTTGTTACGATACTGGGAACCTCTTCCACAGGCGGATACGGCACAAGCAGGGTTGCAGCAAGCGGTGCGCCGAGTGTTACTCTGTATCCCAATATGAGCAATGTCACAGTAACGGTCAACAGCAATTATATAGGTGATCCCGGCACAGGAGGCTGGGCGAGCTATTTAGGCAGGGTAATGTCATTGAGTTCCTGCACACCTCCCAGTTGCACAGCGCAATTTCCCATAAATAATATAAACGTTTATATATTGAATATCCAACTATACACGGTGATTGGATGAAATTACTTGCATGTGAAAAAGCACAGGCAGAGTTTGTAGGCAATGTGATTATACTTGGCATAACCATAATCGGAATAAGCATGGTAGCTCTCTACGGCGTGCCTTCGATTCTTGACTTGCAGGATATGGCGAATGTCAAGAATGCAGAGCAGAGCCTTGCTGTGCTTGACTACCGCGCAAGCCGGACAGTTCTTGGGGATTCGCCGCTGCAGACGACAGGTATTAATCTCGGCGGAGGAACCCTGAGTGTCGTGCCCAACAGTACAGACAACCCGAGCTATATCGCAGTGAACGGCGGCGCAAGGTTCAATTTTACAATACCGATGGGAAAGGTGAAATACGAGCTCGGCGACAGGACGGTAGCGTACGAGGACGGGGGCGTGTGGTCAAAATATGCCTCAGGCTCTGTGATGCTCTCCCGTCCCGATTTTGATTATAATGGGGTGACTCTCACGCTCCCTGTGTTCAATATCAGCGGCAATGCCTCTGCGGGCGGTAAGGGCACTGCTATGGTTTCTTTCAAGAAGAATAGCAGTAATCTGCCTGCGGTATT
>CAYXIP010000039.1:0-13840 GCA_964465515.1 uncultured Candidatus Methanoperedens sp. | reverse complement strand
TTCGGCGATATCTATCGCAACAAAAAAGTTTTGGTCACAGGTAACACCGGCTTCAAAGGCTCGTGGCTCAGTGCATGGCTTCTTAAGCTCGGCGCAGAAGTATATGGTTTATCCAACGGAATCCCGACGCATCCGTCTCATTTCGTTGCCACAAATTTAAAAAACAGAATCACATATTTTGAAAAAGACATCCGCTCCTTTAAGGATACTGAAAAGGTTATATCTAATATCCGACCAGATTTTGTTTTCCACATGGCGGCGCAGTCTGTTGTTAGTGTATCGTACAGCAATCCCGCACTTACAATCGAGACCAATGTCATAGGAACTATGAATATACTCGATGCGTTGAGGCGGGTAAATGCTCCATGTAATGCAGTGATAATCACAAGCGACAAATGCTATGATAACGTGGAGTGGTTCTGGGGTTACAGGGAAACAGATACCCTTGGTGGAAAAGACCCCTATAGCGCATCGAAAGGTGCTGCCGAACTCGTGATTAAAACCTATGCAAATTCTTTCTTCAACAAGGAAGAAAGTAATGTAAAAGTTGCATCTGTCAGAGCAGGAAATGTCATTGGAGGAGGGGATTGGGCAAAAGACAGAATCGTACCTGACTGCATGAGAGCATGGTCTGAAGGAAAACCTGTGCAGGTTCGCAATCTCAAAGCCACACGTCCATGGCAGCATGTGCTGGAGCCTCTCAGCGGTTATCTCCTTTTGGGAAAAAAGCTCTCCGAAGATGCAGAATTGAACGGAGAGGCATTTAATTTCGGCCCTCCGGCAGATCAGAATTATTCGGTCGGTGAGCTGATAGAGCAAATGCAGAAGCTATGGCATGACACAAAGTTGGAAGTAATCCAGCATTTGGATAAAGATGAAAAGGAAGCCACCCTCCTTAAACTCTGCTGCGACAAGGCGCTGCACATACTTGGGTGGAAAGCGAACATGAATTTTCAGGAGACCGTGCAGTTCACAGTTAACTGGTATCAAAAGTATTATGAGCAAAAAGAGGATGTTTTTGCCTTGACCTGCGACCAGATTGAGGAATATGTAAAAATGGCAGCAGACAGGAAATTGATATGGGTGAGCGGAAAATGATCGAAGGCGTGTTTCTCACCCCGCTTAAAATAATTCCGGGCGAATATGGCGATGTTCTGCATGCAATTAAGTGCACAGAATCCTCATTTACAGGATTCGGCGAGGCATATTTTTCTACGGTCAAAAAAGGTGCGGTTAAGGCGTGGAAGCGCCACAGGAAAATGGTACTAAATCTTGTTGTTCCATGCGGTGAGATTAAATTTGTACTATACGATGACAGGCAGGACTCTTTAACATGCGGAAAGATATCTGAAATAATCCTTTCCCGCAACAATTACCAGAGGTTGACCGTTCCGCCGATGATCTGGATTGGATTCAAAGGCATGGGAGACGGCTTGAATATGCTTTTGAATGTATCGAACATACCCCACGATCCTCTTGAGGTAGATCGGCAGGACGCTTTCGAAAATTATATCGGTTATGATTGGGAAAAGGATATTCCATGAAAACAATAATCCTCGCAGGCGGATTCGGCACCCGTTTGTCTGAGTACACCGATCTCGTACCAAAACCCATGGTGGAGATTGGAGGGCAGCCGATACTCTGGCATATAATGAACATCTATGCGCATTACGGATACAACGACTTCGTAGTAGCGCTTGGATACAAAGGGGAAGTTATCAAGGACTATTTCCTGAATTACTATTCGCTAAAGTCCGACTTCACCATCAATCTTTCGAATGGAAATGCAAATTATCATCGGAAAAAGACGGTGGACTGGAAGGTAACCCTTGTGGACACAGGCTTAAGTTCGATGACAGGGGGCAGAGTTAAGCGCCTCCAGGAATATATTGGTGATGAGACCTTTATGCTTACCTACGGCGATGGCGTTGCGAATATTGACCTCGCAAAATTGGTCAACTTCCACAGGAATCACGGGAAGATGGCAACCATTACGGCTGTTCACCCTGCAGCCAGATTCGGGGAACTGGTCATTTCCAAAGACCAGAGTGTGCAGTCATTCAAGGAAAAACCGCAGACAACTCAGGGCTGGATCAACGGTGGCTTTTTCGTTCTTGAGCCCGAGTTCCTTGACCTGATAAAAGATGATGCCACGGTCTTAGAGGAGGAACCACTGGAGCGCGCTGCACAAACAGGCGAACTCAAAGCATATTTGCATGATGGATTCTGGCAGTGCATGGACACCGTGCGGGATAAGAACGTGCTGGAAGAACTGTGGCAGTCCGGAAAAGCAAGATGGAAAGTGTGGGAATGAGGGGAAAAATCATCCGCCTCTCAAAATCCGTGATTGGAGAGGCTGAGAAAAAAGCCGTGATGGGTGTGCTTGACCGAGAGTATCTGGGTATGGGGGCAGAAGTACAGGAGTTCGAATCCCTGCTCAGCCAGTTCTTTAATCGACAGGCAGTTTGCGTCAATACAGGTACCGCTGCCCTGCATCTGGCATTGAATGCATTGGGGATAGGTCCATGCGATGAGGTGCTTGTGCAGTCCCTCACCTATGTTGCATCATTCCAAGCAATATCAGCCACTGGCGCAACACCTGTTCCCTGCGAGGTGGATCCAGTCACCGTTACACTGGACGTTAATGATGCCAGAAAGCGCCTGACAGAAAGGACTAAGGCTGTAATGCCGGTGCATTATGCAGGAGGTATGGGCGACCTGGATGGGATATACGAATTCGCACAGGACAACGGACTGCGTGTCGTTGAAGATGCCTGCCATGCCTTTGGTGGTAATTACCGTGGAAAGAAGGTAGGGAGCTTCGGAGACGTAGCGTGCTTCAGCTTTGACGGGATCAAGAACATCACCTGCGGAGAAGGCGGCGCTGTGGTAACAGACGATGAGGAAGTGCTCAGGATAGCGCGCGATGCACGTCTCCTGGGCGTGGAAAAGGACACCGAAAAAAGGTACGAAGGCGAGAGGAGCTGGGAATTTGACGTAAAGAGCCAGGGTTTTCGCTATCACATGAGCAATATCATGGCAGCCATAGGCATAGAGCAGATGAAGAGGCTGGCTGAGTTCTCATCTCAGCGAAGAATGCTTGCAAAGAGGTACTACAGGAACCTTGCATCCTGCAAATCAATTGAGCTGCTCAAGCAGGATATTGATTCAATAGTGCCGCACATATTCGTCATAAAATTAAAAAATGTTGAACGTGAACCTATCAGGGAGCAGTTGCAGGCTCTCGGCATCCAGACCGGTGTGCATTATATGCCAAACCACCTGCTGAGCCTCTATCGCGGCGGAAGCCTGCCGGTCACTGAAGCGCTCTACCCGAGGCTTTTGACCCTGCCGCTGCATCCCGACTTGGTGGAGGATGATATCGATTACGTCTGCGAAGAGCTCATCCGCTTTGTGGAGGCGTGAAAAGATGCCAAACCCGAGAGTGAGCGTCATAATGAACTGCTATAACAGCTCAACGTATCTGCGCGAGGCGATAAACAGCGTGTATGCACAGACATATAACGACTGGGAGATAATCTTCTGGGATAATGCCTCAACAGACAACAGCGCAGAGATTGCAAAAAGCTATGATGAAAAGCTGAGGTATTTCCATGCAGAAAAAACGGTGCCATTGGGGAATGCCAGGAACCTTGCAATAGAGAAGGCGCGCGGCGAGTTCATAGCGTTTCTGGACTGCGATGATGTGTGGCTGCCTGAAAAGCTGGAAAAGCAGATAGGGTTTCTGGAATCGCATGATGACGTGGCGATGGTATATTCTGACATAGTGAGCATAGATGAGAATGGTAAGTTGATCGAAAGTTATCTAAAAAATAGAAAATTTTACAGAGGGGAAATATTTGAAAAGTTATTGGTATATAATTTTATTCCCATATTAACAGTTATACTGCGTAAGAAGGTACTGGATGAAGTCGGCATGTTCGATGCCAATTATATGATCGATGAAGATTATGAATTGTTTCTCAGGATATCTGAATCGCACAAGATAGACTTCCTAAATGCACCGCTTGCAAAATATAGGATTCATGGGAATAACCTGTGCAAGAAAGAAGATATTCTGGTGAAAGAGCAATTCCAGATACTTGATTACTGGATGGACAGGAAGGATATGGGAATGAACGTTAGGCTCTCAGTTAATTTGATGAGATTACGATTATATTTGAGGCTACTGAAATTTCATATATCAAATAGCATAAAGGTCTAGTGAAATATGTTCTGGCAAAACAACACCGCACTGGTAACAGGTGCAGGCGGATTCATAGGAACCCATCTTGTGGAAGCACTCGTCAGGAACAATGCAAGGGTTAGGGCTTTTGTCCATTATAATTCAAGGAATGACTGGGGCAACCTCGAACTCTTACCTGAAGAAATTATTGAAAGGATCGAGATAATCACGGGTGATATCAGGGACCCATTCTGCATAAGAAATGCGGTCAAAGGGTGCGACATGGTGTTCCACCTTGCCGCCCTCATTGCAATCCCATATTCCTATCAGGCTCCCATGGATTTTGTGAACACCAACATCCAGGGAACGGTGAACGTGATGCAGGCATGCAGGGATGAAGGCGTGGGGAAAGTCGTGCACACTTCCACAAGCGAAGTTTACGGAACAGCTTTGTACACTCCTATCGATGAAAAACATCCCCTCCAGGGACAATCCCCCTATTCTGCCAGCAAGATCGGAGCAGATAAAATGGTTGAAAGTTATTATAATTCCTTCGGCCTGCAAGTTGCTACGATACGACCATTCAATACGTTCGGTCCGCGGCAGTCAGCAAGGGCAGTCATTCCAGCCATATGCTCCCAGATACTCTCGGGGAAGAAGAAAATACACATGGGGCTCCTGAGCCCTGTGCGCGACTTCACATTCGTGCAGGATACCGTGAACGGGTTCATAAAGATAGCAGAGTCAGATAGATCCGTAGGAGAAGTTATCAATATCGGCTCTGGAAAAGGCATAAGTATCGGCGATCTATTAAAGACCATCATGGAGCTTATCGGAAAAGACATCAAGATAATAAGCGATGATGTGCGCATGCGTCCCTTAAAAAGCGAAGTCATGAATCTCCTCTGCGACAACAGGAAGGCCCGGGAACTCGTGGGCTGGGAGCCGACGTTCACGCTAAAGGATGGACTGAAGGAA
Source organism: uncultured Candidatus Methanoperedens sp. (assembly GCA_964465515.1). GTDB lineage: Archaea > Halobacteriota > Methanosarcinia > Methanosarcinales > Methanoperedenaceae > Methanoperedens. Next base: position 8,676 of record CAYXIP010000039.1, on the reverse strand, counting down.
ACCATACGCTATGTGCAGGAGCATCCGGAGAAATATAAAGCTGATATATATAATATTTGAGGAGACATGCAGGCAGTAATACTGGCAGGCGGAAAAGGGACAAGGCTTCGACCATATACAACCGTATTCCCGAAACCTCTTGTTCCTGTGGGGGATGTACCCATACTTGAGATCATAATAAGGCAGTTGATGAGACACAGCTTTGATGAGATAGTCATATCGACCGGGCATCTTGCCGAGCTTATAGAAGCATATTTCGGAGACGGCTCACGCTGGGGCGTACATATCGATTATGTGAGGGAATACAAGCCCTTGAACACAGCAGGCGCCTTAGGATTGATAGATAACCTCAGGGACAATTTTCTCGTGATGAATGGGGACATCCTCACCACGCTCGATTACAGCCACCTCTTCGATTCACATATTGAGAAAAATGGTATCGCCACCATAAGCCTGCACAAGCGCGAGGCAAAGATCGATTATGGAGTCATCGAGATGACGCAGGATTTCAGGCTCGATAAATATATAGAAAAACCAGCATACCAGTTCCTTGTGAGCATGGGAGTGAACGTGCTGAATGTGAGGTGCAGGGATTACATAGGGAAGAACGAATCCATTGGTCTGCCCAATCTCATGATGAGAATGAAAGAGGAAGGCGAAAAAATATACTGCTATCCCAGCGATTGCTACTGGCTTGATATAGGAAGAGTTGAGGATTACCAGATAGCTCAGGAAGAATTTGAGCACTGCAAGAGACAATTCCTACCAGATGAACAATAAAAAAATCATCATTACTGGAATCAACGGCTTTGTGGGAAGGAACTTTCTCAAGGTTCTTCTGGAAAAAAGCCCGGATGCACAGGTATACGGAATTGACCGTGCATTCAATACTGCAAAAAATTTCACCCCTGTGGAATGCGACCTTAATCAAAGAGAAAAAGTAAAAAGTGTTCTCTCCGAGATAAAACCTGATTACATTTTCCATTTCGCCGGCATAGCCTATGCTGATGATTGGGACCTCCTTTTTTCCGCGAATGTTAAGACAACATTGAACCTTCTTGAATCAGCGAGAGAATCGGCATTGAATCCGAGGATTGTAATTATCGGATCTGCTGCCGAATACGGTATTGCTGAGAAAATGCCAGTGAACGAGATGGCGATACCAAACCCGATATCCCCATATGGTGCATCCATGTGCTGCCGGACGATTGTCGCTTTTGCATTCAGGAATATGGGCTGTGATATCATCATCGGTAGAGTATTCAATACCACTGGGGCAGGCGTAACTGACCAGACACCTGTGGGTTCGTTTGCCAGTCAGATCTCACAGATTGAAAAAGGCAGATCTGAACCCATCATACATACCGGAAATCTTGAACCCATAAGAGATTTTATCGATATTTCTGATGTTGGCAGAGCTTTCTATGCTCTTGCGCTAAGAAGCAAGAATGGCGGCATCTACAACATCTGTTCAGGAGTAGGGCATTCCATCGCTGATATTCTTGATTTATACCTGAAGCTCAAATCCCGCAGGATAACTATTTTGAAAGACCATTCGCTATTGCGGAAGAATGATATTCTCAGGATGTATGGAGATAACACGAAAATAAAGGAAGAAACCGGCTGGGAGCCGTCTGTTTCTCTTGAGGAGAGCCTGAACATCACACTGAATTATTTTAGGAACCGCGCATGATCTCCATAATAGTCCCCGCCTATAATGAAGAAAAGCGCATCCGGTGCATGCTGAATCTGTACGCGGGATATTTTTTTGAGCGGTACAGGGACTGCGAGTTCATAGTGGTGGCTGACGGGAGCGATCGCACAGCAGCCATCGTGGAGGAGGTGATGGCGGTATTCCCGGGCATTCGCCTCCTTGAATACAGTAAGAGGCTTGGGAAAGGAGGCGGCATCATAGAGGGATTCAGGCACGCCCAGGGGAATATCCTGACTTTCGTGGACGCAGATGAGTCTATCTCCCCTTCGGAATTGGACATAGTCATTGCTGCGCTGGATACTGCGGACTGCGCCGTAGGCTCCCGGCGAGCACAGGGCTCAAGGATCACGCAGAGGCAGCCGTTCAAGCGGGAGGCTATCAGCAGGGCGTTCAACCTGATGGTGAACTTGATGTTTCATCTGGATATCAGGGATACTCAGTGTGGGGCGAAAGCTTTCAAGAAAGAGGTTTTGGATTCCGTATTGCCGGAGATCAGGTCAAACGGCTTTGAGTTCGATGTGGAGCTCTTGTGGCGGACAAAAAAGCATGGATTTCTGGTTGTCGAAGTGCCCATAGAATGGAAGCACAGCGAACATTCGCGGTTCAGCTTGAAGTATGCACCGCGCATGTTCATAAATATCATGAGGATTCGATGGAATAAAAAGTATTAAAAAAGAGATAACATTGAATGGGGCAAAGATGAAAAAAAGATCTAAATATAAAAAAAAACAGGAGAATAGGTGGTTTGCGAGAATCGATATATTCATCCCCGTAGTCATACTTATCTCGCTTATCAATCCTCTGCGCGCCGCAATATCCCAGTACTATATATTGGAGTATCCTGACGATATTGTATGGGTACATTACGCACAGGAGCATTTTTATAACATCTCTGGCTTATTTGACAAGATAGGAACAGGATTCAGACCAGTGATCAATGTTCTGTACTATCTCGGCTATGCTCTTTGGGGCTCGAACGAGACATATTATTATCTTATGAATGGTGCGCTCTTTGCCGGCACTATGGTGTTCCTCTACCTTCTCATACGGATGTTGCATAGCAGGATTGCCGGAATGCTCGCAGTCCTGCTATATCTTTTCTTGGACGCAAGCTTCATCCTAGTGTGGAAGATGAACTATACTACGTCCATAGCCGAGATGTTCTTCATCACCGCAAGTTTGTACTATTCCATTCATTTCTTTGAGAAAAAAGACAATACGAGCCTTGCATGGGCGATCGTACTCGGTATTCTTGCATTCTTCTCCAAGGAGCCAAGCATGTTAATCATCCCCGCTGTCAATATCATCTATTTGCTGCATAAGAAGGACATGAGGGCAAGGAATCGGGTGATCGCAATTGCAGTAAACCTACTTCCGGTAATGCTACTGTTTGTGATGACAGTGTATCTTATGCCCGAGGTGAGCGTTTCCGCGGATGCGTCGCTAAGCGAGCGTGTCAGAGAGCGCTTGTTATTCTATGTCGAGCAGGAGCTCTCATGGCAGCTCAAGAACCCATACATATTCTTTCTTGGCATTATCGGTACATTTTATTTCAGAAAGTTCGATAAAGAAGCTTATGGCGGGATCCAGATAGACATGATCAAAAACGTGGTTTCGATATCCTTAATTGTAGCCGTGTATCTCGCCTTGCAGATGGGGACACTGTACTCGCTTTCAGGTGCAATAGTCGTGATACTGCTTCAGGCTCTTGGTTTTGTGCTTGGAAACCCAATTCAGCGGCTGGGCATTGCATGGTTCGGCGTCGGTTTTGTGCCGCTACTTCTCACCTCGCAGGCCGTGCAGCCCACGTATCTAGCAGAGGCGAACCTGGGGATGTCGCTACTCCTCGGCGTGACCATTTCAGAATACCTCAAATATAATTTTTCACGCAAAAGTGATGGTATAAAAGACAGGATTATTGGTTCACGTATATTTAAAACAGCAAATATCGCAATCGTCGGGTTAATCCTTATATTGCAATTATCGGTTATACCTACTCAAATTAGCAATACCAATAATTATCACAGAATGGTTTCTGACAGCCAGACAAATTTCAAAGAAGCTGTTATTTATCTGAAGGCATTTGTTCCACAAAACGGAACCGTATACTATATCTCACCAGAAGAGCGCACGAAAGTAGGGGGCGGCCAGATAGACTCAGAGGTATTTCGTTGGCTGTTATGCTTTAAAGGGCGTTGCGATATAGAAATCAAGCCCCTATCATCTTTGGATGCGAGCGCAGAGACACAACAGGGCGGGTACGTTGCTTTATTGAGCAATTCGGACGTATATATCTTCGTTAATGAGTATAAATCTTTAACCACGAGCAACATTTTCATCTCACAAAAAGAAATAAAAAATGGCAACAGCGTGGCATATATTTTAGGATTGAAAAGCACCTGAATTATTGAATCAATAATGATTGGTTACAATCATTCCTTGGTATTATATATCTGCATATAATCAAAAATAACTTTATTGATATCATACCTGCTTTCGACCACAGTTCTCCCGGCTTGTGCAATCTCAATTGCAAGTTCTTTATTGTTTATAAGCAACAGGATTTTTTCAGCCATATCAATCGCATCATCTAATTTTGTGAACAGGCAGTCTCTCCCATGTTGGAAAACCTGAGGCAGTTCTCCAACAGGGGTAGTTACAACAGGAATCCCTCTTGACATTGCTTCTATGACTGCTCTTGGTGATACTTCAAATCGGGAAGGCAGGACGAAGATATCTATATCTTCCAGAAAGTTATTTAAATCCGTATCAGATAGTTTTCCAAGAAAGCTGATACCTGTGCTTTTTCCGAACTCTTCAAGCTCTTTTCTTAACGGTCCATCTCCTGCTATGAAAAGGCCGCAGTTGTCATATTGTTGTTTGATAATTTTAAATGCCGAGATCAAGGCAGTGAGATTTTTCTCCCTCGACAATCTTCCAAAGTATGCGATTTTGGTGATGTCTCTATCATTTTTTTTACGATGTACTTTGTGGGATATATTTATAGGCAAAGGTATATAAATTATTTTTGATTCAGGTAAATTAAATGTTTTTAGCAGCCAGTTCCTCTCAAATTGAGCTGTTGAAATTATTGTATCGGCAGATCTGAAAATATACCTGCCCAGTGGTCGGTAGAGCTTATGTAGAACATTTCTGGCAAATGAACTGGAATGTCCTGATGCGTGAGGTGTAAATATAAATCTGTTTTTTCTGGCAAATGCTGCAAAAAGTGCCGGAAGGGCATGAAAATTATGTGCGTGTATTACATCATATTTCTGAGACCTCAAATAAAAATACATAGCCGGCGAGAAGAAATAAGCTTCTTTGGGGGCAAACGCCCAGAAACGTCTTATTTTTACACCATTTATTGTTTCTTTTCTTGGTAATCCAATAGACGAATATGTACATACAACTTCGATTTCATATCCATTCTTTACGAGTGCTTCGCTTAATTCTTTGACATGCGTCTCTATGCCGCCTATATAAGGATAATACCGCTGGCAGACCTGGATTATTTTCAAATTATTCCCTCTACCATATATTCGCAAGTCTGGTAACTTTTTTTAGATAATAATTCATATCATCTTTCGAGTCAATGTTTTTCAGGCGCTTCAGGATGCTGATTGGATTCATTTCTTTATAGAACCGATATATGAAGAAGTTCTTGTACACAGCTTTCTGGAGTTCTACAAGTTCTTCAGGTGCGAAAACATCCGTCCCAACGGCACAGTCCATGCTCCTTAATTTCAAAAAACTATTTCTGTCTATTTTTTTCCCCATCGAGACAAGGATATCGAACAGCTCTGTTCCAGGATACGGCGTGGCTATTGTAAAAAAAGCGCTGTCAAGATTGGATGTTTTTGCAAAATCCAGTGTATTGCGGATCATTTTGCGCGTCTCTCCGGGAAAGCCTATTACAAAAAAGCCGTGCGCCCATATACCGACTTCCTTTGTCCAGGCAATCACTTCCCTGGCTCTGGCTAATCTGAGATTTTTTCTAATAATGCTGTTCAGTACGTACTCGTTACCGGATTCGATCCCAAAGTTCAACTGGTGGCAGCCGCTTTTTTTCATCTTGATGAGCAGCCCCTTATCAAGCGTGTGCACGGCTATCCCGTTCGGTGTGGTCCAGGTCATATTCAGGTCTTTTTCAATCATGAGGTCGCATAACCTGTTCATCCGTTTTTTATTGAGTGAGATGTTGTCATCTTCAAAATGGATTTCATTGATTTTATATTTATTTTTCAACTCCTCAAGCTCTTCAACGACGTTTTCGGGGGACCTTGCCCGCCATCCCCTTCCCCAGACCACTTTCACCGAGCAAAAAACACAGTTATTTGGGCATCCTCTGCTCGTAATTACTGTGGTATACCGGTATCTCTTCTGACCGCCCTGAGATTTGTTTATTTTGATGTACTTTTCAAGGTCTATCAGGTGTCTGGCAGGGAACGGTATTGAATCTAGGTTTTTGATGCGCTCGCGCGGTTGGTTTATCACAGGAATGCATTCCTCGTTCCTGCAGGCAACGCCGTCACTGTCAAGGGGGTCATGATTGTTCGAAATTTTATTAACTACATCCAGAAATGTTTCTTCTCCCTCACCTATCACTATGCAATCTACGTTTGAATCCATAAGGCATTCGCGCGGGAAAGCTGATGGATGGAATCCACCGAGTATCTGAAAACTATCGGGGCAGTCGTTTTTTAATAAGCTTGAAAGTTTTGAAACATCCTCCCACATCATGCTTAACGGACAGCTTAACCCGATAATATCGGGAGCGGACTTTGCTACTAATTTAGACAGATATTCCATGGATATGCCGATTCTTACAAAACCATTTTTTTCTATAGGGGCGCCTTCTTCCTCTTCAACCTGCCCATCGATAATATTGATTTTATATCCCTCTTTTTCTAATGTGCTGGCAATATAGCATAAGCCAAGAGGGGGTGTAACCCCATAAAATTCTTTCTTTTTGACCCACATTGAAGGCTGAACGAGTGTAATTTTCATGTTTGCTTTTACTTATTTGATGTGACTATAAATGTATGGATTCTCTGTTATCTTTTTTGCACACACAAAGCATGCTTACCCCTACTAGTAGATATAGTCCTATGCTAATCAGATGGTTCTCTATTTTCAGAAGATTAAGCAACAGTGTATTATTCAAGAGGCTTGGCAGCGTTATAAAATCGGCTGTATTACGCTTTGGGCTGTTCTTTTTTAGTATTCTCATCAAAGCGACTGGGAGAAATAAAAAAATTCCAGTAACTAATTCTGGTTATACTGAATTTACCGTCAGTTAATTTAGAAAGCGAGCTTAGTACGTCAAGAAATAATACAACTTCAAATGTTTTATCAGAAAGGGGCAGGGCTCCTACATCACCCGCGAATAGATTGAATTTTCACTGATCAATTAAGATATAATGTGGCAACTTCCACCGCAATGCTACTCATGTTTTAGGTACGCATCTCTAAGTTCCATATCAACCTCCCACATCGCTCCCGAATCCCTAGCAAAAATCAGGCTCAATCCTCCAAGAAGAAGAGAGATCTGGGTATCAAAGAAAGAGTAGATAGGCTCCAATAAAGAGAGCTTATTTGCCTGACCGAGATAGATGAAGAGTGAAAGCAGAACAAATGCAGATGTAACAGCCGCAGTGCTTACCAGAAGCAGCATGTAAAAAATCACCGCAAGCAGTAGCAGTATGAGATACGGCGATAGGATCATCACGAAATAATTCATCGGAACTATAAACATGCCATAACTTCCATACTTTGCATTTAAAAGCACATCTCTATGCCGCAATAAAAGTCTTATAAGCCCCTTCCCGCGCCTGTCCTTTTGTCTCCTTCGCTTAAAGAAAGCGCTCTGACTGGCTTCGTAGAATATGATTTCAGGGTCGATGATAGCTCTGTATCCCTGCTCTCTTACTTTTATCGCAAGCTCGCTGTCATCTGCTATCGAATCTGGATCGATGGGTTTTATGAGCTTCCTCCTGTAAGCTGAGAAAGGTCCATGAAAGATTATAGTTGAATCTATCCATGACTCAGCGACCTGCACCCTTGAATGCAGCGACCTATAACCAACCTCGACTTGAGATTCATTGATCACAACCTGCTTGCCCGTAACGCCTCCAATGGAAGGGTCAGCAAAATCTCTTGCCATCTTCTGCAGCACATCCTTTTCCAGCAGGCTGTCGCAGTCTGTTTTTATGACTATCTCGTTCTTCGCTGCAGCATAGGCAGTGTTCAGAGCATTTGCAAGACCCTGCCTTTTTTCCCTTATATGATTTATGCTGCCGTATCTTTTTTGATATTCTTTTATTACTTCAGGGGTTCTATCTGTGGAAGAATCGATTATCACGACCTCCATGAGCTCCGTGGGATAATCCAGTTTGAAGATATTATCAAGTTTTTTCCCTATGAGCGCTTCTTCGTTGTAGGTGGGGATAATTATGGAGATGGTGGGCTTGTAATCACCTCTCCTTGCAGGAACTCCTTTATCAGTGTATTTGAGTATAAGCACGATGTACACGGCATAGGGTATCGCTATTAAAATAAACAATATTACAAAGGGTATAGTGGGGTTCATTTGTTCTCCTTAGGTTCTATTTCTCTAAAAGTTATCCTATAATCGCTCTCCATAACCTTTATTATTTGCTACCCCACTTATAACCAATCACTGAGGTGCATTTTGGCAAAAGCAAAACCAAATAAAAAGCATACACAGAGACCAGAAAAAAATAAAATTGACCAAAAAGAGAGCGAACCCAAAAGAGTTTTAGGAGTAAAATCCCTTTCCTACGCCATACTCTTTGCAATATTCCTGTTCTCGTTCTATATAAGAGGGATAACCCCTCTAAAAAACGTATTTAACAGAGGAATCGTGGGCTTCGCAATGGATGACTCCGTATTCCACATGAGGCTTGTAGAAAATACAATTCAATTTTTTCCGCACAGGA
>CAYXIP010000038.1:0-14160 GCA_964465515.1 uncultured Candidatus Methanoperedens sp. | reverse complement strand
CTGCGGAGCACCTCCATCAAGATAATAAGGGCACTGGGAATCGAGGGCGGCTGCAATATCCAGTTCGCCGTGCGCGATGAAGAAGTAAGGATTGTCGAGGTTAACCCCCGCGTCTCGCGCTCCTCTGCGCTGGCGTCAAAAGCCACAGGCTACCCGATTGCAAGGGTGACCGCAAAGATCGCAATTGGGATGACGCTTGATGAAATCACCAATGACATCACCAAGAAAACCCCCGCTTCATTTGAGCCCACTATCGATTACACGGTTGTCAAAATCCCGCGCTGGCCCTTTGATAAATTCGTGACTGCTGATAAGCATCTCACCACTGCAATGAAAAGCACGGGCGAGGTGATGGCGATAGGGAGAACAATTGAGGAAGCGCTGCAGAAAGCTGTCCGTTCGCTTGAAGTGGACATGTACTTCGGATTCAAAGAATGGAACAGCGATGAGATTCTCGACGTCCTGCGCCATCCCACGCATGAACGCCTGTTCGTGATATATCAGGCGCTGCGGAACGGCATGCAGGTGGATGAGATTTCAGGGATAACCAACATCGACCCATTCTTCATAAGGAAAATCAGGAACATCATCGATATCGAGGATGCTGTAAAAAAAGACCTGTCAATCGATAACCTCTGTAAAGCCAAACGCATGGGGCTGAGCGATGAAAGGATTGCGTTTCTGTGCGGGAAGACGCGGGAAGAGATAAACAACATGCGAAGGCAGCATGGCATAATACCTACGTATAAGATGGTTGACACCTGCGCCGCAGAATTCGCTGCAGCCACGCCTTACTATTATTCCACGTACGAAGAACAATGCGAGGCTTCCCCTACCAACAAGAAAAAAGTGCTTATCATAGGCTCAGGTCCCATCCGCATAGGGCAGGGCATCGAGTTCGACTACTGCACCGTCCATGCCGTAACCGCGCTCCGTGAGGAGGGCATTGAGACGCACATAATAAACAACAACCCCGAAACAGTTTCCACGGACTACGATACCTCAGATAAGCTGTTCTTCGAGCCCCTCACGCTTGAGGATGTCATGAACGTGATAGACCGGGAACGACCCTATGGCGTTATGGTGCAGTTCGGGGGGCAGACATCCGTGAACCTTGCCATTCCACTCAAGAAAGAGCTTGATAGAAGAACAGACCTGACCACTGTTATCCTTGGAACAACGCCCGACGACATGGATATTGCAGAAGACAGAGGGCGCTTCAATGCCATGATGAAAAAACTGGGCATTCTCCAGCCCGAAGCAGGATGCGCTACAAATTATAATGAAGCCTTCAACGAGGCAAAAAGAATCGGGTATCCTGTGCTTGTCCGTCCCTCCTATGTGCTCGGAGGCAGGGCGATGGAAATCGTGTACGACGAGCGAGACCTTGAGCGCTACCTGAAAGAAGCTGTAAAGGTCTCCAACGAGCATCCTGTGCTCATCGATGATTTTCTGGATAATGCCGTAGAAATCGATGTGGATGCAATATGCGATGGGAAAGACATCCTCATCGGCGCAATAATGGAGCACATAGAGGAAGCTGGTATCCACTCAGGCGATTCGGCCTGCGTCATTCCTCCGCAGTCGCTGAAGCCTGAGATAGTAGCTACCGTGCGAGATTATGTGAAGAAAATAGCCCTAGCGCTTCGTGTAGTCGGGATAATAAACATCCAGATGGCAACCAAGAACGGCGTTGTATACGTGCTTGAGGCCAACCCGCGCTCAAGCCGCACCATACCTTTTGTCAGCAAGGCTGTCGGGCTTCCGCTTGCAAAGATTGCTGCCAGGGTGATGGCAGGGCACACGTTGAAGGAGCTTGGATATACGGGCGATATTGTCCCGAAGCATGTCTCCGTGAAGGAAGTGCTTCTGCCCTTTGATAAACTCCCGGGAGCAGACCCCGTGCTTGGTCCTGAGATGAAAAGCACGGGCGAAGTGATGGGAATAGATTACGATTTCGGAAGGGCATTTTTCAAGGCAGAATGGGCTGGCGATAACAAGCTTCCTCTCAGAGGCACGGTTTTCATGTCCATACGCGATGATGATAAAACGCTCATCGTAAAGGTGGCAGAAAAAATGGCTGCCGCCGGTCTTCGTCTCCTGGGGACTCGTGGAACTGCCAGGTTCCTTAAAGACAATGGGATTAAGATGGAGGTAATAAACAAGGTGAGCGAGGGTACACCGAACGTTGTTGACCTCATACATGAAAAGAAAGTGGATTTAATCATAAATACCCCGAGAAGCAAGCAGACGGTGAAGGACGGGTATCACATACGGAGGGCTGCCGTTGACTTCAGCGTTCCCTATATCACAACGATACAGGCTGCGCTTGCTGCCGCAGATGCGATTGAAGCCATGAAGAACGGCGAAATCACGATTAAGTCCCTGACAGAGTACCACTCATAGGTTAAAACATGAGCGGGGATGTAATCAAAGGTATCAGGAAAAACGTCTTTGTGCTCGGGATTGTCAGCTTTTTCACCGACATCAGCAGCGAGATGCTGTATCCCATCATTCCAATATTCCTTACCGCAGTTCTCGGCGCGCCTTTTGCAATCGTGGGATTAATCGAGGGGGTTGCAGAGAGCACATCAAGCATTCTAAAAGTTATATCAGGATGGCTGTCTGATAGGTCAGGAAAAAGAAAACCATTCGTCATCTACGGATACAGCCTTTCAGCCATTTCAAAACCTGTTCTTGCGCTGGCTTATACGTGGCATTTCGTTCTTGGGGCGCGTTTTCTTGACAGGTTCGGGAAAGGACTTCGCACCTCTGCAAGGGATGCCTTGATAGCGGATTCTACAGATACACAATACCGCGGTAAAGCCTTTGGGTTTCACCGCGCCCTTGACACATTGGGTGCTGTCATCGGACCGCTTCTGACCTTAATATTATTGTTTTATCTTGACGGAAGCTACAGGTTGATGTTCCTGGCAGCGTTCATTCCTGCTTTTATCAGCATTGCCCTTCTGGTCTTTTTTGTTTCCGAGAAAAAAACTGAGAAAAAAGAGGGGCAGAGCTTTAAACTTTCGGATTTTAACCGTGAATTTAAACTTTTTCTTGCGATATCGATTATTTTCGCAATAGGAAATTCAAGCAATGCCTTTCTTATCCTGCGCGCAAGGAATATTTTTGAGAGTTTCGGAGGCATCCCATCGATAGTCGCCTCTGTTTTCGGCTCGATGGCAGTACTGGCTGTGGTGATATTGAGTTATGTGGTCTATAATATCACATATTCGCTCGCCTCCATGCCAGCCGGCATTCTTTCAGACAGGTTTGGAAGAAGAAATTTGATTGTGGGCGGGTTTCTCATCTTCGCCATGGTTTATCTCGGTTTTGCCCTTGCAAATCAAGGATACTTGATATGGCTTTTGTTCGCCGTATATGGTTTTTATATCGCCATGACCGATGGTGTGGGAACTGCCTTTGTGGTTGATATGGTTCCCTTTGAAAAAAGGGGGACTGCGATAGGCATTTATTATACCGCAACAGGGCTCATGGCTCTTGCATCCAGCATTATTGCAGGACTCCTGTGGGATATTATAGGGGCGTATGCTCCTTTCCTGCTCGGAAGCGTGATGGCATTTGCAGCTGCTGTGTTGCTGGTGGTGCTTCTGCCAAAGCATAATTTGGCATCATAATCATGAATCAATCAAAAATCAAACACCTTTTGAAAACGCTTGACAATGCAAAAAGAATAGATGAAGCACAGCTCGCAGAAAAGATAAAAGTCATCGGCTTTAAATGTAAAAAGTGCGCGCATTGCTGCAAGGCAGAATACGGCGACAACACAGTATGTGTTTTCCCTTTTGAAATAAGACGCATATGTGAAAGAACAGGACTTAGCCGGGATGCTTTCGCAATTCCAACGCCTTCGAGGGACAGGGATGCAAAAGGCAATATCCATACCTTTGAATGGGTGCTGAGGAAAAATGGAGAATGCATTTTTCTGGAAAAAGGTTTGTGCGGGATATATGAAAATAGACCCTATATCTGCAAGACCTACCCATTCTATTTACTGGAAGGCAACCTCATGGTTTCCGAGTGCGAGGGAATAGGAAGAGAAATGAGTTGCGAGGAAAGCCGCGGGCTTGCTGCGCTGCTGAAAGAGCGGTATATTGTCGAGATTAAAGAGTCGGCTGCACTACTTGAGAAGTTCAAGGGATTCAAACCCCGAAGAAAAGGAATATGCGTTCACGACAGCGAAGGTGAGCACTGGGTTTGACACATTACAATTATAAACTTTGAACTATTATTACATTGTATGAAGCTGCTCGCATTATCAGACCTTCACGGCAATTACTCCCGCGTTGAAGCCATTTGCGACCAGGCAGGGGATTTTGATGTTGTGATTATCGCAGGCGACATAACGAATTTCGGACCAGACGAGCTTGCCCTTGAGCTGCTAAAAAAGTTTTCCGAGCCTGTGCTTGCTATACCCGGTAATTGCGATAAACCCTCGATTCTGAAGCTCCTGGATGAAAATACCATAAACCTCCATAATTCAGTCCATACCATGAACGGATTCACCTTTGCCGGGCTTGGAGGCTCGAATCCAACACCTTTCAATACCCCGTTTGAACTCTCGGAAAAGAAGATAGGTGAATATGTAGGCACATTATTGAGCCGGTTGAAAGGGAGGACTGTTTTGCTATCACACGCTCCACCTCTCAATACAACCGACAGGGTGCCTCGTGGTAACGTGGGCAGCGAGGCACTGGCAAGATTCCTTGGGCGGCTTGACCTCATTGTGTGCGGGCACATACATGAAGCAAGAGGTTGTGTGGTAGTGAAAGGCACATATGTGGTGAATCCGGGTGCGGCATTGAAAGGACACGGTGCCCTGATTACGATAAAAGATGACATAAGCGTTGAGTTTATTAATGTTTAAAAAACTTTGGGAAAGTTTTATCAAAAACTGTTGCGTCAGTTTACACCGCACAACCGTCACGTCAGTTGACGCGACCCTTGACGTATGGCTTTGCCATACGTGGATTATAAAGCGAGGTGTCGCTAAAACTTTAAGAAAGTTTTATCAAACGACAGGTATGCGAAGCATACCTGAACACCGGCTAAAGCGAGGTGTCGCTTTATGAAACTCGCAATCTCTGGCAAAGGCGGGGTGGGAAAGACCACGCTTGCCGCAACGCTGGCGCGGCTTTTTGCACGGAAAGGGTACGATGTTCTTGCTATCGATGCAGACCCGAGCATGAACCTCGCCAATGCACTTGGGATAAAAAATCCCCCAAAGCCTCTCACCGAATTCAGGCAACTCATCGATGAAAGGGCTGGTATAACGGGCTTTTTCAAGCTCAACCCGAAGGTGGATGACATTGTTGAAAGATTCGGAATAACAGGACCTGATGATGTAAAACTGCTTGTTATGGGAACGGTTGAAAGGGGAGGGAGCGGATGCATGTGCCCTGCAAGCTCTTTTTTAAAAGCACTCCTCCGCCATGTGATTTTAAAGCTGAGCAGCGTGGTTATCCTGGATATGGAGGCCGGGGTTGAACACCTCGGGCGCGGCACAACAAAAGGAATAGATTATATGCTTATAGTAGTTGAACCCGGCGCAAGGTCAATCGAAACCGCAGGTCGGATTGCTGAGCTTGCACGCCAGATAGGCATCAGTAAATTCGGGGCTGTCATCAATAAGGCATGTGATGAAGTAGAGGGAATCAAGGAAAGGCTTAAGGAATACCATCTGCCTGTAATAGGTGTGATACCGTATGATGCTGCTCTTGTTCGGGCTGATATGGATAATACTGCGCCAATCGAGAGTAACGGAGCAGCACTTTCGGCGATAAAAGAGATTTTTGAGAAGATAATCGTGGGAACATGAAAAAACTGGAAAGACTTCCATGCGGCTGCAAATGTATAGACGAGATGCTGGGAGGAGGGCTTGAGAATGGTATAGTAACACAGTTGTATGGTGCTTCTGGTACTGGCAAGACCAATATCTGCATCCAGCTTGCAGTTGAAACTGTAAGGCTCGGAAAGAAAGCTATTTTCATAGACACGGAAGGCTTCTCAGCAGAGCGCTTTCGTCAAATTGCTGGCGATAATGCAAAAAAAATAGCAAGCGACATAATCATATACGAGCCCGCAAGCTTTGAGCAGCAGTATTCTGCAATTATGGATATTGAAAAGCTGATGAATGAGAAAATCGGCCTCGTAATCCTGGACTCTGCGGCGCTTTTTTATCGACTGGGGCTTACGCAGGATGATTCTGAAGAACAGAACGTTGCACTTCGTAGAGAGCTTGTGAACCAGATAGGGATACTCCATGGGATAGCGAGAAAGTACGGCGCGGCAGTGGTGATCACGAACCAGGTCTTCAAGGATGTTACCACGGGCGAGCTCTGTCCCGTGGGAGGGAATGCGCTTGAGCATTTATCAAAGACCATCATCCTTCTTGAGAAGACAGGATTGAATAAACGAAAAGCTACGCTTCGGAAGCACAGGTCAAGAAGCGAAGGTATCAGTTGCGATTTCGTGCTGACAGAGAGCGGCGTGGAGTAGCAAAACCTTTTCAAAATAAGCTATTTAGTAATCACAATTTCTATTATGGAAACGTTCGATTCCCCTCTATCCGTGGCAATTTTTTCCGTTCCGATCCTGATATCCTTTATTTTAGTACCTTCTAAAAATCTATTCCTTGCAACTTCTACTGTATCCACTGCCCTCGATATTGCCTTTCCTCTCGCTTTAACTGCAACTTCTGATGCTCCGCTGTTGAATTGCGTAACAACTGCAAGTACATAGTTCATCACTGGCTTGTTCCCGATATACACCACGTTGTCTTCCGTCATTTTTGCTCTCCCTGAAGTTTAAGCCAATCAATTACAATGCCCCTACATATATTTAACGAAATTTTTGCAATCATTTATATCCAAAAAGATACAACTTGGGAGACCATGATTCGGCTCTCGGAAATCTATTCTGGCAAGGCAAAGACGGTGTTCAGAACAGACAACCCAGAAAAGCTCATAATGGAATTCAGGGATAGCCTTACAGCCTTTGACGGCAAGAAGAAAAGCAGCGCCCCGAAAAAGGGATATTACAATGCACAGATAGCCGCAAAGCTTTTTCAGCTGCTCGGGGAGAAAGGAGTTAAAACGCATTTTGACAGCATGTTTTCAGATACCGAGATGGTAGTGGATGCTGTGGATATAATAAAAATCGAGGTAATAGTGAGGAATATCGCAGCAGGCTCCCTTACAAAGAAATACCCCTTCAAGGCAGGACAGAAGCTTTCCCCACCAATATTAATTTTCGATTACAAGAGCGATGAATACGGCGACCCAATGATCAATGACGACATAGCACTTGCTCTGGGGCTTGCCACAAAGGATGAACTTTACAGAATTCGAAGACTTGCACTCTGGATAAATTCGATACTTGTTGAGTATCTTGATGAGCGAAATCTTCTTTTGCCAGATTTCAAGCTCGAGTTCGGAAGGCGCAGGGGCGAGATAGTTCTGGCTGATGAGATCTCCTGCGATACCTGCAGGTTCTGGGACAAGACAACCGGCGAATCGCTGGATAAGGATGTGTTCAGGTTTGATAAAGGCGACCTCGTGGCAGCTTATCGCGAGGTTGCAAGAAGGATAGTGCCTGAGATATTTGAGAATTAACAATTTTATAATTTTGATAATATTTTTCTATACACAACCTTTAAATACTATCATCACTAACCTAAGGTTAGTAACCTCAAGTCACTAACTCGGGGTGAAGCACAGACATGGAATCAGCACAACTGTTGGACATACTCGGGAACGAGAACCGCAGGAAAATCCTGCAGCTTCTGGCAAGCCGCCCATGCTACATGAGCGAGATAGCAGAACGGCTTGATGTGGGAGCGAAGGCAATACTGGGGCATCTCATGCTTCTTGAGAGGTCGGGTCTGATTGAAGCCAGCGTTGACGAGCAGCGGCGCAAATACTTCCATATAACAGACAACCTCCGTCTTGAGGTATTTGTGTCGCCCTACTTCTTCGAGATCGAGACAACGGCGATAGCCTCCGGCGCCCAAAAGCATGATGCAAAGCAGGCAATAACAGGGTTAAGAGCCCTCTATGGCGAGATGCAGGGTCTTCTGGAACGGCGGCGTCAGGTGATGCAGCAGTACCAGCAGGTGCAGGCGGATATCACAGAAACCATGGGACAGAGCATGGATGCCATCGAGGAGGTGGCGGCAGACCATGTGGAGGCTGAAGTACTGTATGCCCTGCTGAAAGGTCCTATGAACCAGCGTGCACTTTCCATGCAGCTTGGAATACCCGAATACGTGCTTGAGGAATATCTTGAAAGAATGCTACGAAAAGAAATAATAAGAGAAGAGGAAAATAACTATAGTGTAGGTTAAAAGTATATAGAGGTAAGAAAAAATGTTCAGATGGAGAAAAACCGAAAAGGGATTTTTTGAGGAGTTTGAAAGAGAAATGGAAGAAATGAACCAGCTCATCGAAAGCATGATGCGTTCAACAGGCAGCGAGCCTCTGGTTTACGGTTTCAGCGTGCATATCGGAACCGATGGGGTGCCGCATACGGAGCATTTCGGGAATGTAGGACCGGTGCATAGCCTCAGGGGAGAGGAGAGCGTGAGGGACCCCTTCACCAGTTCAATAATCGATGAAAAAAATAATGAACTCAATATAACAGCAGAAATGCCGGGGATTAAGAAGGAAGACATCATGCTTGATGCTACCGAAAACGAAGTTGTAATAAAAGCACAGGGCGAGGGAAGGAAATACTATAAGAGCGTGGACACTCCTTGCCCTGTTGATACTGGGAGCGCACAAGCGAAGTATAACAACGGAGTTCTGGAAGTGACTCTCAAGCTCAAGGAAACCCCGAAACCAGAAGGAAAGACGATAAAAATCGAGTAAATATATGGATAAAAAAGATAAAACAGTGGCATTAAAGGTGGCGGAGGCAAAACCCTACGACGCAGGCAGGGGTATTGCCAGAATAGACCCGGACGTGGCGTACGACCTCGGACTGCAAACAGGCGATATCATAGGTATCCAGGGCGCTAAACGGACTGCTGCAATAATATGGCCTGGCTATCCAGAGGACAGCAACTCAGGGTTAATACGAATCGATGGAACAGTGAGGCGAAATGCCGGCGTGAGCATCGATGACAGGGTAGCGATACGGAAGATACAGACCGCATCCGCACAAAAGATCATTTTCTCACCCATCCAGCCTTTAAAAATCCAGGGAGGAGAGGCGTATCTGACGCACAACCTGGAAGGTCGCGTAATCACGAGAGGGGATGTTGTGGAATTGAATATCATGGGAAGGCGGGTTGACCTCGTTGTTGTTTCCATAAAACCTGTCGCCGACTCTGTAATAATAGGCTCTGCCACGACTATAGACATAAGTGATAAGCCCGCAAAGGAGATTCCTTCCATTCCAAGGGTTTCGTATGAGGACATAGGCGGTCTCGGGGATGAGGTCAGGAAGGTAAGGGAGATGATAGAGCTTCCCCTCCGCCACCCTGAGATCTTCGAGCGCCTCGGTGTTGAAGCGCCAAAAGGGGTTCTGCTGCACGGTCCTCCTGGCACAGGAAAAACACTCTTAGCAAAAGCCCTTGCCTCTGAAACAAACGCGAATTTCCTCACGCTGAGCGGACCCGAGATAATGAGCAAATTCTACGGTGAATCCGAGGAGAGGCTTCGCGAAATATTCCAGCAGGCGGAGGAGAATGCGCCCAGTATCATTCTGATCGATGAGATAGACAGCATTGCCCCGAAAAGAGAGGAGGTCACAGGTGAAGTGGAGCGGCGCGTTGTGGCACAATTACTTGCCGTGATGGACGGCCTTAAGGCTCGCGGAAAGGTCGTGGTTATAGGAGCCACGAACAGACCGAATGCCATTGACCCTGCGCTTCGCCGCCCCGGAAGATTTGACCGCGAGATCGAGATAGGAGTTCCGGATAGGAAAGCGCGCCTTGAAATCCTGCAGATTCATACAAGAGGGATGCCGCTGTCTGAGGACGTGGTACTTGAAAAATTCGCTGACCTAACACACGGTTTTGTAGGGGCTGACCTCGCTGCACTCACGCGTGAGGCTGCCATGAATTCAATCCGACGCGTGCTGCCTGAGCTTGACCTTGAAGTACAGAGCATACCAGCGGAGATCCTGAATAAAATGACAGTGACTGGCGATGATTTTAATAATGCATTGCGTGAAATGACGCCGTCTGCGCTGCGTGAGGTTTTCATCGAATCCCCAGATATCCACTGGAGCGATATCGGCGGGCTTCTTGATGCAAAGCAGGAATTAAAAGAGGCAGTGGAGTGGCCCATGAAATATCCCATGTTGTTCAAGCAAACTGGTGCAAAGCCTCCAAAGGGAATCCTGATATACGGTCCTCCTGGAACGGGCAAGACCATGCTCGCAAAGGCAGTAGCAACCGAAAGTGAAGCCAATTTCATAAGCGTTAAAGGTCCCGAGTTCCTGAGCAAATGGGTGGGCGAGAGCGAGAAGGCGGTGAGAGAGACCTTCAGGAAAGCAAAACAGGCAGCGCCTTGCATCATCTTCTTTGATGAGATTGATTCCATAACACCGACGCGGGGAACAGGCTCGGATTCCCATGTTACAGAGAGGGTTATCAGCCAGCTTTTGTCTGAAATCGATGGGCTTGAGGAATTGCATAATATTACAGTCATCGCTGCCACTAATCGACCCGACATCATAGACCCCGCACTTCTTCGACCGGGAAGGATTGACCGGCTGATATACGTCACGCCGCCGGATAGGGACGCAAGGTATGAGATATTCAAAGTCCATACCGGAAAGACACCTCTTGACAGCGATGTTGACCTTGACAGGCTTGCCGAGGATACCGATGGTTTCACAGGCGCAGATATTGCTTCGGTGTGCAACGAAGCCACGATACTTGCTATACGGGAGTATGTGAATTCAGGGAGAGCTGCGGATGAGAAATCTGCAAAAGAACTGAAAGTGGGCTACCACAATTTCAGGGATGCGATGACGAAGGTAAAGCCTTATTCAAAGAAGGAACTTGAGAAATACACCAAGATATCTGAGAACTTTATATACCAGTAAGTTATAAAAGCTAATTATGGCAGAGGATTTACTTACAACCATTTTAGCTTTTATATACACCGTGGGGCACTGGATAGGTGAAAAGATAGTAGGTTTGATCCAATCCATCTCAGGAATAATAATCCCTACTTCGATAGTGGATGCCATCGGCATGCTCGTGATACTCACAATATTCCTGGCAATAGCTGAAGTGGCAAAAAAAGCGATATGGATTGTCGTGGCTGTAGGCTGGGTGCTTATAATCGTGCGGATATTGATGCTGATGATAGGCTAACGCCCCAGCAGCCTGCAGGTCTTGCACAGAGTTTCGCTGCTGGGCTCGCCGCATTTTTCACATTGTATTACCTGCGATTCGGGAAGCTGAAGTGCCTGTGAAACGATTTCAAATCCACCAAGCAAGGAGTATTTCGTTCCCGGATGCTTTACTTCGTAATTATTGAGCATCTCGCGTACCTCATTTCGAAGAGCACCACCTGCGTAAGGGCATTCATCGGTACTCACAGGAAGGTTATTTAAGAATCCGTAAAGCGCCACCTCTTTTTCAGGAATGCTGCGAAGCGGTTTTATCCTGAGTACCATTCCCGGCTGAAAAGCTGCTGACATTCTTTTCATTCTGTCCATATCCCCGCGCAGGTAGTTCATCATTATGGTCTGCGCCTCATCGTCAAGATTGTGACCGATTGCGAGCTTGGTAGCACCGAGTTCTCTTGCAGCTTTATTCAAAATGTTTTTTCGAAGCACACCGCACAATGTGCATGCAGCAGCCTCTTTTTTCTCGGTAAGTTCATCAAGGGTTGTTCCAAACTCATCCTCAAAAGACCTTATCCTATGGTTGATTCCAAGTTCACCAGTCAATTTTACAGCATGAGGGAGCGTTTTTTCCCTGTATCCTTTGATGCCTTCATCGATTGTGATAGCTGAAAGTTCAATGTCAGGTCTTTTCTGAAAGAGCTTATGCAACATATAGAGCAGCACGATGCTGTCCTTTCCACCGCTCAACGCAACTGCTATCCTGTCGCCCCTTTCCACCATTTTGAATTTGCGGATGTCACGTTTTATTTTCCTTTCCACGTCCTGGATAAAATGGGGTTTGCAGAGGTGAGCATTGGAATATTTCTGGTAAGCGACGGCGTTTTTGCCGCATCTCTGGCATTTCATGTATCTGCGTTAATGCTAAACTTTTATTAATAATCTGCCTATAGCCTCATATTCCCAGGCTTATCCGCATGGTTACAATGGAAGGATTTTCCATTATTTTATAAGCAGCATCGGTCTCCTTCCCTATTTTCACATCCCCCTTCCTCCCCACTGTTGCAGTGAAAAGATAATCCTCGCCGCTATACACATCCACGGTTTCGCCTGACAATCCTTTGACCGAAAGAACCACATGCTTCTTCCCGCGCTCAACCATAGGTACAAAACTTGTAATCTCGTTACTTTTTTTTCCTGCTACTTTTTCTTCTTTTTCACGGATATCAAGGTGAATCCCAAGCCTTCTTTCTATCCTGTCTATGTTCTTGCCTCCTTTCCCTATTATGCCGGGGATGTCTTCCTCAGCCGCATATACTGTTGCACTGGAATCTGAAACCACCTCGACATTGACATCGCTGCGTGCGTATTTCTGGACTTCCTTTTCTATCCTGTCGGCTGCAAGAGCCCATGTGGGGTGTTCCACTTCTTCGCCTACAGGCATAACAACGACCTGCTCCCCGTAGGTATATATTTCATATTCTATATTCCCTGTCTCAAAATCCGCAACCGTAATCACAGGTCTTGCAAGGTCCTGCTCCAGCATTCCTTGAGGCACTTTTACCGTGAACTTGATGTCATAAACCTTTGAAACCTCGCCTTTATCTATGAAAATCACGGTATCAACCACCTGGGGTATTATGCCGAGTTCCACTCTGCCTATAAGCCGCTGTATTGCGTCAACACCCCTCGTGGCATGCACAACGCCGATCATACCCACGCCCGCCATCCTCATGTCCGCAAACACCTGGAAATCCCTTGTTTTTCTGACCTCGTCGTAAACGGTATAGTCGGGTCTCACAAGCAGCAGGATATCTGCGGTTTTTTCCATATCGCCTTTTATGGGCGCATACTGGGTTATCGCCTCCGGCACCATCAAATCCCTCGGAGATTCCATTGTTTTCACGATATAACCCTGCTCGTACAGCACCTCGGCAACACTGGCTGCGAAGGTGGATTTCCCAGCCCCAGGAGGACCTGCGACAAGAATGCCACGCTGCCGCTCTATAATCCTTTTTTTGAGCTCCTTGCTCAGCCTGTAATCATCAAGGTGCACGACCGCGACAGGTCTCACAGCCGTAATCTCCAAGCCGTCAGAAAACGGGGGCTGGGCTACTGCGATGCGCATCGAGCCTATCTGGAATACCATGACGCCTTCATGCTCTATTTCCAGGCGCGAATCAGGGTCGCGTTTTGCCCTTTCGATGAGTTCTTTTATGATGGAATGAAGCTCGGCATCGGTGGAGGGTTTGTCCCTGATTTTTACAGGCTTTTGTTTCCCCACGCTGCCCCTTTTCGCTATTGGCGAGACATTTTCCTTGAGGTGGACAGAAAGGGTATCGCCGGTGAAAAATTCCTCAATGCGAAGGGGTTTTAACTCCTCCATTATCGGGGTAAGGTATTCCACGTTCAAGCCTTTTGCGCGCGCCACCTCTGCCTGCACCCTGTCGCTTGTGATAAAAAGGGCATTGTTCTCGACGGCTATTGCACGAATCATGGAATCTATCTCCCCTGCTGAGGCAAGTTTTATCTGCTCAAGCGAGGGGCGCTTGCCTGTGAACTCAAGCTTAATCTCCCCTTTATTTGCCATATCGCTGAGTTCCTTTAGCTCTTCAAGCCCTTTGAATCCTGTTTCCCTCCCCCGGTTTGCCTGCGCCTCAAGTTCGGATACGAGGGCTTCTGGGATGATTACAGTGGCTTCTTTAAATTCCCCTGCTTTTAATTTCGACGTTATTCGACCATCGATGATGACGCTTGTGTCGGGGACTATGCAGAATCCGTCGGTCATAAGGATATAGATGCTCACTGGAAGCTAAAAATGTTCTGATGTGG
>CAYXIP010000037.1:8885-14272 GCA_964465515.1 uncultured Candidatus Methanoperedens sp. | reverse complement strand
AACCATGCCCGAACAGAGAAAAGATGCCGCAAGCCTCCTCTCAAAAGTGAATGATTACACATGGGACATACCCACGAGCTATAAACAAGGCATGAGAGTGCCGGGGCGCATTTTCGTTTCACAAAAACTTCTCCAGAGCCTCGAGCATGAAACGCTTGAGCAAACTGCCAATGTCGCAACCCTGCCTGGAATCCAGAAATATGCCATGGCAATGCCCGATGCACACTCAGGCTATGGATTTCCCATAGGAGGTGTGGCAGCTTTTGACAGGAACACGGGAATTATCTCACCCGGAGGCGTGGGATACGACATCAACTGCGGTGTACGGATAATCAGGACGAATATCACTGTGGATGAAGTCCGCCCGAGGATGAAGGAGCTTATCGAGCTTCTTTTCCGCGAGATTCCCTCTGGCGTGGGCTCAAAAAGCAGGGTTCGGGCCTCGGATAAGGAACTTACGGATGCATTCCTCCATGGCGCAAAATGGGCTGTGGAAAGTGGATACGGGGTGAAGGAAGATATCGAACACTGCGAGGAGAACGGCTACATGAAAAGCGCTGATCCTTCAAAAGTGAGTGAGAAGGCAAGGAGCAGGGGGAAACCGCAGTTCGGAACACTTGGATCCGGGAACCATTTCCTTGAGGTGCAGTATGTGGATGAGATTTACAATGAGGATGTTGCAAAGGTATTCGGTCTTCACAAGGGACAGGTAACTGTTATGATACACTGTGGCTCGCGCGGTGCAGGTCACCAGATATGCACAGACCACCTAAGGGTTCTTGAACAATCCACACGGAAATATGGCATTGTGCTGCCCGACAGGCAGCTTGCCTGCGCACCTGCAGAATCCACGGAAGGGCAGAATTATTTTAAAGCCATGGCTTCGGCTGCCAATTATGCCTGGGCGAACAGGCAGGTCATCACACACTGGGTAAGGGAAGCGTTTACACGCGTTTTCAGGCGCGACGCGGATGACCTTGGCATGTTGCTCATCTATGACGTGGCGCATAATGTGGCGAAGCTTGAAGAACACGTAATTAATGGTGAAAAAAAGATGGTGTATGTGCACAGAAAAGGAGCAACGAGAGCTTTCCCGCCTGAGCATCCCGATGTTCCATTGGCTTACAGGAAAGCCGGTCAGCCTGTATTAATCCCTGGCAGCATGGGAACACCGTCGTTTGTACTTCATGGAACACAGAAAGCCATGGAACTCACCTTCGGGAGCGCATGCCATGGTGCTGGCAGGGTTTCAAGCAGGGGACAGGCGCTTCGTGAGTTCAGGGGCGAGGCGATACAGAAAGAGTTAGCGGCTAAAGGTATATCTGTGATTGCAACAGAGCCGTCTGTGATTGCAGAGGAAGCCCCTGCAGTCTATAAATCAAGCGAAGACGTGGTTGAGGTTGTTCACATGCTCGGTATAGCAAAAAAGGTGGCGAGGGTAATGCCGATCGGGGTTGCGAAGGGATAAAATTTAAGAAACAATATGCGATTATGCATTTCATCGGGAGACGCTGTTTCATGACAACAGGAATACAATACATTTAAAAAATGGGGTATAGGCATTTGCCTACACCTTCCTTGACATCTTGAGAACGTCTGCCCTTGACATGTCCATCTTATGTATTTTCTTGGCGTGCTGCTGGGCTATAGATACAAGTTCATCATCGCTCTCGGTGCGTACAAAGAAAGGACAGTTTGTTGCACCCGCAGATTTACAATCAAGTTCCTTTGTCATTTTTATCACCTCCCGCCACTCTCAATAATATTGATTTGGATTGATGGCTGATATAGTTTTTGGGCGGGCAATCATCTCCACGCCATCAAGCACCTCGCAGCCTGACCATGGCGGTCGGGCGCATCGCCTTAGGGTGTCTCTCAACCCGATTCCCGCAAATCCAGGATGTAATTAATGATACAGATGCATGCCGAAGCAAGGTACGCCTTTTCGCCAATAGAAACCTTTTTTCCGTATCTCAACACGAACTCCTCGTCCTTCTTAGGCAGCCCAACCTGGTCGCCGAGCACAAACACTGGGTCGGTTCCAAGGTCAATGGTTCTTATGCTCTCGCCGGATTCTTCCAGCACAAAAATGTTGCTTTTTTCCTTTACCAGTTGCTGAAGGCTGTTTTTTTTAATGTAAACTCCGGGGTGAGCCCTGCCAGATAGAACCTTTCTCAGGATTTCCTCCCAGCTTCGCTCATCCGTACGCACATTGCTCAGTTTTCCCCCATCAACTACAAGCTCAAGAGGCGGAGCCGGAGGACCCCCGAGGATGGCATGGAACACGACATCCCTTCGCAGTGCGTGGGAACGGAAAAGCGCCATCAATATAGACTGGTAAACCACATCCAGTCTCCCGGCTTCTCTCAGGCTATGGAATCTCGAATCAGTTCTTCCGGTTCGGGAGTACAGGACGAATTCGCGCATATTGCATTATATCTCTTCTTCCGGGATTATGGTTGTGAGTTTGACATGCTTCACGCCTCGCAAAGCCATTATCTTCTCGGTAACAGCCTTGACATCCCTGCCTTCTCCTCTCATGAGCAATACTTCCATGCACAGATCGTGGTTTATATGCATGTGAAGTGTAGAGCGGATTATTTCAGAGAACTCATGCTCTGCGTCAAGCAGCGAATTTACAAGCCCTCTCTGGTTGTGGTCATACACAAGCGAGATTATCCCAACCCTTTCACCTTCAACCTCGCCCATCCATGTATAGTAGCGGATATACCCTCTTATTGCATCCCTGATTCCTTCAGAACGCGATGAATAGCCTCTTTTTGTAATTATTTCATCGAATTTTTCAAGCAAATTCTCGGGTAAAGATACACCGATGCGAGCCAAATCCTGTTCCATGCAAAATTCAAATATAATTTAAGAGTTGATAACCCTTTTCATAGGTACCAGACCTGATAACGAAAATTATAAGTATTATTAATTATGATTATTCCATTGGAGAGCAAACCGGGTAATCAATCATGCCTGCGAAAGCGGTATGGCTGATGTAGCAAATACCAAATGCGAGTAACATCGTGTGCGGAAACTGCGGAATTCGTTCCTGCCCGGGCTCGTATCCTTTTTTAACAAAGCTTTTTGCCCTTTAGCTCGTTCTTCATTCCATGCTTGCAGTCAAAGCCGAAGGGATATACAAGTATTTCAAAGACGGCAACCACGGAAAAAAAGAGGTGCTGAGGAACGTTTCCATCGAGATAGAGGAAGGGGAGATTTTCGGCATACTCGGTCCGAACGGTGCAGGCAAGACCACGCTTATCTCCATCCTTTCCACGCTCACAATTCCGGATGGCGGGGAAGTGGAAGTCTTTGGAATCGATGCCCTCAAAGACCCAAACCGCGTGAAAAACATCGTGAACATCAGCAGCGGAAACCCGAATTTCCCGTGGAGCCTGACGGTTTACGAGAATCTTCGGTATTTCTCAATGCTTTACGGGTTAAAAAATAAGGAGCGAGCGATAAATAACGTCATTGACATACTTGAACTTGCACCTTTTGGGAATGCCAGGTTCGATTCCCTCTCCACAGGCACAAAACAGCGCCTCTCGCTTGCAAAAGCGCTGCTCAACGACCCACGACTCCTGTTTTTAGACGAGCCAACCGTGGGTCTTGATCCAGATATGGCTATAAAAATAAGGAAGCTGATTAAGCGAATCCATGAGGAAAAAGGCATTACGATAGTTCTCACCACGCATTACATGAAGGAGGCTGAACAGCTCTGCGGCAGGATTGCGTTTATCAAGAAGGGCGAGATAATAGCAGATGCGCCGCCTGATGAGCTGAAAAGGCAGATGAAGCTCGGGGAGGCTATAACCATCGAATATGAAGGAGATTTCGATGTTTCTCTTTTGAAGGATGTCCCGCAAATTCTTGATATCCTGCATGAGAACGGAAAAATAAAGATAGTGGCAGAGCATGTTGAATCTATTATTGATGATGTATTAAAGAAGTTCTGCGATGTGCATGTTAGGAACATTGAGATTTCCCAGCCCAACCTTGAGGATGTGTTTTTGAGGCTTGCTCATTAAAGGTATATAATAAAAAAGCGTATAGGCAATAGACTATGAGAAAATCTACACAAGCAAACCCCAAGCAGGCCGCAGGCGAACTTGCGGCGCAGCTCGCAAAAGACAGCATGGTCATAGGATTAGGTACAGGCTCCACAGCCGCATACGCTATAAAGGAATTAGGCAGGCGCGTGGCTTCAGGCTTGAAAATCCTCGGAGTACCCACCTCCTACCAGTCCGCATTTTTGGCGGCTGAAAACGGCATCCCTCTCACCACGCTGGATGAGCATCCTGTGCTTGACATTGCCATCGACGGTGCAGACCAGATAGCCAAATTCACCGCCATCAAAGGCGGCGGCGCTGCTCATACGCGTGAAAAAATCGTGGCTTTATCTGCGGAAAAATTTGTTGTTGTGGTGGATGAATCCAAAGTCACTGATGTATTGAATCATCCAGTTCCCCTTGAAGTCCTTCCCTTCGCACGAAAACTCGTGGAAAAGCAGGTGGCTGGGCTGGGAGGGAAAACAGAATTGCGAATGGGAATTAAGAAAGACGGTCCTGTCATTTCGGATAACGGGAATTTCATCATGGATGCCGATTTCGGAAAAATAGACGACCCTTATTCCCTGGACGATGCGCTTTCACACTGCTCCGGTATTGTGGAGCACGGGATATTCACGAACGTAAATGCTGTTTTTATAGGGAAAAAAGACGGCACAGTAGAAGTACTTGAAGATTAAGACCCGTTTGTCTCATTGCCGAAAGCATTGTTCACAAGAGTTTCCCTTACCCTCGTTCCTCTTTTTGCAGTAACCTCGGGCCATAACCTGACGCCGGAATGAATAGTAACCCCATCTTCGATAATCACCCTTGGACCGATTACAGTACCCGTTTCAAGGATGCACGAGTTTTTTATCATGGTGTCATTATCAATAACCGCGCCAGAAATTGCGGTATTTTTACCGATTTCAACATTATCGAAGATATACGAAGAGAGTATCCTTGAATTGCTGCCAATCGTACAGTTCGAGCCAATTGATGTATATGGACCTATCAGGACATTATCCCCGATGGAAGTATTCTCTCCGATAACGATTGGTCCTACAACGGCAGAGTTCGAACCAAGCGAGACATCGTGCCCTATGTCTATCGGTCCGCTCACTTTTGCGTTTTTAATGCTCAGGCTCCCTGAAATCTTTGTGCCCGGCATCTGCTCAAGCATCCATTTGCATGCTTCTCGATATGCCTGAGGGTTGCCTATATCTGTCCACCTGCCGCGCACGAGGAAGCCATTAATGTTTTCGCCCTTCTTCATTATTTTCGGGAAAAGATCTTTTGCAAAATCGTATTTTTTCTCTGGAATCCATT